>JACPRC010000025.1 GCA_016190175.1 Planctomycetota bacterium
GCAGTACGAGCAGTACCTCCTCGCCTACGACGCCTTCATCTATCTCGGCCGCGCCTGCCAGCTCCTCGCCGAATACGCCGACCGCGCCGAGGCGGAGAAGTTCTGGATCCAGTGCTTCGCCTCCATCGGAAAGGCCAAGGGCCTCCTCACCGACCCGGAGTCGCGCCGGAACGAGGCGGTCCGCGACCTCGCCGTCCGCGCCTACTACTGGGAGGTCAAGGCCCGCCTCTCCTACGGCGACACGAAGAGCGGCGTCGCCGCCGTCCGCGAGTACCAGAAGGCCTACCGCCTCGCCGAGGACCTCTTCAAGATCTACCCCCAGTCGAGGAAGGAGGACATGGGCAAGGCCATCCTGCTCGAGCAGGCCAAGGCCTATTGCAAGGCCGGCGAGGTGAAGAAGGGGATCGAGCTTCTCCAGCGCATCAAGCTCGAAAACCCGGGGACCCAGATCGAGGACTTCGCCGTCGACATCCTCGGCGAGTTCGCCGGCGAGGACGACCTCAAGCTCGCGATCGAATCCGCGGACAACATCTTCAGCCGCGGCGTCACCTGGCTCTACAAGGCCCTCCAGAAGTACCGCCGCGCCCTCTCGGCGATCAAGACGGAGGCCGAGCGCAAGGCGTGGTTCCCGTACTGCTGGCTCAAGATCGCGGAGTGCTACTTCCATCTCGGCCGCTACCACGAGGCGGCCGCGGCCTGCTCCGTCATCGTCTACGACCGTTCGCCCTGGCTCGCGAGCGAGCACGCCCAGAAGGCCGCCCTCACCAAGCTCGACGCCCTGAACCGGCTCGCGAAGCAGACCAAGGACTCCGCCGACCAGCGCGCGCTGAACGAGTACAACACCTGGGCCGCCTCGCAGCCCGCGATCCGCGACCTCCTCGGCGACGGCCCGACCTACAACGCGGCGATCGACCTCGAGACCAGGGCCCGCACCGCGTACGAGGCCAAGAACACCCCCGAGGCCGTCAAGAACTACCTCGAGGCCGTCCGGCTCTGGGAACAGGTCGCCGGCAAACCGGGCAGCACGTACCGCACGATCGCCATCTTCAGCATCGGGTTCGACTACTACAACGCCGGGGACATCGTCATCCGCGAGGTCCGCCGCACCAAGAACATGCCCGACGTCCAGAAGGCGCAGCGGACGAAGGAGGCGATCGGGTACTGGGACAAGGCGCTCGCCCGCTTCGCCGAATACCTCGCCGCCGTCGAGCGGACGGCGAAGGACGACAAGGTGACCCGCTACTCCATCGGCGCCATCTTCTATTCCTGCATCATCCACTCGGATCCGGAGAAGAACCAGCCGGGGAAGGCCCTCGATATCTCCGAAGGGCTCGAGAAGAAGTACCCGAACGCCGACCCCAAGCTCGTCATGTCCATTCTGGCCCGCCGCATCGAAGCGAAGCTCCGGATGGACGACAACGGGCTCGGTTGGTGCCCCGAGTGCAAGGTCGCCGTGAAGCCGGAATCAGGCGCCTGCCCCAAGTGCAAGAAGGCGGTCCGCTCCTACCTCGACGAGGCCGAGGAGGACATGCAGGCGCTGAAGAACCGCTATGAGAAGGAGGGCAGCGGCCGCGACAACTATCTCCGCGCGCTCATCATCGTCGCGCAGAAGCTGGAGCAGAAGGCCTACGACCTGCGCACCGAGAACCCGGCCTTTGCGAAGGAGCTCATGATCCGCGCCGCGAACTACTGGTACGTCTTCTACACGACGAACACGGAGCCCTTCAAGGGCGACCAGCTCGAGGCGATCGCCGAGAAGCTCTTCTTCGCCGCCGAGGAGCGACTCGAGCGGGCCGGGAAGGAGACCGACGACGACGCGCGCGCGAAGACCCTCGCCCAGGCGAAGGACCTCTTCGGCAAGGCCCGCGTCCTCTTCGAGACCTTCCTCGCCGAGTTCGGGAGCACCCTCCCCCCGGAACGGTCGAAGGCCGTGAAGCGCATGATCACGCGCGCCGCCGTCAAGTCCGGCGAGTTCAAGAAGGCGATCGACAGCCTCCTCGAGATCATCGGGAAGGAGACGGTCGACAGCACCACCCAGGGGAGCGTCTGGGAGGACCTCGCGGACTGCTACTTCGCCCAGGCGAAGGAGATGCCGCTCGGGGACGACAAGCTCAAGCTCTTCCAGAAGGCGGACAATATCTACGCGACGCTCGCATCCTCCCTGATGCAGGGGAACCGCATCGGCGAGGACTTCTACCGGCTGGCGGCGAAGCACGCCGCGTCCCTGTGGTTCTACGACCCCGACAAGCTCGACAAGTTCTTCACCGCGATGGACGGCCGCGGCTACGGGCGCCGCTTCGCGTGCGAGAAGTGCCGTCAGGTCATGTCCGGCGCCCAGCTCAAGGGCGCCTCCGCGTGCCTCTTCGACCGCTGCACCGTCTGCGGGACCGCGGTCAAGCGGGGAACGGCGCCGACCTGCCCCGCGTGCAAAGGCGCCGTCCAGCCGTGCGATGGGGCCGGTTTCCTCCAGGTCGCCTGGGACGACCAGCTCCGCCACGAGTGCGCCGCGTCCTTCGTCTGCCGCCACTGGCGGTGCGGGAACGCGCCGCGCGAGTACCGGCTGAGATGCCCGAAGAGCGGCTGCGGATTCGAGACGGCGTCGGAGCGGCCGGTCGCCGACTGCCCCAAGTGCAAGACGAAGCTCGACCTCACCGGCTTCAGGAAGTTCCTTTGCGGCAAATGCGACTGCCCGCTGGAAATGGAAAACGCGGGCGGCCCGGCGCAGGACTGCCCGACCCACTACAAGTGCGGGAAGTGCCGGCGCGGGTCGCTCAAGCCCGGCGCTTGTCCCTGCGGCGGCGCGCTCGCCGAGTGCGCGTGCGGCGGCAAGCAGACCCTCGCGCCCCTCTGCGTCGCGTGCGAGAGCCGCGCCGACATCCGCCGCGCGAAGTGCGCGAAGTGCGGCGACCTCTTCCTCCCGCGCTGGCTCAAGGACAAGACGAAGTGCCCGAAGGACGGCGGCGATCTGACCGAGACCTGGGAGCCGCTGGCCCTCGCCGGCTGCGGGAAGCGCTTCGCCCCCCAGTTCGTGGACGACCTCAAGCGGATGAAGTGCTCCGCCTGCGAGAAGTCATACCCGCCCGACCGGAACCTCGAACGCACCGGCTCGTGCCCCGACGAGAAATGCCCGGCCGCGGGCAAGGGCCGCCTCATCGACCTCGTCGAGTGCGACAAGTGCCGGAAGTTCGGCACCGTCATGCAGATCCGCGCCTGGTCCGCCGAGGACTGTCAGCCCGGCGCCTTCTGCGACGAGTTCGAGAGCTGGCGCGCCCTGGTCGTCAAGCGCGTCCCGAACAAGGACCGCCCCCCCGAGCCGTCGTCCCGCCACGTCCATCCGCAGACCCTGAAGGAGGAGAGCCAGCTCACGGGAGGGAAGAAGTGATGAGGAAAGAACTGAGAACAGAGAACCAAGAAGAAAGGACCGGGCCTTCGCCACGCCGAAGCGGCCGCGGCTACGGCCGCGCAGGCGGGGGAAGTCTCCCCCGATCCCCCTCCTCCCTTTCGGAGAAGGACAGGGGCGGGGGTGCGGGGGACTCTTCCCCCGCCCTCTATGTTCTTTGTTCTTTGTTCTTTGTTCTTTCGGCCTCCCCCGCCTGGGCCCAGAAGGACAAGGTCACCCGCCGGGACCAGTCCGTCGTCGATGGCTCGGTCTCCCAGGACAGCTTCAAGGGCGTCAAGGTCGGCAACACCGAGATCCCTCCCGACCAGGTCCTCCGCATCGACTACAAGGACGCGCCCCCGAGCTTCACGAGCGCGCTCGACGCCATCGCCGAGGGCAAGTGGGAGGACGCGATCTCCGGCCTCAAGAGCGCGTGGCAGAAGGTGAAGGAGGGCGAGGTCGACGCGAAGACGAACAAGAGAGTCCCCTGGCCCTGCCGCCCGTGGTTCGATCAGTACTACCTCTTCCACCTGGGGTACTGCGAGCGGCAGCTCGCGAAGTTCGACGAGGCGCTGACGCATCTCACCGCCTGCCGCGAGATGAAGGACGGCCACCCGAAGGAGCCGTCCCGCTTCTGGGCGGACGCGTTCGAGCTGTCCCTGGAGTGCCTCCGGGAGCGGGGCAAGCCCGAGGACCTGGACGAGATGACGAAGCTCATCGCCACGATCGACGCGGCGCCGAAGGACCTCCAGGACGGGCTCCGCAAGCGCGCCCGCAAGCAGCAGGCGGAGCTCCTCTTCGACAAGAAGGAGTACGCGAGGGCGAGGGAGCTGTTCGAGGGGCTGCAGAGGGAGTCGGACCCCGACCTCAAGGCGGGCGGCACCGCCGGCGTCATCAAGTGCCTCGAGGAACTGAAGAACGTCGAGGAGCTGAAGCGCTTCTGCGCGAGGGTCCTCGCCGACGAGGGCGTCCCGGTCGGCGTGCGGCTCATCGCCTCCAACGCCGTCGCGCGCGTGCTCCGGGACGCGAAGGATCTGCGCGGCGCGATCCGTCAGTATGTGGACAGCGTCGTGCGCTTCAACCCCGGCCGCGGGTCGGGGTTCGAGCGCGACCACGAGGAGGCACTCTACTTCCTGGGCCTGTGCTATCGCCAGATGGCGGCGGATTCGAAGGAGGCCACGGCCAAGAAGTACTACTACGGCGCGGCCGCCAGCGCGTTCCGCGAGGTCGCGCTGGTCTATCCGTCGGGCCGGCGCAGGGACGAGTCGCTGAAGCTGGCGGACCAGATGGACCAGGAAGCCGCGAAGGTGAAATGAGGAGGTGGTTGGTGGTTAGTGGTTCGTGGTTGGTGGTTTGTGAGGAGACAGCGTCCTCTTTCTCCACCAATCACCAACCACTAACCACTTTCTCTGCGGTGACCGCTTGCAGTCGCGCCGGTCGGCTGATAGAGTCTCCTGTCTCGGGTTCCTTTTAGGTGGGGTGTCCGGATGAGGCATCTGCGTTTCCCCGGGACGAAGTCCTGGGCCTGGGCGGTTCTCGTCGTCCTGATTCTCAACGTCGCGCTCTGCGGAGTCCTCATGGCTCAGGACGCCGGAGGCGGGGAGCAGAAGCAGACCGAGAAGAAGTACACCTTCTTCGACGTGTGGATCCTGGGCGGCGGGACGTTCTTCGGGTTCCTCCTGCTGGCCCCGATCGAGCTGCTCTCGATCGCGACCGTCGCCGCAACCATAGAACATTTCGTCACGATCCAGCGGGACAAGCTCGTCCCTCCCGAGGTGGTCGTGGAGCTGGAGACGCTCCTCGACGAGGAGCAGTACGAGGAGGCGCTCAACCTCTGCGAGTCCTCCAAGAACTACATCACGAACATCGTGGGCGCGGCCATCGCGCGCGTCGGCGAGGGCTACGAGCCGATGGTCACGGCCGCCGAGGGCGCGACCGAGGAGGAGAACCTCAAGCTCGGCCAGAAGATCAGTTGGCTCTCCCTCTTCGGCAACCTCGGCCCGATGATGGGCCTCTTCGGGACGGTCGTCGGCATGGTCATGACCTTCCAGACGATCGCGGAATCGACCGGCAGCCCCTCGCCGGCGGACCTGGCGGGCGGCATCTTCAGCGCCCTCGTCACGACGGTCTGGGGTCTCATGGTCGCGATGCCCGCCCTCGCTTTCTTCTTCGTCTTCAAGATGAAGGTCCAGAGACTGACGTTCGAGCTCTCGGGCGTCGCCATGGAGATCATCGAGCGCTTCAAGCCCGTCCAGGAAGGGAAGTAGTCGCAGGAGGAGCCCATGGCCCGACGAAAAGCGGCCGAGGCGGCGGAGCCGGAGGGCTTCGTCATGACGCCGATGATCGACATCGTCTTCCAGCTTCTCATCTTCTTCGTTCTCGTCACGGACATGGCCCGCGCGCAGCTCGAGAACGTCGTGCTGCCCAGGGCCTCGAAGGCCATCAAGCCGAAGCTGGAGGACAAGGGCACGCTCACCCTGAACGTGCTGCCCGACGGCACGATCAAGATCGCGGGAAAGGTCCTCTTCAGGCCGAACCCGCTCGACCCCGCGAACCAGGACTATAGGAGGCTCGCCGACCTCTTCGAGGCGCGCCGGCAGATGGAGCAGTACCAGACGGTGAAGGGGAAGGACGACCTCGTCAACTATCCCGTCTACATCCGCGCCGACCGCTCGACCCCGTTCCAGTACATCCAGCTCATCCTGATGGTGGCGTCGCTGCGCGGCGGCGTCCTGAACGTGCAGCTCGGCGCCACGCGCGAGGGCGGCGAGGGAGGAGTCGAGTAGATGGCCCGGAAGAAGCGCGGAATCGAGACCGAGAAGCCCATCGAGCCGCCCATGACGCCGATGATCGACGTCATCTTCCAGCTCCTGATCTTCTTCATCCTCACGATGAAGTTCAAGCAGGAGGAGGGGAAGCTCCTCTCCCAGCTCCCCAAGGACAAGGGGCTCGCGTCCTCGAGCGTCCCGCAGCCCGAACTCCAGGAGGTCCGCATCGTCATCTGCTGCGCCGAGGCGGACCAGCGCGAGTTCGACCAGCACACCACGAACAAGGGACGGCACGAGGCGAACCTGGAGCACGACGAGCAGGGCAATATCGAGGCGACGAAGGTCGGGCACCGCGGCAAGGGGATGCACGACCGTCCCCACATCGTGATCAACGACGTCTGCGTCGCGTACGTGGAGAAGAACCCCCTCGGCCGCCTCTACAAGACGTGGGTGTGCAAGGACAACTCCCACGTGGAGGAGCCCGGACTGTCCGACAAGAAGCGGGCCGCCGAGAACCGCACCCGCTACAAGGAAATCGCCGTCAAGACCAAGGAGCTCTACGACCTCACTCCGTCGAGCCGGGACGCCGGCAAGAAGGCCCCCGTCATCCTGGACGCCGACAGCGCGGTCCCCTACGAGCACATCGTGGGGATCGTGAACGCCTGCAAGGAACTCGGGATGGAGAACGTGGAGTTCGTGGGCAACGCCCGCCACGGCGTCGGGTACGGGACGGAGGACCCGAGCCAGTTCGGCACGTACCGCGAGCAGAAGCAGCGGAAGTAGCGCGGAGTCCACGGAGATCGCTACGGAGATCACGGAGAGGATCCGTGGCGTTTCCTCAGGGGTGGATCCGACTTCTCCCCGAACCGTCCGCCCCCTGCATCCGTTCGTAGATGTCGATGGCCCGCGAGATCGCCGCCGAGAAGCCCGCCGAGCCGCCGATGACGCCGATGATCGACGTCATCTTCCAGCTCCTCATCTTCTTCGTGCTCACGCTCAAGTTCCACGAGGCCGAGGGACGGCTCTTCACGCAGCTTCCGAAGCGCGGGCCCGGGCCGGGCTCCGGCCGGGAGGAGGTCCGGATCTTCCTCTGCTGCTCCGACCGCGACCCCGGCGCCCACGGCGCGGGCCCCCGGCACGAGGCGGACCTCCTGCGCGAGGAGCAGTCGGACCTCGCGCGCACGGGCGGCTGCCCGGCGGGCCGCCACCTCGTCCTCAACGACGTCTGCATCGCCCTCGTGGAGCGCAACCCGGCCGCGCGCCTGTACCGCACGCGCGCGTGCGCCGCGCACCGCGAAGAGGCCTCGCTCCTCCCGGCGGCGCGCGCCGCCGAGAACCGCCGTCGCTACCGCGAGGTCGCCGCCTCCGCCCGCGGGCTTCGCGACCGGATCTCGCCCCCGCCCGCCGTGGTGATCGAGACCGACCGCGCCGTGCCCTACGAGCACGTCCTGGGCGTCGTGAACGCCCTCAAGGAGGCCGGGATCGAGGGGATCGAGTTCGCCGCCCCGCGCTGACCGGTCTCTTTGTCTCCCGGTCTCCCTTTCCCTTTTTGCTGGACCCGCCCCCTCCTCCGGGTAGAATGTCCCCTTCGGCGCCCCGGGATTTTTCTCCGCGCCGTGCAGGGAGACGCGGCGGGAGAAACGTCCACTTAGCATAGTGATTGGTGATTCGTGATTCGTACCGGCGACGCCCTCTCACGAACCACGAACAACCAACCACGAACCACCACGCGGATGGAGGAACGAGCATGCGCTATCGCCTGCTGATCGCGGCCGCCCTCTTCGCCTTCGCCTGGACCGGGTGCAAGTCCACCCCGCCGAAGGAGGAGAAGAAGGAGCCTCCGAAGAAGGAGACGGCGCAGCCCACCGAGACGCCCAGGAAGGAGCAGCCGAAGGACGCCGCCAAGGACCCCGGCATCCAGGCTCAGGACGAGGAGGCCCGCCGGCGGATGGAGGAAGTCCTCAAGGGCAAGACCGTCGGGGAGCAGCAGGAGATCGCCGAGAGCGACCGCTATTACGACCTCGCCCTTGCCTACTACGACAAGGGCGACTTCGAGAAGGCCCAGACCTACGCGCGCCTGGCGGTCCAGAAGAACCCCGAAAACCTGAAGGCCCGCGAGCTCCTCGCCAAGGTCGACTCGATGCGTACCGGCACGGGCGACCACTTCGGGGCCCGCACCGTGCAGGACGAGCGCGTCCGCGAGATCGGCGTCAAGATCGAGCAGGCCCAGATCGAGATCTTCAACCACGTCCGCAACGGCGAGCGCTACTACAACGCCCGCATGTACCCCGAGGCGAT
Organism: Planctomycetota bacterium; assembly: GCA_016190175.1. Taxonomy (GTDB): domain Bacteria; phylum Planctomycetota; class MHYJ01; order MHYJ01; family JACPRB01; genus JACPRC01. The sequence continues at coordinate 8,446 of JACPRC010000025.1, forward strand.
CCAGGAGTTCGAGGAGGCCGAGTTCAAGATCAAGCACATCCCGTACGAAGTGAAGGAGATGGCGCAGCTCGGCCCGCTCGTCTCCCAGCAGCTCCGCCGCGCCCGCGAGGCGAAGAAGCGCGAGGAGGAGCGCGTCCGCGACATGAAGCGCAAGGAGGCGGAGGGCGAGGGCGAAGCCCACGAGGTCGCCCGCCGCCGGGAGGTCACCCAGAAGATCGCCTACCTCCTCGAGCTGGCCTACATGGCCTTCGACCAGAAGAAGTTCGACCCGTGCATGAAGCTGTGCGACGAGATCCTCCTCATCGACGCGCACTACACCGTCGCCACGGAGCTCAAGGAGGACGCCGGGAAGGCCCGCCACCGATACGAGTACTACGACTTCATCAAGAAGAAGGTCGACAACTGGAAGGCCCTCACCGACTCCGACGACGAGGCCGTCATCCCCTACTCCCAGACCGTCCGCTTCCCCTCCCGCGAGGAGTGGGCCCTGATCTCCAAGCGCATCACCGAGTCCTTCATCAAGAGCCAGGAGGGGACGCAGCAGGAGGACGAGGACATCCTCGCGATCCAGAACACCCTCGAGAAGACCAAGATCGACATGAACTTCGACGCGGCGAAGCTCGACGACATCGTCGCCTTCATCCGCGACTTCACGAACCTGAACATCATCATCGACGACTCGATCCGCACCACCGTGGACCTCGAGAAGACGATCCCGCTCAAGGTGAAGGGGCTCGTCCTCAAGAACGTCCTCAAGCTCGCCCTCACCCAGTTCGGGCTCGACTACACGATCGACGAGGCGAAGGTCATCAAGATCTCGACGCCGGACAAGACCGGCGGGAAGGCCGTCGTCGAGCTCCACGACGTCCGCGACATCCTCGTCAAGATCCAGGACTTCCCCGGCCCCAAGGTCGAGCTGACCTCGCCGAGTTCCGGCGGCACGCCCCTCACGGGCGCGACCTTCACGCTCGAGGAGCCCAAGGCCTCCTCGGTCGGCGGCATCGACGACGTCATCAACCTCATCAAGGAGAACATCGCTCCCGGGAGCTGGGAGGGCGAGTACACGATCGAGGGGACTCCCAATCAGCAGCTCCTCGTGAACCACACGCCGAGGACGCAGCGCGAGATTCGCGATTTCCTCGGACGGCTGCGGAGCTACACGGGCACGATGGTCGCCGTCACCGCGCGCTTCGTGGCGGCCTTCGACGACTTCCTCGACGACGTGGGCGTCGACATCATCAACCAGCCGCCCACGGCGGGGACACCCGCCACCGAGAACGGCCGCGTGTGGCCCCAGAGCAACCCGGCCGGGACGAACAACGTCTCGGCGCACCTCTTCAACAACGGTCTCCTGCTCCAGAACTACGGCATCGACTATCCCGGCGCGGGCGTGACGGACATGGACGACCCGAGCGGCATGCGCGGCCCCGGCTTCATCTCGAACCACGCGCACTCGCTGGAGGCGTACGACCTGCGCGCGCAGACCTTCCACTCCCTGATGCGGTTCGACCCGCTGACGGGCGTCGGCCTCGACCCGCTCTCGAACCGCCTCTTCGACCAGGGCGGCCTCGGGCTCCAGTACCAGTGGATCGGCGAGCAGGCCCTCCAGGGGGTCCTGCGCGCCCTCCACAAGCAGCAGAAGGCGACCGTCGTGCAGGCGCCGCGCGTCACCGTCTTCAACACGCAGCGCTCGCACATCATGGTCCTCACGCAGATCGCCTACGTCCGCGACCTCGACCCGCAGATCTCGACCTTCGCCGCGGCGTACGACCCCGTGATCGGGACCCTCACGCAGGGCGTCGTCCTCGACGTGCGCGCGATCGTCTCCAACGACCGCAAGTACGTCACCCTCGAGCTGCGGCCGTCCCTGGCCGAGCTCCAGTTCATGCGGAACATCAACATCAACACGGGCAACAACGTCGCCCAGCAGAACCTGGCGACCGCGAACCAGCCCATCGTCCAGCTCCCGTGGCTCATCCTCCAGAAGGCCGAGACGACGGTCACTATCCCGGACCGCGGGACGCTGATGATCTCGGGCTTCAAGGACATCCTGATGAACGACATGCACTCGGGCGTGCCGTTTCTGGAGCACATCCCGGTGCTCAGCTTCTTCGCCACGCGCAAGGGCAAGGCGAACGAGCGGCGCCGGCTCATGATCCTCGTAACTCCGGAGATCATCGACCTCGCGGAGCACGAGCAGCAGAAGTACTAGCCTGCCGGTCTGGTATACTCAGGGGCGGGCCTGCTGCGCTGTGAGCCGTCAGCTATCAGCTATCAGCTATCAGCTATCAGCCGTTCTCCATCTCCGGTAGCTGATGGCTGAAAGCTGAATGCTGAAAGCCGTCTTCTTCGACATCGACGACACGCTCTTCTCCACGACGGAGTTCGCCGCGCTCGCGCGCCGCGCGGCGATCGAGGCGCTCCGCACGCACGGCGTCCGCATGTCCGCCGAGGAGCTCCTGCGGGAATTCCAGGAGGTCGTCGCCGAGTTCAGCTCGAACTACCCGAACCACATCGACAAGCTCCTCCTCCGCCTGCCGCGCGAGGCCACGGCGGGCGTGAACCCCGCGGTCCTCGTCGCCGCCGCCGTGGCCGCGTACCACGACGCCAAGGGCCCCCATCTCAGGCCGTTCCCCGACGTCCTCCCGGCCCTGCGTCGCCTCGCGGCGTCGCCGCTCTTCCGGGGGATCATCACGTCGGGACTCCCGGTCAAGCAGGCCGAGAAGCTCCTCCGCCTCGGGGTCTACCCCCTTCTCACCCCGGCCGCAATCTTCATCTCCGACCAGATCGGGATCTCCAAGCCCAACCCGAAGCTCTTCCTCCGCGCGTGCGCGGACTGCGGCCTGGAACCCTCGGAATGCGCCTATGTGGGCGACCATCCTGCCAACGACATCGACCCCGCGAACGAGATCGGGATGGTCACCGTGCTGGCGAGGAGGAACACGCGCCACTCGAACGAGCCCGCGCGCACGGCGCCGCGCCATATCGTCGCGGACTTCACGGAACTGTTGACCCTCCTCTCGGGCGAGTATAGAGTGAATGTCCCGCCTGCCTGATGCGCCCTACGTCCGACGTAGAGGCACAAAGACGTAGGACGTAGGACGTGGGACATAGGACTCGGCATGGCCGACAACGAGCTCGTCGCGATCATTGATTTCGGTTCGCAGTACACCCAGCTCATCGCCCGGCGCGTCCGCGAGGCCGACGTCTACTGCGAGATCTTCACCCCCGACGTGCGGCCGGACGAGCTTCGACGGCGCAACCTCAAGGGCGTGATCCTCTCGGGAGGTCCGGCCAGCGTCTACGAGAAGGGCTCCCCGCGCTGCTCGAAGGGGATCTTCGACCTCCCCGTCCCGATCCTCGGCATCTGCTACGGCCTCCAGGTCGCGGGGCTCCTCCTCGGCGGCGGGTCGGTGGTCCCGGCGCGGGAGCGCGAGTACGGTCCCGCGGAGCTCGCCGTCCGCGAGCCGGATCCGCTTTTCGCCGGCTTCCCGAAGCGCACGAAAGTATGGATGAGCCACGGCGACAAGGTCGTGGCCGACCGGAAGAGCTTCCGCGTGCTCGCGTCCACGTCGAACTGCGCGTTCGCGGCCGTGCGTCACCGGGAGCGCGACTTCTACGGCGTCCAGTTCCACCCCGAGGTGCACCACACCCCCCTCGGCGCGCGTCTCCTCCGCAACTTCCTGCGCAAGGTCTGCGGCTGCCGCGGCGACTGGAAGATGCGCTCCTACATCGACCATGCGGTCGAGGAGATCCGGAAGACGACGGAGGGATGGCGCGTCCTCTGCGCGCTCTCCGGAGGCGTGGACAGTTCCGTCGTCGCCGCCCTGGTGCACCGCGCCGTGGGGAACCGCCTGATCTGCGTGTTCGTCGACAACGGCCTGCTCCGGAAGGGCGAGCGCGAGCAGGTGCGCGCGGTCTTCCAGGAGCAGCGTCACATCCGTCTGAGGATCGTGGAGGCCTCGGGGAGGTTCCTGAAGGCCCTCCGCGGGGTCGGCGATCCGGAGCGGAAACGGAAGATCATCGGCCACACGTTCATCGACGTGTTCCGGGACGAGGCCCGGAGACTGACCAGGGGGATCCGGTTCCTCGCACAGGGGACGCTCTACCCCGACGTCATCGAGAGCCGGAGCGCCTTCGGGGGACCTTCGGCCAAGATCAAGACGCATCACAACGTCGGAGGTCTCCCCGAGAAGCTGGGCTTCGAGCTGATCGAGCCGCTGCGTTTCCTGTTCAAGGACGAGGTCCGCCTCATGGGACGGGAACTCGGGCTTCCGCCGGGCCTCGTGGACCGCCAGCCGTTCCCCGGCCCCGGTCTCGCGGTCCGACTTCTGGGCCCCGTCGAACCTGACCGCCTCCGGGTCCTCCGCGACGCCGACGAGATCGTCCGTGAGGAGATCGAGCGCGCGGGGCTGCACCGGCGGCTCTGGCAGTACTTCGCCGTGCTCCTCCCCGTCTCCACCGTGGGCGTCATGGGCGACGGGCGGACCTACGACGACGTCGTCGCCGTGCGCGCCGTCGAGAGCGTGGACGGGATGACGGCGGACTGGGCCCGGCTGCCGTACGATCTCCTGGCCGGCATCAGCTCGCGGATCGTGAATGAGGTGAAGGGGGTGAACCGCGTGACCTTCGACGTCTCCTCGAAACCCCCGGCGACGATCGAGTGGGAGTGAGCCGTGAGGCCCGAAAGAGCGAAGAACGAAGAAGAAAGAGGAGAGAATGCGGGGGAAGGGTCCCCCCGCCTTCGCCCTATGGGCTCCCTCCTTCGCGCTCCGCGCTCCGGCGGGCAAGCCGCACCCCCTCTCTCCCCGTCGCTTGGCGGAAAGGAGGGGGTGCCGCCTTCGCCCTATGGGCTCCCTCCTTCGCGCTCCGCGCTCCGGCGGGCAAGCCGGCGGGGGCTTCCCCCGGTCCTTTCTTCTTTCTTCTTTCTTCTTTGTTCTTCCGGCACGGAGTGACGGGATGGGAGCCTCCAACGACCTGCTGCTCGGACGGATCGCGGTGGAGCTGGGCTACGCGCTTCCCGCGCAGGTCGAGGAGTGCATCCGGACCCAGGAGGCGACGCGCGTTCCGCTCGGGCAGATCCTGGTCGACCGGGGCTTCGTCACGAAGGAGCAGCTCGGACGGATCGTCGCCGAGCAGGAGCGGAGGCTCAACGCGCTCGATCCGGCGACGCAGCGACGGAAGGAGGCGGTCCTCTTCGGGAAGCTCGCCTCGCGCGAGGGCTACGTCACGGTCGAGGCGGTCAACGAGTGCCTCGCGCTCCAGGCGCGCCCCGGCGAGCAGCGCACGCTCGGGGAGATCCTGGTCGGACGCGGCTATCTCACGACGCGCCAGGTGCAGGACCTCCTCAAGAAGCAGCTCAAGAAGATCATGCAGTGCGAGCGCTGCCGGCTCCGCTTCACCGTGCTCACGCTCACGGAGGGGAAGAACGCCCGCTGCCCCAAGTGCAAGGGCCCGCTCGTCGAGGTCCAGAAGACCGACAACGTGAAGACGGACGCCGAGTTCACCACGACGATCCTGAAGGCCGTCCAGGGTCCCGCCGGTCCGGTGCTGCGCCCCGTGGCGACGGTGAAGACGACCTGCGTCGTTTGCGAGGCGGGCTTCGAGGCGGCGCAGGACGAAACGGGGCGGGTGCGGTGTCCGCTGTGCAAGTCGTCCTTCGTGCCGAAGTAAACAGGAAGACACCAAGGCACGAAAGTCAGGGGGGGGACGCCCCCGGAGGAGAACTCCGGGGGACGCGGGGAGCCATGCCGATCTCCATCGACCATCGACGAGCGCTGCAAGTCCTGCGCAAAGAAGCCGAGCTGGCTTCCGCGGGTTTGCTCGACGCGGTCGCCCAAGAGTGGAAGGACAGGACGGACGTTCTTGGAGCCCACTGCCCCCATCGAAGGAGCGCCACTTTCATCGCGTCGCTTGGTACGGCCTTGCTGGCCAAGTCGGTGGACGAGAGGGTGGATGCCTACAGTCTGCTGGACAGAGAGGGAGGAGACCGCGCGTACTCCGCCAGGAGCTTGGCCGACGATGTCATGGCACGCCACCGTGCTGAACTCGGAATCGACCTCGGTGCGAACGGGCCGAATCCCTTCAACAATACGCCCTTCATCGGGAAGGCATCCATCAGGGAGATCGTGACCGCGAAAAACCGAAAGGGCCTCCGGTTTTTCAAGGAGTGCATCGAACTTGTGGACCCCATGTCCAGCAAGGAGGCGCGGTCGGCTCTGAGAGGTTTCATCCTCTCGAGAACCAAAGAGCTGATTCCCCAGGTGGAGCTTTCTCCGGAATCAGGCAACCGCCTGACTCCCCGCGGACTTCTGGCGGCCATCTCCGACTTCGTGAACGCGGACTCGGAACAGGGAAGGCGGGCGGAGGCATGTGCAGCCGGGCTCTTGGATGCTCTACATTCGCCCGAAAAAGTAGCCGTCTGCAGCATCTATGACCCGGACCGAAAGCAACCCGGCGACATCTCGATCAGGGGCGCAGAGGGGTCCTTCATACGCATGTTCCAGGTTCGCGACAAGCCGGTGACCCACAGCGACGTCGTCTCAACGGTGGAGAAGGTCGTGTCTCAGTTCGGCCTCTGCGACATCTCCATCCTTGCCCTCAGCCGGTCACAGGAGCAAACCGATTTCTCGAAGACCGAGGAATGGGCGAAGCACAAAGGGGTGAAACTCACCGTCCTGACGCGCTGGGATAGTCTCTTTGGAGCCGTGCGATTGCTGGCCATGTTGACCAACGACTTCGAGGGGATTGTCTATAGGAGCATCCTGCGGCGATGCATGCAGCTCGAGGTATCCGCGAAGGGCATCGACCTGTGGAAGAGCTACTCTGCGCAGGCCTGACCGACTACCCGCAGACTGATTCCCACCTGCCGGTTCGGTCGGACTGGAGAGCCAGCGGGCTGCGACCCGGTGGATCACCCGGATGGGCCGGGCCGTTTCCGGCCAGGGGGTCTCGGCTGGAAATTCCTGATCCCGGTCAAGTTGACAAGCGTCCTGCCCCCTATCTCGATCGTCTTGATTCGTTTCTGCCGGATGAGCTTGCTGATCGCTTGTCGCGTAACGCCACGAATGCGGGCGGCCTGCGCGGGTGAAACCCAATCGCTCGGCAGCAACGTGATTCGCTTTTTGGTTGACAATGTAAACCAAGCAGAATACGGTATGGACACCGGCCCAGCCATCCGCCGCGGGAGATGTCCTTCCCGCCGGAGTGTAGTAGAATGTCGTACCTCAAGGCACGCTTTTCTATCGGGGTGGTGATCGCGTGGCGAACACTCGAACGAAGCCGCAAGTCCCGAAATCCGTCGGGTCCTGCGAACATCCGGCCGCTCTGATCGGTGCTCTTTCTCCGCTCTACAGGACGGAACTGGGCGCCGCCTTTCTGGCCGACGCCGGTGCGGTCTTGACGGCACTCCCCGCCGAGTCGGCGAACCTGGTCTTTACATCTCCTCCCTACGCCCTTCATTTCAAGAAGGAGTACGGGAATGTGGACAAGGCCGAGTATGTGGGGTGGTTTCTGCCCTTTGCCCGGCAGATTCACCGCGTCCTGAAGAACGACGGGAGCTTCGTGCTGAACATCGGGGGAAGCTACAACAAGGGCGTGCCCACGCGGTCGATCTACCAATTCAAATTGCTTGTGGCTTTGGTCGAGGAAGTGGGGTTCCACCTCGCACAGGAGTGCTTCTGGTACAACCCCGCAAAAATGCCGATGCCCGCAGAGTGGGTCACCGTGCGTCGGGTCCGCGTCAAGGATTCGGTCGAGTACCTCTGGTGGTTCTCCAAGACTCCGCACCCGAAGGCAAACAACCGCAATGTCCTCAAGCCTTACAGCGCAGACATGCTCCGGCTGAACAGACGCGGGGTGAGGGAAGCAGTCCGTCCTTCGGGCCACAATATCCGATCCGGCTTCACGGATATCTCCTCCGGCGGCTCGATTCCGTCGAACGTCATCGAAGAGCAGGAGGCGCACTCGCTGCTGACGCTGGGCAACAACGCCGCCAACGACCACTACTCAAGGCGATGCAAGGGAGCGGGCGTGAAGATCCACCCGGCTCGATTCCCCGCGGCACTCCCCGAGTTCTTCATCAAGCTCCTGACGGACGAGACGGACGTGGTTTACGACCCGTTTGCCGGTTCCAACACAACTGGTGCCGTCGCGGAACGTCTGAGGCGGCGCTGGCTCGCCAGCGAGATCGTCGAGGAGTACCTCGCGGCAAGCCGATTCCGCTTCGATGAAGATGCCCAGGCGAACGGAAGCGGCCGCACAGACGCCGGATCAAAGGCCAGACAAGATCAACTGAGAATATGGACGGAATGAAGGGGAGCTGAAGTCCGCCCTGTTTGCACCGACGCGTTCACGCCGCTGCCCGAGGAGTCCCCTGTCCGTGCCACCTTCTTTCGCTTGACCCCACAACCTGTAGGGGTATCATGCCGTTGGATACCCAACAGGTCGTGCTCGGGGGAAGAAGATGACCCGGCCCGCGCGCGCGGAGGCGGCGGCCGCGCTGACCGAAAACGGCCGCATCGTGCTCGAGAAGCGGTACCTCGTCCGCGACGCCGACGGGTGCGTCGTGGAGGCGCCGGAGGACCTCTTCCGGCGCGTCGCGCGCACGGTCGCGTCCGTGGAGCCGGACGCCCCCGCGTGGGAGGAGCGGTTTCTCCGCCTGCTCGCCTCGCTCGAGTTCGTCCCCAACTCGCCGTGCCTCATGAACGCCGGCCGCCGGCTCGGCCAGCTCTTCGCCTGCTTCGTCCTCCCCGTCTCCGACGCGATCACCGGGGGCGGCGACGACGGGATCTTCGACACGATCCGCTCCACGGCGGTCATCCACCAGTCCGGCGGCGGCACCGGCTTCGACTTCTCGCGCCTCCGTCCCGAAGGCTCGCTCGTCGGCTCCACCCTCGGGCGCTCCAGCGGCCCCCTCAGCTTCATGCGCGTCTTCAACGCCGCGACGAACGCCATCCACCAGGGGGGCTTCCGGCGCGGCGCGAACATGGGCATCCTCCGCGTGGACCACCCCGACATCCTCGACTTCGTGCGGCTGAAGTCCGACCTCGCGGAGATGACGAACTTCAACCTCTCGGTCGGCGTCACCGACGAGTTCGTCCGCGCCGTCCGGGCCGACAAACCCCACCTCCTCCTCGACCCGCACACGGGCCGCCGGTTCCCGCTGCACGACAAGATCCGCGACGACGAGGGCAACCTCACGGGGTTCGAGGAGCGCGAATGGGGCGCCCGCGAGCTCTTCGACCTCGTGGTGCGGCGCGCCTGGGAGACGGGCGAGCCGGGTGTGATCCTCCTCGACCGCATCAACGACGCGAACCCGACGCCGCAGCTCGGGAGGATGGAGGCCACGAACCCGTGCGGCGAACAGCCGCTGCTTCCCTTCGAAGCCTGCAACCTCGGCTCGCTCAACCTCGTGCGCTTCGCGGACCCCGAGTCGCGCTTCGAGTGGGACCGCTTCGCCGCGGCGGTCCGCGACGCCGTGCGCTTCCTCGACGACGTGATCGACGCGAACCGGTATCCCAAGCCGCAGATCGAGCGGATGGTCAAGGGCAACCGCAAGGTCGGGCTCGGCCTCATGGGCTGGGCCGACCTCCTCTACCGGATGGAGGTCCGCTACGACTCCGAGGAGGCGCTCGCCTTATCGCGGCGGCTCATGAAGTTCGTGAAGGAGGAGGCCTGGAAGGCGTCGATGGAGCTGGCGCGCGAGCGCGGCCCCTTCCCGAACTTCGAGGGAAGTCTCTTCACGAGCGAGAAGGACCATCCCTATTTCGCGGACGCCTGGCGCGAGGAGACGCGCCGCCTCGGCCGGCCCGCGCCGATGCGCAACGCGACCGTCACGACGATCGCGCCCACGGGCACGATCTCGATCATCGCGGGAGTTTCCGGCGGGATCGAGCCGCTCTTCTCCCTGGCCTTCCACCGGAACGTCCTCGGCGGCGAGCGGCTCCTCGAGGTCAACCCGCTTTTCTCGGAGGTCGCGCGCCGCGAGGGTTTCGACCGCCCCGAGATCCTCGAACGCATCGCGCGCGAGGGGAGCTGCCGCGGGATCGCCGAGATCCCGCAGCGCTGGAAGGACGTCTTCGTCTCGGCCCACGACGTGGCCCCCGAGTGGCACGTGCGGACGCAGGCGGCGTTCCAGGAGTTCACGGACAACGCCGTCTCGAAGACGGTGAACTTCCCGGAGCATGCGACGGTCGACGACGTCCGGAAGGTCTACGAGCTGGCGCTGGAGCTGGGCGTCAAGGGCGTCACGGTCTACCGTGACGGCTCGCGGCGGAACCAGCCCATGGCGCGCGCCGCCGCCGCGGCGCCGGCGAAGCGCCGCGTCCCCGAGGTGGCCCCCGGCCGGCGTTACCGCGTTCCGACGAATCTCGGGACGGCGTTCGTCACGATCACCGAGGACGCGCAGGGGCCGCGCGAGGTCTTCACGAGCATCGGCAAGTGCGGGAGCGACATCAGCGCGCTGTCGGAGGCGATCTGCCGCCTCCTCTCGACGGCGCTGGCGTACGGCGTCCCGATGCAGGAGCTCGCGGAGCAGCTCCTCAACATCACAAGTCAGCCGGTGCCGTCCGACGGGGGATGGGTGAAGTCGCTGCCGGACGCCATCGGCCAGGCGATGTTGCGCCACATCGACGCGAAGTCGGAGCGCGCCGGGAAGGCCACCGGGTCGCTGTGCCCCGAGTGCGGCGCGCCGCTGCGGTTCGAGGAGGGATGCTCCGGAGGCAAGTGCATCTGCGGATTCAGCCGGTGTTGACCCACGGATGAGGAGAGGCCTGTAGCGGGCCTTCGCCTCGCCGCCCTACTTCGCGGCGGCCTCCGGCCGCCGCTACGAAGGGCCCTGCGTAGCCTTGGCGATGCAAGGGAGCGGCCGAGGCTTCGGCCGCGCAGGCGGGAAACGGCCGAAGTCTTCTTCCCCCAAAGTCAGGGCGCCCTTCACGCCTGTTCGAGGGCGCCCTGCGTATTTAAGGAGACCGGGAGATGGGGAGACCGGCTTCCGGATCGCACCGGGGTGGTCGAGGGGAGTGCCGCGGACCCCGGCTGCGCCCGCATGCCCGGCTTGCAAGCCTGAGTCCGCCGTAATAAGGTCTCTTCCGCTCGGCGGACTCACCCTGAGCGGAGGCCGCTTTGTAAGCGGCCGGAGTCGAATGGGTTCGACTCGCCTGCGGCTCGCTCACCATGATTCGCCCGCAAGGAAGCCCTTGTTGCGGGCGAATCAAGCCTACTTCCCGATTTCCAGCGCGACGACCTCCACCGTCACCGTCGTCGGCTCGCCGCCGGACTCGATCCTCCTTTCCTGCCGCACGACGCGGCCCGGCACGTCGCGCGAGTACCACATCTTCGCCGTCACCCTGCCGACGGCGTCCGCGGAGAAGGTCTCCACGACCCAGCAGGAGCACGTCCGTCCCTTGACCTTGACCGGCGCGTTGAGCTTGACGAGCTTGAAGGACGAGGTGAGTTCGTTGTTCCCCACGGAGCCGCGCGATTCCTCCTTCACGACGCCGGCCGGGGTCGGCGCGTCGGGGCACACCCAGCGCGTCGTCACCGAGTCGCCGCCGTAGCCGCGCTGCCGCTCCTCGAGGACGGTGCAGGCGAACTTCTTTCCGTCCACCGTCAGCTCCTGCCTCCCCTTCTCCGTGCCGCCCGCCTTCGGCGGGTCGCCCGCATGGTGCGTGTCCTCGCGCGCCGTCGTCGTCCCGTTCTCCGTCGTCTCCACCTTCACGACCACGCTGCGTGCGTCCGCGCGCGCCACGGTGAACTTCTCCTCCTTCACGAGCTTCGTCCTGCCGCAGACGGTCGTGGTCCGCAGCGTGACCGTGGAGCCTTCCTTCCATCCGGACCACCACGACGCGTCCTGCGCGCAGAGCAGCAGCAGCAACCCCATGCTATCCTCCCGGAACCGCGCGGCTCACCATGTCCGTCAGCACCTCCCCCGCCGGCTCGCGGAAGAGAAGGTCCGCCTCGTCGTCAAGCGGAGTCGCGCCCTGGTTGACGAGGATCAGCTTCGCGCCGCCGTCGAGCGCTCGCCGCGGAAGGTCCGCCGCGGGCGTCACGACGAGGGAGGAGCCCACGGCGAGGAAGACGTCCGCGCGCCCCGCGTGGTCGAACGCGGCCCGCCAGTCCCGCTCGGGCAGCGGGTCGCCGAAGTTGACGATGCTCGAAATCAGGCGCCCGCCGCACCGGCACGCGGGTTGGCCCGGGCGCGGCTTCTCGGTCCGGTAGGCGGTCCCCCACCGGTCGCGGTCCCATCCGACCTCGGCGAGCGGAAAGCGCCCGTCGCATTTCAAGCACCGCATCAGGTCGCCGTTGCCGTGCAGTTCCGCGATCGCCCCGTCGCGGATGCCCGACCGCCGGTGGAGGTTGTCCACGTTCTGGGAGACGAGGAACTTGAGCCGGCCGGAGTCCTGGAGCGCTACGAGCGCCCGGTGGCCGCGGTTCGGTTCGACGAGCGCGGGCATCGGGGGCGGCGGAAGCCCCTTGTCGCGGCGCGTCCAGACGCCGTCCGGCCCGCGGAAGTCGGGGATGCCGGATTCGGTGCTGATCCCGGCGCCGGTGAAGGCGACGAGGTGGCGTGCGGCGGCGACCCACTCGGCGGCGCGGCGGATCCGCTCGGCGTATTCCATCGGCTGCCCCAAGGATACCCCATCGCCCCGCCGCAAGCCCGGAAACTCGCGGGCGGCTTGGAATCCCGAGGCGTGGCGGATCCCGCCGTCGTGCGGCGCGCCGACGGAACCTATCTCATGGCGACCGGGACGGAGATAACGTAACCGGGTTCACCCTCCTTCGCGGGGAAGCCCCGCCGCTTGCGGCGGGGATGACCCGCGAGATGGTGGGTGCCCTCCGTAGCGCCGACCCATCGGATGCGCGAAGCCCAACTTCGCGGCGGCCGAAGGCCGCCGCTACGAAGGGCCCTGCGA
>JACPRC010000028.1 GCA_016190175.1 Planctomycetota bacterium
GAGGAAGACTCCATGCCGGGCGAAGTCGAACCCAGCGACGACGCCGGCCCGGCGTTACTTGAAGAAAGGCCGCCGGCGCCCGCCGGGTCCCCGCTCCATCACCGCCGGCTGGGAGATACGCCATGACCGACAAAGACGCTCCCGACGCCGGTCCACCGCCGGAATCGACCGGTCCGTCGGCTCCCGCCCTGGGTCCCAACCGAAAGATGCTGGCGATCGCCGGGGGCGGGGTCGTCGCGGTCGTGGCCCTCGTGTTGCTCATGGTGAGTTGCCTCACGACGAAGTACACGGTCCCCGGCGTCGACCCGAAACTCGACGAACCCAAGGATGCGGCCATCTCGTACATCGAGTTCCGCTGGGAGCGCCGGAGCGTCGGGGAGTCCATGGACCTCAAGCACGCGCGGGAGGACCTCTCGGACGCCGAGGATCTGGCGCGCTTCTACGAGGACCGGGAGGCGTACCTCCGGGAGAACGTCGCGAAGGAGAAGACGCTCCTGAAGTTCGTGGAGAAGAACCGGTCCGTGCTCCGGGAGAAGAAGATCAACATCGACGCCGTGGACGGGCCGGACGAGCGGAAGACGGTGAAGTACACGATCGAATACAAGAGCGTCCGGCTCAAGGACCCGAGCAAGGGCGAATCTCCGGACGACTACGACCTGGAGGACCGGAAGGGAACGGGCGTCCTCACGGTCGCCCGGCTCGGCGGGAAATGGCGGCTCGTCGCCGCGGAGGGCTTCCTGGCCCGGGGAGGCCGGGGTGAGTAGACGGACCCTCTCCCTCGTTCTCGCGAGCGTCGCCCTCGCCGGTTGCGGTCCGAACCTCGGCAGCCCCGAGGACGCGGCCCGCGCGGTCGCGAAGAAGGAGACCGAGAGGCGGCCCAAGACCTTCGCCCGCGACGTCGCCCGGCTCGAATGGGAACTCGACTGCGACGAGAAGGAACTGGAGTGGTGGGCCGACCGCGGGAGCATGCGCAACGACATCGACCGGACGCGCGCGAAGCTCGAGTTCCGCAAGGACAACCGCGGGAAGATCCGGGACGACATCACGTTCGACGTGGTGGACATCCGGAAGGGACGGGACGAGAAGGGCAACGAGAGGGGCAAGAGGGTCGTCGTCCACGTCTGGAGCTACGAACCCGTCGAGGTCGTCGAGGGCAGCCGGATGTTCTATCTCAAGTTCGCCAGGAGCGCGAGGGAGTACCATCTCGTCGAGGCGGGCAAGGAGTGGAAGATCGCCAACAAGAAGTGAGTCGCCCGCAAACAGTCCTTTCCTTGAGGGCGACTCACCCTCCGAAGCGCTTCGCGCCGGCGACGCGAAGGCGCGAAGGAAGGTGAGCCCCCCGCGACCGGCGGCCTTTATCTTGCCCCCGGCCCTTTGGTATACTATACCGCTCGGATCGAGATGGACTTCACCACGTTCTCGAGCGGGGCGGCGGCGTCCTCCGCGGCGGTCGTGCTGCTGTGCGGGGAGGAGGCGTACTTCCGCGAAAAAGGCCTCCAGCTCCTCAAGGCACGCGCCTCCGGTGGATTCCTGCGCGTCGCGTCGACGGAAACCTCGTGGACGCGCCTCGCCGACGATCTCTACACCCCCTCGCTCCTGGGGGGGACCAAAGTCGTGGCCGTCGCCGACGAGGGCAACTTCTTCCACAACCACGCGGCCGACCTGTCCGCGTATCTGAGCCAGCCCTCCCCGGCCGCGATCCTCGTCGGTCTCGTCCCCGGCAAGACCCCCGCCGTCTCCGGCAGGAGTCTGGTCGTCGTCGAGTGCCGTCCCCTCCGGGGGCTGGATCTCCAGCGCTGGGCGGCCGCGGAGTTCCAGCGCCGCGGGAAGACCGCGGACCGCTCCGCCGTCCAGCTCCTCGTCGGGCGCGCCGGCGCGGAGCTGTCGGCGCTCGAGGGACACGTGGAGAACCTGGTCCAGCACGCCGGCCGCCGCGCCTCCGTGACCGCGGAGGACGTGCGCGCCCTCGTGGCCGACGAGGCCTCGCACGAGGTGTACGAGCTGGCGCTCGCCGCCGCCTCCAAGAAGCCGGACCGGGCGCTGGAGATCGCCCATCGTCTTCTCGACGGACGGGAACCGCCGCAGTCGATTCTGTGGAAGCTCGCGTGGCAGTACCGCAAGATGGTCGAGGCGAGGAAGCTCCTCGACGCGGGAACGCCGCCGTACGAGGTGCCCCCGCGGCTCCAGATCACCTTCTACGCCGACGAATTCCTCGCGCTCGTCCGCGCGCACGCGCCGGATGAACTCCTGGCGAAGCATGCGCGCATCCTGGAGACGGACCTCGCCCTCAAGTCGAGCGGAGGCGGCCTCGACGTCCTGCTGATGGAGAAGTTGGTCTGCGAGCTGGCGCTCGACCCGCGTCGGCGGCCGGCTCCGACGGCCACCCCGGTTTCATAGGGAGACCCGCATGGTCGAATTCTGCACGGTCTGCGGCACGAGCCTCCCCAAGGGCGATCTCACGATCCGCGAGGGGAAGCTCTTCACGAGCCCCGACTACACGTGCCCGAGCTGCCACCAGATCGCGAATCCGCTCCCCCAGGAACCCGCCCGGGAGGGAATCTCCGAGGAACGCGACATCGTCTTCCGGCAGGGCCAGGAAGAGATCCAGTGATTTCCCGACATCGTGCGGAGGCACCATGGTGACGGAGCGCCGGACCTCGGCCCGCGCGAAGACCGCGACGCGCCAGGCGAAACCCGCGACCGCGACCCGAGCGACCCGGGTCGCGACCGCGGCGAATTCGAGGAAGAAGGTCAATCCCCTCCTGATCGGCGGGATCGCCGGAGGCGCCATCCTGATCCTGGGGATCGTCCTGGCCTTCGCCATCTCCGGGGGAAGGAAGGGAACGCAGAAAGGCGAAGAAAAGTCCGGGTCCACGGCGTCCAAGTCTCCGGCGGGGCCGAAAGTGGATCCGAAGCTCCACAAGAGCGGGGTGGCGAAATGCGAGCAGGGGCTCGGCAGGGTGCGGGCCGCCGAACCGCGCATCGAACGGCGAAGGACCATGAACCCGGCCGAGCTGGAGTCGCTCCGCAAGGAACTCGAGGAGGCGCGGCGGCTGCTCATCGAGGGCATGGCGGAGATCGAGAAGTCCGGCGCGAAGGAGCACACGAACGAATACCAGAACGCGATAGCGGCGTGCCGGAACTACCTCAAGGAACTGAGCGGCAAATGAGCCGGCCAGGGTCGGAGGACGAGGCATGAGCGGGAAGAAGGAAGACGATCCACTCCACGACGGGAGGACGATCCCCGACATCAATCCCCACGACGGCCGCATGATGCCCGACATCGATCCCCACGACGGCAACACCATCATCGAGCCGCCGCTCCGGGAAGGCGCCTTCGAGGAGGTCGCGCCCGCCTCCCCAGCCGAGAAACCCGCCACCGCCCCGCCCCCTACGCGCAAGCGCCTGGCGGGCGAGCGCGGCACGAAGGTCCGCCGGACCGGCACCGCCGTCCGCGAAGTGAAGCCGCCGAGCAAGATCGGCAAGACGATCAAGAAGGCCCTCTTCTTCGGCGTGCCCCTCCTCATCGTCGGCCTCGTGGCCGCCGGCTTCTTCGTCCGCGACGGGAACGACGACATCGTCTGGGTCGCCCTGCTCAAGAACTTCGGGATCATGAAGGACGAGGCGAAGCCGAAGAAAGCCGCCCCCGAACGCGAACCTCACGAGATGCAGGTCCGCTTCGACGGGATCCTGAAGAACCTCAACTACGTCCAGGACCAGCTCGACCAGATCAACAAGCAACTGGCCAAGGGCGAGTGGACGAAGGAGAGCGCGCAGGCGGCGCTCGGGAACCTCGAGACCCAGAAGGAGCTTGTCGACCGGATCGACAAGGAACTCACGGCCTTCGAGACCTGGTACCGCGACGTCTACCTCAAGAACCATGCCGCCTACGAAGAGGCCCGCAAGGCCGGCGACAAGGAGAAAATGAAACAGCTCGACGCCGTGCTGGAGCGCGCGAAATACAAGGACATCGAGGTCAAGGACCAGGAGATCACCGGCGCGCGGAACCAGCTCATCAGCCTGCGCAACTGGTACCCCGGCATCCGCAGCGGCTTCCCCTCGCGCGAAGAGATCGCGGCCGGGAAACTCCCGGGAAAAACCGGATCCGGAGCGAGCCGAGTGGACACCCCGCGGGGTGATCCGAAGAAGGAGTTCGACGTCTCGAGGCTCAACCGGTACGCCGGCATCACCGCGGGAACGTGGCTCCGCAAGGAGCACCTTCTCGAAAACCTCGCCATGGGGACCGAGGTGAGGAAATTGGTGGACAGCGTGTTCTCGGCCGTGGAGAAGGACCATGCCGTCCAGCAGACGTTCATCTGGTTCGACGAACGCGAGACGACTCAGCCGGACGAGAAGATCGTCTTTGCCGACCGCCTTCCGCGGGCGCAGCGGAGCGACAAGGTCAAGATCCAGGGGGCCGAGCACGAGTGCGCGGTCGTCGAGTATCAGGGCGGGGTCCTCGTGTGGATCTTGCGGGACGGCCCGCTGCCGGATCGGCTCTCCGTGAGAATCGAAGGGACGGGACTCTCCATCACGGCGACTGAAGTCGGAGAGAAGACGCTCAAGGTGAAGGATCGCGAGATCCGTTGCGCGTTCGTGGAGCTGAAGGGGAAGTCGGGGGACAAGGAGACGATCCGGCGGTACTGGTATTCCACGAACGTGCCGACCTGGATCGTGCGGGAGGAGGAGGAGACGCCCGGCGACCTCCGGAGGAGTTCGCAGCTCGTCGACTACGGCGCGTCCGCGCGGGCGCCGTTCTCCTCGACCGCGGCAAAGAAGGACGATCCCAGGAAAGACGACCCGAAGAAGGACCCCGACAAGAAGCCCACGCTTCCGAAGATGCCCGCCGCCTGGGCCGGCTTCGAGGTGGGGACGTGGCTCCGCCTGAAAACGACGCGGAAACAGGGACCGACACCGCAGGAGTTCTGGGACGACACTATCCTTGTCAAGGTGGAAGGGGACGAGGCGATCTTCCGGAACGAGCATCTCCTGGCCACGGGTGAGGTGACGAGCGCGGAACGCAGGCAGCCTCTGCAGGGGACGGCCCCGACGGTCGTGGGCGAGGACAAGGTGGAGGTGGCCGGCGTCTCGATCCGGTGCGTCGTCGCGGAGCGGGACGGCCTGAAGATGTGGATCGCCGCCGAGGGCCCCGCCATGGGATGCTCCCTGCGGACCGAGGGGAAGGGGACGTGGACGACGGTCGTGCGGATCGGCGAGGACCAGATCGTCATCGCCGGCGAGGGCTTCACCTGTTTCACCCACGAGACGGTAGACTCGTCCGGCGCGAAGGCGAAGTACTGGAGCTCCTCGAAAATCCCGGGGATGGTCGGCCGGAGCGTCATCGAGAAGACCGGGGAGGACGCATCGACCACGGTGACCGAGGTCGTGGCCTTCGGCAAGGGCGCGAAGCCCCCTTTCCCGGGGCAGGAGACGACCCCGCCCAGGGACGACGGCGTTGCAAAGGACAAGACCGCCGAGGAACTGGAGGCCGCCGCGGACGCCGCGGTCGAAAAGGGCAAACCCGCTTCCGCGGATGTCCTGCGCGCCTATCGTGCGGGCCTGCCCGCGGACAAGGAACAGCTCCGCGCCCTCAAGGAAAAGGCGGAATCGGCCGAAACGAATATGAAGGCCGCGGTCGATGGGTATGCCCTGGCGAAGGCCCGGGGCGCCGACGCGGAGCGGATGGAGGAGAGGATCGCACGGCTGCAGAAGATCCTGGCCCTCCTCCGCAAGTGCCGCGAGGCGATCGAGGCCGAACTGGCCAAGTAGCGTCCGCAGGCGCAGGAGAACGGCGATGAGAGAGGGGACAGTCGCGCTTTCGTTCCTCCTTCTTCTCGGCTGCACCGGCTCGCCGCCCGTGACCTCTGAGGATCCTCCCAGGAGGAAGACGGACGACGGAGTCCGGTCCAAGGACCCCGTGACCGACCCGCGCACCGATCCCGTCCCCGACAACCGGAAGGACTGGAGCGTCGAACGCACGAAGTCCGACACCGACAACCGCATCAAGGGCGACGGGGATGCGGGGAACCGGACGAACGGCGATCCGGCGCGCACGACGCAGGGGGACGACGTCCTGCGGCTCCAGCGGGAGCGCGTCGCCCGCGATCCCTCGAGCGATCTGGAGAAACTGCGGACGGCGCTCTTGCTCATCGCGGCCGGCGACGCCTTCTTCCCGGAGGCGGAGCGCTTCCTCTCCATGCTCCGCAGAAGGACGGACTTCATCCCCTACGTCGAGGCCTACCTCTATCGGAAGCTCGGCGAGACCCAGAAGGCTGCGAACCTGCACCATCAGATCAACGAGGAGTTTCGTCAGGCCGACGGCTTCAAGATCGAGCGGGCCGAGCTCGTCTCGTCGGTCAAGGGGTACATGCGGTACGAGCCGCATCCGGACGGAAAGGTCGCTCCCGGCTCGAAGATCACGGTCTACGTCCAGCCCCGCAACTTCACGCTCAAGAAGGACGGCGACCGCCACACGCTGCACCTCGGGTACGACTGGAAGCTCCTCGACGACCGGAACCAGGAGATCGCGCTCCCGGCCTGGGACCAGTGCAATCCGAACGACCGCTTCGATTTCATCAAGTACTGCGGTCCCGTGAGCGAGTTCCACCAGTTCTTTTCCCTGCCGCTTCCCTCGAACCTCTCGACGGGGAACTACCGCGTCCGGGTGACGGTGACGGACAAGTGGACGGGCCGGGACGACCGCATCTACGTGCCGTTCTATGTGGTTCCGAAGTCTTGAGCGGGCGCTGGCGCCGCTGGTGCTGGCGTCGTGCGTCGGCTCCGCGCCCACGTACGACCAGATCGCGCTCGTGAAGTACGACGAGGCGAACGCGCTCTTCGACCAGGGGCGGTACGCGGACTGCATCGACCGGTACGAGTACGTCGTCAAGTGGCGCGACCAGATCAGGGACGCGTACCTGCGCCTGGCGACCTGCTACGAGCGGACCGGCGAGCCCGACAGGGGCGTCCGGACGCTGGAACGTCTCCTCAGGGTGGACCGGCGGAACCTCGAGGCGCTCCGCCGCCTCGCCGCGGCCTACGCGGCGCGGAACCGCGTCGCGGAGGCGGTCGAGATGAACCGGCGCATCCTGGAGATCGACCCGAACGACGCCGGGGCGAAGGCGGAGCTGGAGCGGATGAAGTGATCGGCTTGACCCCTGCCTCCTCCTTCGCTATCCTCCCCCCATGAGAATCTTCCTCGATACCGCGAACGTCGGCGAGATCCGCGAGGCCGCGAAACTCGGCTTCCTCGACGGCGTCACCACGAACCCGACCCTCATCTCGAAGGAGAAGCGGAAGTTCGACGATGTCATCCGCGAGATCTGCGAGGTCTGCCCGGGCCCCGTCTCGGCCGAGTGCATCACGGAGAAGTTCGACGACCTCATGCCCGAGGCGCGCCGGCTGGCGAAGCTCGCGCCGAACGTCGTCGTGAAGATCCCGCTCACGCGCGAGGGGCTCAAGGCGGTCAAGGCGTGCGCGCAGGAGGGCGTCAAGACGAACGTGACCCTGTGCTTCTCCGCGAACCAGGCCCTCTTCGCCGCCAAGGCGGGCGCGACGTTCGTCAGCCCCTTCATCGGACGGCTCGACGACGCGGGACACGAGGGGATGCAGGTCATCCGGGACATCGTCCAGATCTACCGGAACTACGCCTTCGCGACCGAGGTGCTCGTGGCCAGCATCCGCCATCCCCTCCATGTCCTGGAGGCGGCGAAGATCGGCGCCCACGTCTCGACGATGCCCTTCGGCGTCTTCGACAAGCTGATCTCGCACCCGCTTACGGAGAAGGGCGTCGCCCAGTTCCTCCAGGACTACGGAAAGATCCCGCGCTGACCCCGGCGCGGATGGGGTATAATCTCCCCGAACCCGTTAGGAGAAGGCGCCCATGGCCGCGAAGAACTGCCAGAACCATCCGAACGCGCCCGCCGCGACGGCCTGCGACCAGTGCCACAAGCCCATCTGCGCCTCCTGCACCATGGTCACCTCCATGGGGCGCTTCTGCTCCTCCGAGTGCAGCATCATCAACCGGGAGACGAAGACGAAACTCGGCCCGCCGAAGAAGGGCGGCGGGGGGCTGCGAGCCGTGCTCGTCGTCCTCCTCCTCGTCGTCGGCGCGATGGCCGCGGTGCACTTCATGAAGAAGCGGTATCCGGCGCTCAACAAGTACGACGTCGTCGGCCGTCTCATGGGAGTGAAACCGTAGACGATGATCGCGGGGAGAGGGGCGCTCGCGGCGGCGATCATGCTCGCCGCCGTCGCGTGCCGGACGGAGGGGACGAAGGACGAGGTCGAGCCCGGGCTTCTCGATCGCGCGGCCGCGGACCTCCTCTCCGAAAACTACAGCTCCGCCGCCTTCAAGTACGAGCAGTTCCTCCGCGTCAACCCCGAAACGTCGCGTCGGGCCTGGATCTACGCCCAGGTCGGGCTATGCCGCAACGGCGCGGGCGACTACGAGGGAGCGATCCGCAACTTCGACCAGGCCCTCGTCGCCGGGCCCGACCCCGTCCTCCGCCTCCAGATCCGGTACCGCCGCGCGATCGCGCAGAACTTCCTCGACCGCCCCGAGGGGGCGCTCTCGGACCTCGAGGAGGTGCAGCTCGCGCCGAAGGAGCTCCGCGACCGCGCCGTCAAGACGACCGAGTTCCTGCGCATCCTCGGCGTCACCGAGATCCGCGCGGGCTTCTGGCCTCGCGGGCAGAAGACGTTCCGGGAGCTTGTCGAGAAGCACCCGCAGAGCCAGGAGGCCGTCCTCGTGAAACCGCTCCTGATGCTCAAGGCGTTCACCGTGCAGGTCGCGGGGTGTGCCGACGAAAAGGCCGCGCGCGCCAGGGTCACGGAATTCCTGAAGAAGGGCATCGTGGCGCGCATCCTGGACCTGCCGGAGCGCCCGGGGGTCGCCGTCGTCAGCGGCGAGTTCGCGCGCTACCCGGACGCCGTGCGCGAGCGCGCCCGCATCCGCGCGATGGGGATCGACGCCTTCATCCTGCCTTGAATCCGGACCTTCCCCGCCCTATACTCGGCGCGCCATGCCCACCCCCCTCATGGAGCAGTACTCGGCGATCAAGGGCCGCCACCCGAGCGAGATCCTCCTCTTCCGCCTCGGCGACTTCTACGAGATGTTTTTCGAGGACGCGAAGATCGCCTCCTCCGTCCTCGGGATCGTCCTGACGAGCCGCTCCAAGGGGGAGGCGAAGATCCCGATGGCCGGGATCCCCCACCACTCCTCGAAGAGCTACATCAACCGCCTCCTCAAGGCGGGCCACCGCGTCGCCGTCTGCGAGCAGACGGAGGACCCCGAGGAGGCGGACGGGCTGGTCGACCGCGCGGTCGTCCGCGTCATCACGCCCGGCACGCTCCTCGAGGAGGGGATCCTCGACGAGAAGCGGAACAACTATCTCGCGGCCGTGACGCCCGACGGCGGCCTCGCGTGGGTGGACCTCTCGACCGGCACCTTCCGGCTCGAACCCGTGGCCCCCACCCGCCTCTTCGACGAGCTGGTTCGCCTCTCGCCGAGCGAGACCCTCGTCCCCTCCGCGCTCGAGGACGCGGACTTCGCGTCGCGCGTGCGGCTCGCCGCGGGCGGGATCGTGACGCCGTTCCACGACTGGACGTTCGACCGCGACAACGCGTACCGGACGCTCACGGAGCACTTCGAGGTGAAGAACCTCGCGGGCTTCGGATGCGAGGACGCGGGACCCGCGGTCCGCGCGGCCGGCGCGGCGCTGGCCTACCTCAAGGAGACGCAGCGCGGGCCGATCCGCCACGTCACGCGGATCGAGCGCTGCGTCGCCGACGACCGCCTCTTCCTCGACCGCCAGACGCAGTCGGCGCTGGAGCTGACGGAGACGATGCGGGGCGGCGGGCGCGAGGGCTCGCTTCTCTGGGTCCTGGACCGGACGGCGACCGCGATGGGGGCGCGGCTCCTGCGCGACTGGGTCACCGCGCCGCTGCGCTCCGTGGAGGCGATCCGCGCGCGGCTCGACGCGGTGCGCGAGCTCCAGGGGCGCGACGTGCAGCCGCTCCTCAAGCCGATCTGCGACCTCGAGCGCGTGCTGGCGAAGGTGGGGGCGAACCGCGCCAACGCCCGCGACCTCGCGGCGCTCCACGACACCCTCGCGGCGCTGGCCCCGGTGCGCGCCCTCAAGTTCGAGTCGCCCCTCCTCCGGGCGCTCCGGGTCGGGGAGCACGCGGACCTGCACGGGTTCCTCGCGAAGGCGATCGCGGACGACCCGCCGCCGGTCCTTACGGAAGGCGGCCTCATCCGCGCGGGCTTCGACGCCGATCTCGACCAGGTCCGCTCCGCCGCGCGCGACGGGAAGGGCTGGCTCGCGGAGTTCGAGGCCCGCGAGATCCGCCGCAGCGGCATCTCCTCCCTCAAGGTCGGCTACACCCAGGTCTTCGGCTACTACATCGAGATCACGAACGTCCACAAGGAGAGGGTCCCCGCCGACTACGTCCGCAAGCAGACGCTCAAGAACGCGGAGCGGTACGTCACGCCGGAGCTCAAGGAGTACGAGTCCACGGTGCTGGGCGCCGAGGAGCGGTCGAAGAAGATGGAGGTCGAGATCTTCGGGCGCGTGCGCGACCGCGTCGCGGAGGACATCCCCGAACTTCAGGCCACGGCGCGGGCCCTCGCGGAGCTGGACGCGCTGGCGTCGCTGGCGCGCGTGGCGATGGAGAACGACTACGTCGCGCCCGAGGTGGACGACTCGACGGCGTTCGACGTCCGCGACGCCCGCCATCCCGTTCTCGAGAAGGTGCTCGAAGAGAAGTTCGTCCCCAACGACGTCGTGATCGAGTCGGCGAAGATCCTCCTCATCACGGGCCCGAACATGGCGGGGAAGTCCACGTACATCCGGCAGGCGGCGCTCCTGGCGCTCCTCGCGCAGATGGGCTCGTTCGTCCCGGCGAAGAGGGCGCGCATCGGCGTCGTGGACCGGATCTTCACGCGCGTCGGCTCGTCGGACGAGATCGCGCGGGGCGCGTCCACGTTCATGGTCGAGATGAACGAGACCGCGAACATCCTGAACCACGCGACGGAGCGATCCCTCATCATCCTCGACGAGATCGGGCGCGGCACCTCCACCTTCGACGGCCTCTCGATCGCCTGGGCGGTGGCCGAGCACATCATTGAGCAGATCGGCGC
>JACPRC010000190.1 GCA_016190175.1 Planctomycetota bacterium
GAAGGGGATCATCCACCGCGACCTCAAGCCGCAGAACCTGATGACGGACGCCGATGGTCGCGTCCGAGTGATGGACTTCGGCCTCGCGCGGTAGCTCAAGGGCGGGACGACGCTGACGATGTCGGGGATGGCGGTGGGGACGCCGGCGTACATGAGCCCCGAGCAGGCGGAGGGGAAACGCTGCGACGCGCGGAGCGACGTCTACTCGCTCGGGGCGACGCTTTACGAGCTGGTGACGGGACATGCGCCGTTCGAGGGGAAGGAACCCCTGGGGGTGCTCGACAAGGTGCGCTCGGAGGATCCGATCGCGCCGCGGAAGTACAACCCGAAGCTAGACCCGGAGATCGAGACGATCGTCGCGAAGGCGATGGAGAAGGCGCCGGGCCGGCGGTATCGCAGCGCGAAGGCGTTCGCGGAGGACCTGCGGCGCCACCTGGCGGGCGAGCCGATCCTGGCGAAGCCGGCGAGCACCGTGGACAAGGCGATGAAGTGGATGAAGCGACATCGCGGGGCCTCGGCCGTCGGCGCGGTGCTCCTCGCGGGTCTCACGCTGCTGGGCGTCGTTCTCACCGCGAACTCCATCCGCTTCCATCGGAAGATCCGGGATCTGGAGAGGAAGGCGGATGGCTTCGAGGCCGGCGGCAAGTTCGGCGATGCGGCGGACTATTGGCGCGAGATCCGGACGCTCCTGCCCGAGCACCCCTACGCGGCGGAACGGGCGGCGCAACTCCGCGCCCGGGCTGATGCCGCGGCGCGCCGCCGCGCCGCGGCCGAGTGGATCGAGAAGGGCCGCGCCGCCCGAGGGAAGTACGAAACTCTCCGTGCCAAGCGCGACGTCAGGCGCGCGGAGGCGAAGCAACTTGAGGAGGAAATCCCGAAGTATGAGGGCGAATCGACGAAGAAACAGCGGCTCTGGACCGCCCAGAAGGAGGTCGACTCTCTCGAGGAGGAAGCGGCGCTGCGGTACACCGACACGCTGGTCTCGTACACGCGCGCCCTGGGCGTCGATCCGGACAACGCGGAGGCGAGGGAAGCACTGGCGGACTTCTACTTCGACGAGTTCAAGGAGGCGGAGAAGAACAACAACCGGCGGGAGATGAAGGCGAAGGAGCAATTGGTCCAGCTTTTCGGGGAGGCGAAGTACGGTCGGGAACTCGTGTGGGAAGGGACGCTGGATCTGGAATCGGAGCCGTCCGGTGCGGAGGTCGAACTCCTGCGCTACGGGGAAGGGCCGGACCGGAGGCTCGTGCCCGCGCACCTGGAGGACCTGGGACGCTGCCCGATCGCGAAGAAGAAGCTCGACGCCGGGTCGTACCTTCTGATCCTGCGCAAACCCGGGTACCGGGACGTGCGGTATCCCGTCCTCATCGGACGCGGAACGTCCTGGGTGGGGAGGGTGAATCTCTATACGGAGGAGGAGATCGGGGAGGATTTCCTATACGTCCCCGGCGGGGCTTTCATCATGGGGCGGGACAAGGATGCGTACAACGTGTTCGACCCAACCAGGGAGAAGGCGCCGCCCGACCCTGGAGACTATTTTATCGCGAAATACGAGGTGACCTTCGAGAAGTACCTCGAGTTTCTGAACGATCGGACGTACCACGACCTTGACCAGGCTTGGAAGCGGACGCCGCGGCAGATGCCGGAGGGCGGGCAGTATTGGACGGTAGGGGAAGAGCCCTCGACTCCGCTCGGGCCGAAGAAGATCCTGATGACGAGGGGGTGGGAGAAGTGGCCGGCCATTGGAATCTCGTGGGAGGATGCCCACGCGTATGGCTTGTGGAGGGCGAAGAAAGAGGGTGGAGGGGGCATGTACCGGCTGCCGACGAGCGCGGAGTGGGAGAAGGCGGCAAGAGGGGTGGACGGGAGGTGTTTCCCCTGGGGCGATCATCTGGACTGGAGCTTCACGAGCGGTGGGGAATCCAAGAGCGGCCAGCGGCTGCCGGAGAATATCGGGGAGTTCGGGAAGGACGAGAGTCCGTACGGGGCGAGGGACATGGGGGGCGGCATACGGGAATGGTGCGAGGATGGACCGGAGCAGATCCCGGGTTGCAGGTACCTGCGAGGCGGCGCGCGGACCTTCACCAGTATTCCGAGCTTCCTTTGCGCAACACGGACCTGGGTCAACCTTCCATCCGTGAACTCGATCCACGGCTTCCGCCTGGTGCGCTTGCCCGCCGGAACGAAGTGAAGGACGGCGCGCTTCGCCCTTGACGCGGCACCCGGCCCGCATCGCCTCGAGGGCGTGGGACGTCCGCTCCACCTTCTCGAGGAAGGAGATCTCCTCTTCGCGTCCTGCATCACGAAGGGCCCGGTCCGAGCCCGGATCAATCTGCAGGTTTGAACTGCTTGAGGACGGTACTCGACTTCCCCTCGGGCGTGACGACTTCCAGTTTCAGGAGACCGACTCCTGCTGCGAAATGGAAATCCACTTGCTTCAAACTTACGTCATCCACAATGCGCGGCTTGCCCTGGAGATGAACCACGTCCTTATACTTGCCCGCGGGCACGTCGACTTCGCCCGACCCCTGATGCGTCATGTCCCACCAACCGCTCAACACCTGACTGGAGAATCTCCAGGTGTCACCCTTCTTGGATCCCGTCTTGTACGGGCTGAACAGCAGAGCGGTCTTGTCGTCCTTCAGCTGGTTCCATACGAGGCAGCCGTCTTCGATCGACCAGACCATCTGATCCTTGGTGGCTTCGTCCGTGCCCTCCCATTCTTCGACGGAGTCGACGTACACCTTCCCCTTCTCTTCCTTCGTCACCGTGAATGTCGTCTTACCCTTGCGCGGTCCCTCGGTCCGCTCATACACCCACAGGGTGCCGGTCTTGAATTTGTAAAACTGCTCCCCGGTATCCTCCTGGCAGGCCATCAGAATCGTGGTCAATAGGATCATGGATTGCTCCTTCAAAGTGTCGGAGGGCTATCCGAACGCCGATACTAGGCCATATTGCTATCACACCCGTAGGGGATCCGCAACGAGAATCCGACGCCGCCGGACGCAGCCATTCCAGAGCTCCACGTAAGATACGTCAAGGTATGTGGTGCCCGGTCGGGGTCCGCTCGCCGGCCTCCTGCGTCGGCCGAATGGCCCCGACCCCCATGCGCGCAGTCTGGCTTCAGGCACACGCGGCATGGTGCCGACTCCACCCCCTCCGTCCATGCACGGTCCCGCACAGAAACCGCGGAAGAGGCCGCGGATTCCGCAGATGTCGTGCGGCCACGTGACGGCCCTGCTCCCGGACCCATCATGCGATTGCACGGATCGATTCTGCGACATCTGTGTTCCTCTTCTGCGGTCTCTGTGGGACCGACCGAGGTCCCTACGCCTTCCTCAGACGGCTGGAGGTGCCTCAGTGAAGTCAGACTGCGCGAGTGGGGTTTCTGGAGGCTGAGCCAGGAATGGTCGCCCCCGGCCGTCTCGCGCTTTGACAACGCGCCCCCGCAGCGCGTATGATGTGCCCCGTTCCACCCTGACCGGAGGACCGATGCGGAAGATCCTGACCGTCGCGGGCGTCCTTGCGCTGCTGGCCGCGTGCAGCCATACCCAGTCCACCCGGAGCGGATTCGACCTGGGGCCCGGGGAGAGCCTGACCTTCTCCTTCGCCGGCCAGCCGGTGAGCGAGGTCAACGTCCAGGTTACGGCGGGCAAGGTCGCCGTCGTCATCCGCTACCGCGAAAAGGGCGTCGTGAAGACCGCCAACACGACGAGCCTGAGCCGCGAGAACGCGATCGAGGAGGTCGTGGTCACCGGCTCGACGAAGGCGAGCGGGTACCTCGAGATCCGGTAGGGGGATGCGGGGAGGCGCAGACCGGGAGATGCCGTGAGACGGAGCTTCCCCCTGTCTCCCGGTCTCCAGGTCTCCCCGGGGTCTCCCGCTCGGTCGCTGCCGACGTTCATCCCATCGTTGATGCCCCGCACGCGACTCCGCTATAATCCCCACCTCGGTCGAGGAACGCAGCGATGAAGATCGGAGTGCTCACCGGCGGGGGCGACTGCCCGGGCCTGAACGCCGTCGTCCGCGCCATCGTCAAGAAGGCGGAGAAGGGCGGCGACACCGTGCTCGGGATCAAGAACGGCTGGCAGGGTCTCGTCCGCGGCATCGTCGAACCCATGACGGACTTCTCCGTCTCGGGCATCCTCCCGAAGGGCGGGACGATCCTCGGCACGACGCGCACCAACCCGTTCAAGGACGAGGACTCGGTCCAGCGGTGCCTCTCCAACTACCGCAAGTACGGATTGGATGCGGTCATCGCCATCGGGGGCGAGGACACGCTCGGCGTCGCGCGGAGGTTTCACGAGACGGGACTGCCGATGGTGGGCGTCCCCAAGACGATCGACAACGACCTGGCGGGCACGGACCAGACCTTCGGTTACGACACGGCGGTGAACGTCGTGACCGACGCGATCGACCGCCTCCACTCGACCGCGGAGTCGCACCACCGGATCATGGTCGTCGAGGTCATGGGGCGCGACAGCGGGTGGATCGCGACGGCCGCGGCGATCGCCGGCGGCGCCGACTACTGCGTGATCCCCGAGAGACCGCTCGACCTGGAGGACCTGTGCAACTCGCTCACGCACCGGCGGGAGCGGGGGAAGGAGTTCTCGATCGTCGTGGTCGCCGAGGGGGCTCAGTCCCGGGACGGGCAGGTGGTGACGCAGGACACCTCCGTGGACCAGTTCGGCCACGTCCGCCTCGGCGGCGTCGGGAGCTGGATCGCCCGGGAGATCGAGAAGCGGACGGGGATCGAGACGCGCGTCACGATCCTCGGCCACATCCAGCGCGGCGGCACGCCCTCCGCCTTCGACCGGATCATCGCCACCCGCTTCGGCCTGCGCGCCGTCGATCTCGTGCGGGAGAGGAAGTTCGGCCGCATGGTATGCCTCAAAGGGCTGGACGTCTCCGACGTGGAACTGCCCGCGGTGGACCAGAAGAAGCGGGCGTTCGACATGGACTTCTTCCGGGACGCCGAGGTGTTCTTCGGGTAGGGACCGGCACAGATTCCATTGCATGATCGCCCGGATGTGCTAGAATCCGGCCCCTGATCCGGACTCCTGGAAGGGAGCGAGCGCTCAGCCTTCCGCAATCAGCCGTCAGCAAGAGGGATCCTCGTCGGACCGGCTGAAAGCGGATCGCTGAGGGCTGAAAGCGATCCGTGAACGGTTTCTGAGGGGATTCATGGCATCCTACGACTACCGGGGCGCGATCCACTGCCACTCCACCTACTCCGACGGGACGGGGACGATGGAGGAGGTGATGAAGGCGGCCAACGAGGTCGGGCTCGACTTCGTGATGACGACCGACCACGAGACGATGAAGCCCGTGGACGACGGGCAGGAGAAATGGCACGGGAGCAGCCTGCTCATCTGCGGAGCCGAGATCACGCCGCGGAACAACCACCTCATCGTCTTCGGCGAGAAGCGCCTTCAGGGGGTCGAGGAGCTGAACAAGCTGGCGCCGCAGGAGTACATCAACGCGGTCAACGAGCAGGGCTGGTTCGGGTTCCTCGCGCACCCCGATCACGTCGGAACGAAGCGCTTCGACGTCCCCTCCTACAAGTGGCTGGAGTGGAACGCCGAGAACTACGCCGGCATGGGGCTCTGGGACCTCATGACGGACTGGCAGGCGCAGCTCGACCGCGAGGACGTATCGACGGAGGTCTACACGGATTTCGCGAGCTGGCTCACGGGTCCGCGGCAGGAGACGATCGACCGCTGGGACGATCTCTGCAAGAAGCGCAAGGTCGTCGGGATCGGCGAGATCGACAACCACAACCTCAAGAGGGAGCTCAACGGCCAGCCCTTCCAGATCTTCCCCTACGAAACGGCCTTCCGCACCGTGACGAACCACGTCCTTCTCGACCGGCCCCTCGACAAGGACTACGCGAAGGCGAAGACCCAGATCCTCAAGGCTGTCCGCCACGGGAACCTGTACGTGTCGTTCGACTACTGGGACGACCCGACCGAATTCAGTTTCGAGGTCGACAACGGGGACGCCGTCGCCGGCATGGGCGACGAGATCGCCCTCGGCGAGGAGAAGACCGAGCTCGCCGTGATGCTCCCCGAGGAGGCGATCGTCAACGTCTTCCACAACGGGGAGTCGATCCACGAGGACGAGGCGGACGAGGTGCTCATCGAGATCAGCGAGCCGGGGGTCTACCGCATCGAGGCGATGCGCAACGACCTGACGTGGATCCTGTCGAACCCGGTCTGGGTGAAGAAGTAGCCGTCAGCGTTCAGCCGCGAACCGGATCGGCTGATGGCCGATGGCTGAAAGCGGACAGCTAGTCCTCATACTTCAGCGTTCCCACCCACTTCCTCCACTCGGCCTCGAGGTCGTCCAGCTTCTTCCCCGTCGCCGCCTCGATCGCCGCCGCGCCCGTCTTGTCCTCGGCGAAGCCCTTGCGGAACCGTTTGTAGAAGTCGGTGAGCTTCCCCTTCTCCTGGAGGTAGAGGCACAGGTATCGCGCGATCGCGTAGTGGAGGCCCGAGCCGTCGCCGTAGAATTCGCTCGTCGTCGTCTTCGTCAGCGCGCGCAGCGAGATCTTCTCCCCGCGCTGGAGCGCCCGCTGGAGCGACGGCAGCCGCCAGTTCACGAGTCCCTCCATCTTCCCGTCGAGGCTCTGCCGTGACTGCTCGTAGAGGGAGGCGAACCCCTCGTTGAACCACGAGGGCACGTCCGGGAAGTCCTCGGCAAGGAGCGGATGCACCAGCTCGTGCGCGAGCGTGCCGGTCCCGGTGGCGATGTTCATCACCATCTTGCGCTCGCACGACATGTAGAAGCCGTAGGGCGTCGTGGGCGGCTTCGAGTAAGCCTTCTTGCAGTACGCCTCGTACGTCGCCTTGTCCTTGAAGAGGTAGATGCGGATCGGCTTCGTCGGCTTCGTCGTGAGGTAGTCCGCATAGAGGAAATCCCACATCCGCGCGACGGTGCGGCGGCAGCGGTCGTACGACGTCTCCCCCGCGTTCGAGGCGAAGAAGAAGACCTCGCCCTGGCGCTCGACGATGAAGTCTTTCCCCAGCTCCTCCTCGACCTCCTTGAGGATCTTCCGGACGTCCTCCTCCGTCCTGGGGGCGTCCTGCATGTAGCTCGGGGGTGCGGGCCGCGCGCATCCGGCGGCGAGGAGGAGGGCGAAGGCGAGGCGGTTCATATCCCCAATTATACGGTCCGTCGCGGGGAATTGTGGGAGCCGGGTCGCGCGCATCGCGGGTCTCCCGGTCGCGCGCGGGTGTATGATGCCCGGAGCATGGCTTTCCGCTTCGGCCGCAACTGGAGGGAGTACGCCCGGTTCGTCACCGGGGCGGATGTCGCGGATGCGTGCCGCGACCTCGAACGGCTGACGGGTCCGCTCGCCGGGCGGGACTTCCTCGACATCGGATGCGGGAGCGGGATGTCGTCGGTCGCGGCGCTGCGGCTGGGCGCGCGGCGCGTCGTCGCGTTCGACCTCGACCCGCTGTCGGTCGAGGCCGGCCGGTTCCTGCTGGAGCGCTTTGCCGCCGGCGGACCCTGGGCCGTGCGCTCCGGCTCGGTCCTGGACCCCGCGTTCCTGTCGTCCGTGGGCGGCGCGGACGTCGTCCACAGTTGGGGCGTCCTCCATCACACGGGCCGGATGTGGCGGGCTCTGGAGTGCGCCGCGTCCGCCGTGCGGCCGGGTGGGGCGCTGTGCGTGGCGCTGTACAACCGGACGCCCGGGTCGGCGATGTGGCGCGCGGTCAAACGGCTGGGCGCCTCGGCCCCGGAGCCGATCCGCGCGGCGCTGGCCGCGCTCCTCTTCCTCCCGCGCGCCGCCTTCCGCGCGGCCGGCGGCCGGAATCCCCTGCGGGACCGCCGCGGCATGTCGCTCTGGCACGACGCGGTCGACTGGATCGGCGGGTTCCCGTTCGAGGTCGCCTCACCGGACGAGGTCGTCGCGTTCCTGGGCGCCCGCGGCTTCGAATGCCGGACGTTCATTCCCGCCCGCGGCACGGGCTGCAACGAGTTCGCCTTCGTCAGCGACCCAGGTGGACGAGGAGGATCTGGATGTCCGCGGGCGTGACGCCGGCGATGCGCGCCGCCTGGCCCAGCGTCGCCGGGCGGAACCGCGCGAGCTTCTGCTTCGCCTCGTTGCGCAGGTGCTTCACCCCCGCGAAGTCGAGACGCTCCGGGATCCGGTGGTCCTCGAGGCGCCGCATCTTCTCGATCTCCAGCCGCTGGCGCTCGAAGTAGCCCTCGTACTTCACGTCGACCTGGATCTGCTCCCGCACCTCGGGCGGGAATTCCGCGAGCTCCGGCATCTCGCCCGCCGTCACCTCGGGTCGGCGCAGGATCGCGACGCGATGCGCGAGCCTTCGGATGCCCTCGGCGATGAGACGCTCCTTCTCATCGAGACGGGAAATGTCCGGGATCAGCCCGAAGCCGCGGCCGTACCGCATCAGCCGGCGGTCCGCGTTGTCGGAGCGGAGGAAGAGCCGGTACTCCGCGCGCGACGTGAACATCCGGTACGGCTCGCGGTGCTCCATCGAGATGAGGTCGTCGATCATGACGCCGATGTACGCCTCGTCGCGGCGGAGGACGAACGGCGCGCGGCCGAGAAGTGTGAGCGCGGCGTTGACGCCGGCGACGAGGCCCTGGCCCGCGGCCTCCTCGTAGCCGCTCGTCCCGTTGATCTGCCCCGCGAAGTAGAGCCCCACGACGAGCTTCGTCTCGAGCGTCGGCTTGAGCTGGTGCGGCGGCGCGTAGTCGTACTCGACCGCGTAGCCGTAACGCAGGAAGCGCGCGTGCTCGAGCCCGGCGATCGTCCGGACGAACGCCTCCTGCACGTCCGGCGGGGTCGAGGTCGAGATCCCGTTGCAGTAGATGGAGTCCGTCTCGAGGCTCTCCGGTTCGAGGAAGACGATGTGCTGCGGCTTCTCGCGGAAGCGGACCACCTTGTCCTCGACGCTCGGACAGTAGCGCGGGCCCACGGACGTGATCTGGCCCGAGTACATCGGCGCGCGGTGCAGGTTCGCGCGGATGATCTCGTGCGTCCGCTCGTTCGTGTGGGTCACCCAGCACGGCGTCTGCGGGCGGTCGATCCGCTCCGTGAAATGGGAGAACGGCCGCGGCTCCGCGTCGCCGGGCTGGATCTCCGTCTTCGAGAAGTCGATGGAGTCCTTCGCGAGGCGCGGCGGCGTGCCCGTCTTGAGGCGCCCGATCTCGAAGCCGAGCCGGCGCAGGTTGTCGGAGAGCGTCTCGGCGGAGGGCTCGTCGATCCGGCCGCCGATGCGCTTCACCTCGCCGCAGTGCTGGAGCGCCTTGAGGAAGGTGCCGGTCGTGACGACGACCGCGCGGGCCGGGTACGTCGTCCCGCCGCGGCCGACCGCTCCCGCGACGCGCCCGCTCTCGACGCGGATCTCCTCGATCGTGTCTTGGACGACGGCGAGATTCGGCGCGCGCGAAACGACGTCGCGCATGTATCGCTCGTAGGCGAGCTTGTCGCATTGGGCGCGCGGCGAGCGGACGGCGGGGCCCTTGCTCGTGTTGAGGATGCGGAACTGGATGCCGGTCGCGTCGGTCGCCTTCGCCATCTCGCCGCCAAGGGCGTCGATCTCGCGGACGATCTGTCCCTTGGCGACGCCGCCGATGGCGGGATTGCACGACATGCGGCCGATCGCGCCGGGGTCGAGGGTGACCAGGGTGGTGGCCAGTCCCATGCGCGCGCAGGCGAGGGCGGCCTCGATGCCCGCGTGGCCCGCGCCGACGACGAGGACGTCGGTCATGGAGGGACATGATGACAAATCCCGAGGGACGATTCCAGCGGGTCGAGGTCGGGAGCATTGACGCCGGGGACGGCCGGGCATAGGATGGGATCGTGGACCTCGGACCGCTCTTCAAGGCGCTGGATGCGCAGCCCTTCCGACCCATCCGGATCGCGCTTCTGAACGGCGAGCGCGTTCGAGTCGACCATCCCGAGAGCATCACATTCCAGCCGGGTCGTCACCGCGTGGTGCTCATCCACGTGACCTTTGCCCCCGGCGACGATTTCACTTTCTTTTGGCCCGACGCCATCGCCGCCGTACACGTCCTGGGCAAGGACGGGGACGGGAACGGACCGTAGGTCACAGCGCGCGCAGCCGCCGGCGCGCCCGGATCTCCTCGGCCGCGAGCCCGCGTTTTCGATGTCCTCCTTGGTGACCGAGAGCGAACAGCGTGCCCATCAGCGCGCCTCCTTCCGCACCGCCGCCTCGATCTTCGAGAGGTCGCCGTCCGCGATCTCGCCCAGGAGGTCGCCCTTCGTCCCGTAGACGCGGATGTACGGGATCCCCTGCGGATGGAACTCGGCGTCCGCCTGCTTCCAGGCCGCGCTCTCCCAGCTCACGATGTCCACCTTGCGCCAGAGGACGTTCTTGTGCTCGCCGACCAGTCGCCCGATCCCCGGGGCGATCTCGCGGCAGCCGGGTCACCAGTCCGCGGTGAAGTCGAGGATGACGACATAGCCGGGGACGAGGTAGTCCGACTTCGCGTAGGCCGTCCCCTTCGCGATGACCTTGGTCTTCTCGACGGGCGGGCCCGCCGGCTGCGAGGCGCACGACGCCATCGCGAGGGTCGCGAGAAGCAGGAGTCTCATGCCATGCCTCCTTCCATCGGGAACTTCGGCGCCAGTTCAGACCAGCGGCCCGCCATCAACTCCGCCATTGCGCCCTCGAGCGCCTCCATCGGCACGCGGATCTGCTGCATCGTGTCGCGGTCGCGCACGGTGACCTTGCCGTCCGGCGGCGACTGCTCGTCGCCCACGGTCTGCACGTCCACGGTGACGCAGAAGGGAGTGCCGACCTCGTCCTGCCGGCGGTAGAGCTTGCCGATCGCGGCGGTGTCGTCGTAGACGCTCGTCCAGCGGCGGCGGAGCGCGCCGCAGAGCCTGCGCGCGGTCTCCACGATCTTGTCGTTCTTCTTGAGGAGCGGCAGGACCGCGATCTTGACCGGCGCCAGCTCCGGATGGAAACGGAGGACCACGCGCTTCTCGCCGCGGACCTCTTCCTCGTGGTAGGCGTCCACGAGGAAGGCGAGCGCCGAGCGGTCGGCGCCGGCGGAGGGCTCGATGACGTAGGGAACGATGCGCGCCTTCGTCTCCTCCTCGAAGTAGTCGAGCGTCTTGCCGCTGAACTTCGAGTGCTGCGTGAGGTCGTAGTCGGTGCGGTTCGCGATCCCCTCGAGCTCGCTCCATCCCATGGGGAAGAGGTACTCGATGTCCACGCAGCGCTTGGCGTAGTGGGCCAGCTCGTCCTTCGCGTGCTCGCGCTGCTGGATGTTCTCCTTGCGGATGCCGTAGCGC
>JACPRC010000184.1 GCA_016190175.1 Planctomycetota bacterium
CCCCTGGACGATCCAGAGCTGGTCCGCCGCGCCGCCCGCGTTCACCTTCGCGTCGGCGGCGAACTTCACGTTCCCCGCGCACCAGAGGACGACCTTTCCGGAGACGGCCAGCGTCCCCTTCGCCTCGACGTCGAGCTTCGTGAGGTAGTAGTTCCCCGCCGGGAGGGTCCGCGAGGTGTCGCTTGCGACGTTCAGTTCGGTCCCGTTCTTGAGCGTGATCTGCGCGTTGTCGTTGGCGTCCTTGCGCGCCGCGACGAGGTCGTCCACGAAGGGATGGGGGACCTCGAGCTCGGACGAGGCCGTGATCGTCCGGACGCTCCCGATCGCGAGCGTCCCCTGCAGCTTCCAGCGATAGACCCCGTCCGGCGCGGTCGGATCGCCGCTCGGCGGATAGAGATCCGTCGTCGGGACCGAGAGCTCGAAGCTGTAAGTCGCCTGGTCCTTCTTCCCGTCGCCGTTCGGGGAGATGAACTGGGGCGAGACGCTCGAGGACGTGACGGTAATCGTCGTCCCGGCCAGGAGCAGCAGCATCGTCCGCATGGTTCACCTCGACAAAGAGGCGATGGCGAGCTTGACCCGAGGATCGGTCGCGGAGGCCGCGAGCCCCGCCAGGGTGTCGGTCGCCCCGAGGTCGAAGAGCACCTTGACCGCGGTGGGCTTCGTGTAGGCCCCGCCCGCGGGCGCGGGGGTCGAGAGGAATGTCGTGAGGATCGGCACGACCCGCTCCGCCGGGTAGGCGCGGAGCTTCTCGATCCCGATGAGCTTGAGGGTAGAAGGCTCCGCCGGATTCGCCAGGAGCGCCGTGATCAGCCCGAGGGTGTCCTCGCTCCCGGCAGCCCACGATGAGACCTCGCGGATCCGTTCGGGCGTCGGGGCGGGAGGTTCCGGGATCTCCGACGCAGCGGCGCTTGACGATTCCGGCGTCGCGGTCGCGGCGAGTCCCTTCGAGGGGAGGACGATGCCGCCGCCGATCGCCGCCGGTTCGCTCGCCGGAGGCTCGACCTTCGTCTCCTTCTCGGGCCACGAATGCCAGACCTTCCCGACGTCGCGCGCGGGGGAGTAGCGGCCCGCCGTGCGGAGGGTCCATGCCTGGGAGTCCGTCAGGATCGGCTTCGTGCGCTGGCGTGCGCTCTCGGCCTCGGAACTCCGCGTCGCATCCGATCCCGGCGTCGTTTCGGACGAGGTTGTGGTGGTGCGTGCGCGGGTCGGGTCGAGGGCGAGGTCGGTCCGGTCCCCGTCCCCCACCGGCGACTTCACCCTCTTCGTCCGCGCCGGCGTCTCGCCCGAGCGGTCCGCGATCGTGGAGACGGCCACGACGAAGAGGGCGAAGGCAAGGACGCCCCAGAACGAGAGGACGACGCCTTTTCTGCCCATCGCAGCCCCCTGCCTCGATCCGTCGAGGTCCTATCTGTGTCCGGGCACCGTTCCGCGCCGGCTCGCGTAGATCGACTCCAGCGGGTGCGCTACACGCGGGAGGCCCACTCCGGGGTCCTGCCGCCGCCGGGCCGTCGCCGCCAGGCCCGTGCGGAACGGATCGTTCTTCGCGGCCGGCCGGGCCGCCTCGGCCATGAGGTCGAGGAGCTCCCGGTCCTTGGGATCGAGTCCCGAAGCCGTCGCCAGGTACGAGAGCGCCATGGAACGGTCGCCGGAGGCGAGGGCGAGCTTTCCCGCCTCCTTCCACGGCAGCGGATCGTCCTTCTTGAGCTGCGCCGCCGAAAGCCACGCCGCGATCGCGGCATCAGGGAGACCGGCTCCGGCGTACGCGCGCGCCAGCTCCTTCGCGGCGTCGTAATCGCGGGGATCCTGTTTGAGGAGCGTGCTCAGGTGCGGGATCGCCTCGTGGGGTTTCCCCTCCTCGATGGCGATCCGCGCGAGGCCCTTGAGGGCCTCGCGGTTCCCAGGCTCGCGTCCCAGGACCTCGCGGAAGAGGCGCTTGGCCGACTCGCGGTCGCCCGCCTGCCAGGCCGCCCGCGCTTCCGCCGCGAGGTTCCTCGGGCGCGATGATAGGGAAGGGGTATGGGCAAGGAGAAAGAAGGCCGCAACGCCCACGAGGAGGAGGCTCGTGCCGAAGAAGAGAACGAGCGCGACTCCGCGAAGGCGAGTTCGCTTCCGAAAGTCTCTCCCCATACCGCCACCCAGCTCCTACCGCGGAGCAACGTCGCAAGTCCCGTGCCTTGGATCAGCAAAGGGGTTTGCGATCCTGTTTGCGGTCAACGTCTTGCGCGGCACAGGAACCTTGTGCACGGCCCGGCCGCGCGAAAAACTGTTCCGAATCGACACGTAACTGGGTTCCGAAGACACAAGCCTTCGGCCACAAGAAGCATGCGTGCTCCTGGATCGAACGGTGACAGAACGTCAACGGCGAGGGCGGGTCAGTTTCTTGCAGCGCGGGCTTCCAGTCTCATGCGACGGGTGACCGGGCAGGAGGTACGGAAGTGCCGCTTGAAGGAGACAGCGACCGCAGAGCCCCTCGACGAGGAGGAGTCCCTTCCGGCAATGGGGACAGATCCGTTTCATGACGTGTTCCCTCATGCGTGCATGATAGGCAGGCGCGGCCTTGTGTTACGGGCCCGGGCGCCCTATCGAGTCGAGGGGTCCGTGTCGGAAGGGGAAGCCGGTTTCGGGAGGAGGACGCGGTAGCGGTTCTTCCCATCGCCGAACTCCCGTTGTCCCACGTATGTCGGGCCGACCCATGTCCTTGTCTTCCCCTCCGCGCGCGCCCTGGTGCAGAGTTCGGAGAGCCTCCTCCAATGGCCGCGGCGGGCGTGGGGCACGGGCGAGGCATGGGTCCCTTGGGGCGATCGCGTCGCCGGGTTGAGTTCGAGCAGGCCGTCGTGGTCGATGACGATGAGGTGCGGGCGTTTCCGCACGGACCTGGGGGCGCCGGCGGCGGCACGCCTCTCTTCTCGCGGCGTAAGGAGGGGCTCGCGTCGGACGACGTAGTTCGCCGGATGGGAGATGGCGCCGACCTCGAGAAGGACGCCGCCGACGAGGGTTTGGAGACCTCGGAGCATCTCCTCCTCTGTCCGCCCCTGCGAGCGGGCGAAGCGCGCGACGGACTCCCGCGAGATCGCGACGGGAACACCCTCGCCTCCCCCACCGACGTACCAGAACCGGATGGCGCTGAAGAAATCAGGAGGGTGCGCGAGGTCGCTTCCCGAAATCCAGAGGACGAAGTGTTCCTTCCTTGCCGTCTCTGGGTGCGCCTCGGGCCACGCCGCGAAGCGCTCCGTTCGGAGGAGCCAGTGGAACTGCCACGGCTCCGCTTCGCCCGGTCTCGAGACGATCGCGAAGTTGTCAAAGGGACACGGGAGCGATGCGGTCCGGAGGTCTTCCAGAACGTCGTGTCCGATCCCCCGCATGAACTCGACCTCGTCCGCCATGAGATCGAAGAGGAAAAGGTGGGCATCCTCCACGAGCGAGCGGATCCGGGCGTAGTCGCCGAGCGGGGCGAGCTCCAGCGGCACTCCCAGCCCGGGCGGCACGCCCTTCTTGAGCTTGGCGAAGAACGACTCCAGGAAGTCCTCGAAGGTCATCGCGCGCTCCTGCGGTTCCTCCAGCCGTTGCGCGGCAGGGGTGAATTCTAGCACGCGGCCCATGCTCCTCGCCTCGGAACATGGGGAGATCGGGAGAGGATCGCACGGAAACAACGGCGGCGCAGATCCGGTCCGGGGAGCGGTTCGCAATCCCATCTTCCCCGGGTGGGAATGTCGGCGCACGCGGCGTGTCCGGCTCGCCCTTCCTCTCGGAAAGACGTCATCACCCCACCTATCCGCACTACCGATGCGACGTTTTGACGCACGCAGGTATCGGTCATGGGATACAATCCCATCGGATATCGCTGACGGGAGGAAAGAGCCATGATCCGCATGCTACGTCTCCTCATCGTCGCGTGGGTCGCGGACGGGGCCCAGGACGCGATTCCCGAGAAGACCCTCAAGGAGATCAAGGAGGCCACCGTTTTCGTCAAGGTCGACGGAGGACGCGAGTGGGCCGCCACAGGTTCCGGCTTCCTGATGAAGAGGGACGGGAATGCCGGATACGTGGTGACGAACGCCCACGTCATCGCCGTTCCGGACTCCTCCCGCCGCGCGATCACGATCGTCTTCGCCGGCGGCACGCGCGACGAGAGATCCGTCTCGGCCGCCGTGGTCGGAGAAGACGAAAGCCGGGACCTCGCGATCCTGAAGGTCGAGCTTGCAAACCTCCCGAAGCCGATCGACCTCTCCGCCCGGGTCAAGCTCCGTGAGACGCTTCCCGTGTACATCGTCGGTTTTCCGTTCGGCGAGGCCCTGTCCACGAACCGGGGGAACCCGGCGGTCACGATCGGGAGAGGCTCGATCTCGAGCATCCGCCTGGACGACTATGGCGAGATCGCACGCATTCAGATCGACGGGGACCTCAACCCGGGAAACTCGGGCGGTCCCATCGTCGACGCCAAGGGGACGCTCGTGGGCGTGGCCGTCGCCAAGATCTCCGGGACCCAGATCGGCCTGGCGATTCCCCCGAAGGAGCTGGAGGAGATGCTCCAGGGCCGCGTCCGCTCGATCGCCTTCGAGGAGACCGAAAACCGGGAGGGAACGGCGAAGCTGAAGGCGACAGCGGAACTCATCGACCCGATGCGGAAGATGAAGAGCGTCTCGATCCTCCTCGTCGCGAAGGACCGGTTGAAGACCGAGCCGAAGCCCGACAGCCAGGGGTTCTGGGGAGCCATCGCGCCCGATATGAGGGAATACCCGTTGAAGATCGCCGGGGACGGAGCCTCCGCCGAGATCGTGCTCAAGGGCGACGTCAAGCAGGACGTCGCGTACCTCTTCCAGACCAAGTACGTCCGGGGGGACGGAGTCGTCCGGCACACCCAACCCGGCGACCTCCGGGTGGATTTCTCGCGAGGCACGGCCGCGAAACCTGACGGGCCGAAAAAGTCCGACAAGGACGACTGGCTCGGCAGCGAGGAGGACAAGAAAAAGCGCGAGGCCGCCGACGCCGGGAAGCCCGTCGAGACGGGCGAACTCCTGGCGGGCGAGAAGAAGACGGTGGTGGATGCGACGGCGACCAGGATCAAGCTCGACGGGAAGACCGTGATCCCCAATCTCCGGTGGTCGGGCGACGGCAAGTTCGTGTTCGTCCTGGAGCAGAACGGTGTCGTCCGCAAGATTGCGGTGCCCGAGTTCAAGGAAGAGCGGCAGTTCCGAATCGGCCGGCGCTGCGGGTGGATCGACCGGTCGAAGGAGGGTCTCCTGGTCCTGGTGACGGATCTCCAGGAGCTGTGGGTGCTGGACGATGGGACGCTCTCGGTCAAGAAGAAGATCGCCGTCGGGACCGCCAGTCTCGTCGTCTCTTCGCCCGCCCTCTCCGCGGCCTTCGCCGCCGGCGCGCGCGACACGCTCTCGGCGGTGGACGTGAAGGCGGGCAAGGTCGCGAAGGAGCACTCCGCATACAAGATCTCGAAGGAGCAAGGCAAACGGATCAGAAAGCACACTGAAGGCGTCGTTCTGAGCGAATTCGGGCTGCCCGCGGTGACGCCGGACGGGAAGTACCTCTTCTGCGTCGGCTTCGAGTGCCTTCACCGCTTCAAAATCGGCTCCAACGGCCTCGACCTCACGTATGAGGAGATGGGTCCGCGCATCGGTCAGAACCCATGGCGCATCGAGATCAGCGCGGATTCCAAGTACGTCTGCCTCCCGTCGGGCGGAGGCAACTACAACGTGAGCGACCACCCGAAGATCGGGAGCTATGGGACCTACATTTACAAGGTCACGGATCTCTTGATGCCGGTGATCTCGATCTCTTCGGGGGCCTATCCGCGAACCCTCGCCTTCGACAAGGATGCCGGGCGCCTCTACGCCCAGTCCCATGAGTGCCAGCTCATCACCTTCACCGTCAAGGGGCTGAAGGAGAAGGAGTACCCCCTCACCGGACGCGGCGACACAGTCCGACAGTTCCTTCTGGCGCCGGGCGGATCCAAGCTCCTGGTCCTGACGGACTCGCACCTCACCTGGGTGGAGCTGCCGAAGTAGGTGTTCGGATCGGCCGGTGTTGGAAACGCGGTCGCGAGGACAACATTCATGTCGAAGGAAGGAACGGTCGCGCGGGGTCTCAAGATCGTCGTTCTTCTTCCGGCGACGGTTTCGGGACCGACGCCCCCGGCGGGGGCGGGGACGGACATCCGCGCACGGAAAGATGGTCGGACGGAGCCGGAGGATGCCGCCACGGACACGTCGGGCAGGTGGTTCTCCCCGCCGCACGACTGGTTCGACCCGTCGGGCCGACGGATCATGAGTCGCGACGCGCAGGGAGGCGTGAGGCTCTACTGGTACGGGGAACGCGAACTGATCGTGCGGGTCGCGGGATTGTCTCGCCGGGCCCGACCAGGCAATTCCCGACCGCATGAGTCGAATGAAGAGGCGTGGAGCCACCTGTTCGAGTACGCAGGGGACGGGACACTCGCGGCGGAAATCGACTGCAAGGGAGAGCGACATGAGTTCAAAGCTCCAGGCGCCAAGATCGACTCCATGGCGGGAACGGCTCTGCTGGGCCATCGCCACATCCGGCCGACGGGGTTCCGCGGGTTCCCGAACCGGGAACGGCCCGGTCGATGAACCTCGCCTACTCCCCCGCGCACGTCGAGAAGCAGTAGGCGCGGGGGTACTTTCCTTGAACGTTGTTCCATCTGCCGGCAGGGACCCCTACAAGGATCTCCGATGAAGGGCATACCGGATTCTCCTCGCGTCGGGAAGCTGGCCACGGAGTTGACCGACTGGTTCAGGGGCGTGATCAAGGACATGGAGGCGATCCACTTCCGCAAGGTGGCTCCCCTGCCCCAGAGGATCATGGCTTGGAGGGCGTTGGCGAGCCATGCCCGGGAGCTCGTCGATCTATGTGGGAAAGACGCGGCGGTCCGGGAGCAGTTTACGCCGGCTCTCGGCTCCCTGGCCGCGCTGACGTGCACTTCCTACTTCACTCCCAAGTCCGAGGACTGGCTCGCGGCGCTTGCGGAGATGCTCACGGAGTATCAGCTTCTCGATCAGAAAGCCGGCCAGATCGTGGAACGCCTCGTTCGGCCCGCGCGGCTCCTTGGCGACGCCTACCTGGATCAGCTACGCCTCGTTGGAGTCTTCGCCGATCCCGTCCCGGAGACGGACCGGCACCTCACGAAGACGGAGAAGCTGCAGCGGACGGCGATGGGCGTCGGATTGGAGTACCTCATCGCCCTGGCGATCGAGCATGCGCGAGCGAACGTCGGCAAGATCCATGAGGCGATCCCCGAGGAGGATCCGCTGGGATGGATTGCCGAACGCCTTCTCATCGCCACGAGGTGAACCGGTCCTCCTCTCGGAAGCGGTCGAATGTGCGCGCGAGGTGCCGGAGCCTTCGCACCGAGTAGGGTCGACACCCCAGCCCCACCGTCGCCAATCACAATTGGCGACGATCGGCCTCCGGAAACCCTCCCCCCGCCGCCATCAACGAGGTAGTGAAGGCGCGCGCCCGGGCCGCGGAGATCCCGCGACACGTCACTGCCCACGGGCTGCGCCACGCGCTCGCGACCGCCGCCCTCGCCGCGGGGGTGCCGCTTCACCAGGTCCACTCGACCATCAACGTCCGGCTCGTCGCCGTCCCGGGCCGGAACCGGGCCTCCACGATCGGGGTCTCCGGCACGATCCGGCGCTTCGTCTTCCGCTTGCCCGGCGCTCTCCGCTTCAGTACGATGGGACCGTGAAGCTCAAACACCCACCCGCGGCGCTTGCTTCCGAGACATGCGTTCCGGTTGCCGCCGTCGTGCGGGGAAAGCGGGTTCGACTGCACCTGCACTTCGACGAGGACGGCGGATACTGGGTCGATTCACCCGACATGAGGGGCCTCGTCACGCAGGGAGATACGACCGACGAGGCGATCGCCAACGGCGTCGACGCCGCCCTTGCGCTCCTGGAGGCGGACGACATCCTGAGGAAGCGCAAGCGCGCCTAGCATGCCCAAGCTCCCCCGGGACCTCTCCTACATCGACGTCGAACGCGCCCTGAAGCGGCCCGGGTTCTCGTACGTGCATCAACGGAGTCACCTGGTGTGGGCTCGGGGAAGCACGCGGGGGTCGATCCCGGCCCATCGCCGAATCAAGACGGGGACGCTTCGCGCGATTCTGCGGGAGGCGGGAGTTACGATGGACGAGTTTGTCGGAGCACTCTGACCATGGACACCGCCGAAGTCGTCGACCTCAGCTCGAAGCACACCTACGGCACCTGGCGGCGACAGAAGGGATGGAAGCCCCTCCACGTCGTCGACGCCGAGGGCTGCTTCTTCACCGACGCGTCGGGGAAGCGCTACCTCGACTTCTCCTCGCAGCTCATGTGCTCGCTCCTCGGCCACAAGAACAAGGCCGTCATCGACGCCATTTGCGAGCAGGCGCGGACGCTCTCCTTCATCGCACCATCCTTCACGACGACCGCCCGAGCGGAGCTGACGAAGCTCCTCCTCGAGGTGCTTCCCAAGGGACTCACGAAGTTCTTCTTCACGACGAGCGGCACCGAGGCGAACGAGGCCGCCATCAAGATCGCGCGCCTCGTCACCGGGAAGTACAAGATCCTCTCG
This sequence comes from Planctomycetota bacterium, assembly GCA_016190175.1. Lineage (GTDB taxonomy): Bacteria > Planctomycetota > MHYJ01 > MHYJ01 > JACPRB01 > JACPRC01. Next base: position 8,587 of record JACPRC010000184.1, read on the forward strand.
CGTTACACCTCGTACCACGGTTCGACGGCCGGATCGATCGCGGCAACCGGGGACCTCCGCCGCTGGCCCGTCGAGCCGGCGGGCAAGATCGAGGGCGTGATCTTCGCGCCCGAGTGCCACTGCTACCGCTGCCCCTTCGGCAGCCGGTATCCCGACTGCCACGTCGCCTGCGCCGATTACGTCGAGCACATGATCACCCACGAATCGAACGTCGCGGCGATCATCCTCGAGCCCATCGTGGGCACCAACGGCATCCTCATTCCCCCGCCGGAGTACCTCCCGCGGCTGGTGGAGATCGCGCACCGCCACGGCGTCCTCGTCATCGCGGACGAGGTGATGTCCGCATGGGGCCGCACCGGCAAGTGGTTCGCCGTCGACCACTGGGGCGTCGTGCCCGACATCCTGACGACGGCGAAGGGGATCACCGGCGCCTACGTGCCGCTCGGCCTCACGGCGACGACGCAGAAGATCGCCGACTACTTCGAGGACCACTACTTCCCGCTCGGCCACACCTACGAGGCGCACCCGCTCACGCTCGGGCCCGCCGTCGCCGCCATCCGCGAGTACCGGCGGCTCGATCTCATCGACGGCGCGGTGAAGATGGGCGAGGTCCTCGGCGGGAAACTCCGGACGCTCCAGGAGCGCCATCCCTCCGTCGGCGACGTCCGCGGGATCGGCCTCTTCTGGGCCGTGGACCTCGTCCGCGACCGAGCGAAGAGGACGCCCTTCAACGTCCCGCAGGACAAGCTCGACGGGAAGCCCGCGGTCGTAGACCAGATCACCGCCGACTGCATGAAGCGCGGCGTCCTCCTGATGGGTTGGGTGAGCCATCTCGTGATCGCGCCGCCGCTCATCGTCTCCGAGGCGGAGATCGATCAGGGCGTGTCGGCGATCGACGAGGCGCTGAAGATCGCGGACGCGGCTCTCTCGTCCTGACCGTTCAGCGTCTCCTCCTGCGGTGGCGCACGAAGAGCTTCCGGACGTTGCGCCGCATCTTCGCGATCTCCCCCACGAGCCGCTCGCGATCGTCCGGCGACATCTTCGGCTTCCGTTCGAAGGCCTCCTCGATCAGATCCTGGAGCCTCTCGATGATCGAGAGCAGAGCTTCCTCGCTCTCATCCTGCGTCCGGTCGGAGCGGTCGGCGAGGGACCGGAGTTCCTCCCGGACCCCGACCTCCGTCGGGAGGCCGCTCGACCTGCGCAGATCCTCCACGGACCCCGCGAGCCGGCCGACGCTCTCGATGACGGCGGGCCAGGGATCGGGACGGCGGCGGTGAAGGGTCATCTCTGGCCCCACTCACGAGCGGCTCATCCTGCCGCCGGGAGATCCTCGAAGATGCGCGCGGTTCCGCGCCACCGGCACGGAGCCGGGGAGACCGGGCGACGGACCGGACCGATGCTGGGGTCGCATGTTGCCGGCATCCTATTCGTTCCGCTCCCCGGTGACCATCACAACATGCGCATCCGTCCTCCCGGGACTCCCCTGCGCGCCGGCGCTCGCGTCGCGGAAGGTCGGCGAGGCGTTCCTGGAGTTCATGGTGGAGCGGATCCCGCCGGACGTGCGGCGGTTCCTCGACGGCGAGCGCGTGCCGGGGATGTCGCTGCGGACGCGGTTCCTGCTGCGGCTGCTGTCGACCTTCGGCCGGGTGCGGGAGGCGTTCGCGTAGGGAATCGGCTACGAGGCTTCCCGGCGATGGTCGCGATGGGGTCTCTTCCCCTCGCGGTAGGTCACCAGCCTATCGGCGTCTTCAACCGCAATCCCGTCCGCGCAGGACTTGGAAGACTGCGCCGTCGGGAATGGGCACGCCGGCTGATCCCTCCACTTTCGGCGAAGACTCGGGGGCCGGCGGCTACCGCCAGGCCTGGTACGCGGGCTCGACGTCCCGCAGGGTGCCCATCGGAACGACGATGAGCCGCCCGCGCGCGGTGAGGGGCTGTCCGACCGCGACGTCGCGGAACGAGAGCGTGAAGTCCCACGCCGGCGTCTTGTAGTCGAGCGACATGTCGCCGTTGGGCGAATAGTAGATCCCGAAGGCGCCCGGAGTTTCCACCATCCACGCGACGAGCATCCCGCCGACCTTGCCCGCCATGTAGGGCCGGTCGAGCGTCACGTCCCCGGGGGAGACGTGCTCGCCCGAGCCGTCGCGTTCCTCGACCCAGTAGTCGCCGTGTTTGATTCCTTCGTACCGCAGCCAGCGCGGGCGCGGATCGCCCGGCGTGTGGCCGAAGGCGTAGAGGCGCGGGTCCGCGGGGTCGCACATGTAGTTCGCGAACATCACGATGACGTCAGGACCGAAGTTGGGGTTCTCGACCGGAGGCGCCTGCCGGGGCGTGAACGTGAAGTCGAAATCCACCGCCGCGATGTTGTTGTGGATCCGGAAACGGAGGAGCGCTTCGATGTGCTTGACCGAGGTCTCTTCCTGGTGAAGTTCCACGGTCCGCTCGTCGATGCGACGGAGCGTCATCGGTTCGAATCGCGGCTCGGCCTGGATCTCCCACGGCGAGTTCGGCGCGCCGCGGAGCCAGTTCGTCTCGTAGTTGAGCCCCGCGAGGAACGGGACGAAGATGTCGCGATCGCGGTTCCATTCGTGCCGCAGCTTGGCGAGACCGCTGTAGCCGCTCTGGTGCCCGTAGAGCGCGAGCGGTTCGTTGTCGCACACGGCGGCGCCCAGACAGTCGTTGCTGATGATCTGGACGTGCTCGCTCTCGGGCCAGCAGCCGGCGAGGGCGGCCAGGAACAGGGCTCGGATCGTTCTCATGGGAAATCCCTCCTTTTGGGACTTCCTGAGCCGTCGATTCCGGATCCGGCGGGAGAATCGGAATCCCGACTCACCGATCCCCGTCGCGCTTGCGCCGGGCCTCGTCGAGCAGCCGCTGGTGGCGGCCCTTGTCGTCGCCGCCCAGGGCGACGGCCTTCTCGAGGTCCTCGACCGCGCCCTTGAAGTCGCCCGCCCGCAGCCGGGCCTCGCCCCGTCCGCAGAATCCGTGCGGGTCCGCGGGCCGCAGCGGGATGTACCGGTCGAAGTCCCTCACGGCCTCCGCCCAGCGCCGGAGCGCCAGGAGGAGCTGTCCCCGGGAGCGCAGCGCGTCCGGATGATCGGGCTGGAGGCGGAGGGCCTCCGCGAAATCGGCCAGCGCGCCTTCGTCGTTCTTGAGCCGGACCCGGATCCACCCGCGCCTCCAGTAGTGCGACGGCTTCGGAGGATTCTGGCGCTCGATCGCCGCCGTGTAGTCGCGCTCCGCCGCGGCGTAGTCCTTCATCTGGATCAGGGCCTCCGCGCGCTTCCGGTAGACTTCGCTCGACGCCGGCGCGAGCTCGACCGCTTTCGCGAAGGCGGCCATGGCAGCCTGCGGATCCCCGTCCTTCAGGCACACGTCTCCCAGCGCGACCCAGACGCGGGGGTGGTTCTTGCGCCGAGCGACCTCCTCGAACTGCGCCCGCGCCTCCTTGATCCTCCCCAGGCGCCGGTACGCCTCGCCGGTCCCCACGAGGACGAAGAGATCGTCCGGATCGTCCTCGCGGAGCACGTCCAGATCGGGCAGGGCCGCCGCGACGTCGCGGTTGTACGCGAGATGGAGGAAGATCCGGATGAGGAGCGCGTACCGGTGACGCGGCCGGTCGGCGATGACGCGATCGAGCTGCTCCAGCGCCTTGTCGATCATGCCCGCGAAGAGGTACGAGGCGCCCAGGAGGAGGCGCATCTCCGAGGTCTGGGCCATGAGCGGAAACGCCGCCTGCGCCTTCTCGACGGCCTCCTTGAGGCGGAGGTTGGACATCGCGACCGCGACCTCCGCGAGGAGCTGCTCGTCCTGTTCCCCTCCGAGCGATCGCGCGCGCTCCAGATCGGCGACGGACCGGTCCTTCCATTCGCCGTGCTCGCGGACGGACCGCAGCGCGTCGTTGTCGATCAGGTTGTCCCACATGACGCGGTCCAGGAAGCGGTACATGTAGAGCCGGCCGCGGTCGTACAGGGCCGAGATCAGGCTCGGCCGCAGCTCGAGGGCGCGGGTGAAGTCCGCCTCGGCGCCGGCGAAGGCCTCGTCGTCGCGGTGCGTCCGCTCCATCCGCGCGAGTCCCCGGAGCCGGAAGGCCTCGGCGTTCTCGGGATCGATCTCGACGGCGCGGGCCGCGGCCTCCTCGATCTCCCGCGACCGCCGGTCCCGCCAGTCGCCCCGGGCGTCGGACCGGTAGCGGTTCTCGCTCAGGATGCGATACTTCGACGCGGCCCGATGGAGGAAAGGATCGGCGGCGGTCCGGCGGCGCGCCGTCTCGGCCTCCCGATCGCGTTCGGCCAGGAGCGCCTTCTCCGCCGCGCGCCTGCGCCGGAACCCGTTCGTCCACAGTCCGAGGCCGACGGTCAGCGTCGCGACGAGACAGGCCGCCAGGCCCCAGGCGAGCGGCTGGCGGCGGAGGCGCTTTCCCCAGCGGTAGAGAAGTCCGGGCGGCCTCGCCAGGATCGGCTCCCCCGCGAGGAATCGGTCGAGGTCGTCGGCCAGCGCGGCGGCCGTGGGGTAGCGGCGCAGCGCATCCTTCTCCATCGCCTTGAGGCAGATGGTCTCGATGTCGCGATCGATCCCGGAACGGACGTGGCGGAGGGTCGGGGGATCCTCGCTCAACACCTTTCCGATGACTTCGATCGCGCCCTCGCCCGAGAAGGGCGGATGGCCGCCGAGGCACTCATAGAGGACCGCGCCCAGCGCGTAGACGTCCGTCCGCACGCCGACCGCGCCGGTTCCGAGCGCCTGTTCCGGCGCCATGTAGGCCGGCGTCCCCATGATCATCCCCGAGGTCGTCAGCGTCGCGCCGCCGGAGATCTCCTTGGCGAGGCCGAAGTCCATGACGAGAGGCTCCCCCCGCGGATCGAGGAGGATGTTCGAGGGCTTGAGATCGCGGTGGACGATCCCCTGCTCGTGCGCGTAGTGCACGGCCCGGCAGACGGTCCGGAGGATCTCGGCCGACCTCCGCGGAGGAGGAAGGGACCGGCGGATCGCCTCGCCCAGCGTGCCGCCGTCGATGAGGTCCATCGTGAGGAAGTAGTACCCGCGGTCGTTGGAGACCTCGTGCACGGCGACGATGTTGGGGTGGCGCAGCCGCGCGGCGGCGCGTCCCTCGCGGAAGAATCGCTCGACCTCTCCCGGCCCCGATCCCGAGAGGACCTTGAGAGCGACCGTCCTCTCGAGGCCTTTCTGCCGCGCACGGTAGACGGTCCCCATCCCGCCGGAGCCGACCAGCCCGAGCACGCGGTAGTTGCCCAGGTCCGTTCCCTCGAGCGGCGCGGCTCCCTCGGCCGGGGCGGGCGGGGCGACGATGGCCTGATAGAGACAGCCGGGACAAAGGCCGTCGAAGCGGTCCGCGACGGTCTCGACCCTCACGGTCGTGCCGCAGTTCGGACACTTCCGCATTCCCATCGTCACAAGGCCATCAGGTTTTCCGGAGCTTGCCTTTCATGGATTCCGCGAGAGGATGCGGAACAGGTCGGCCAGCTCCTGCTCCACGTCCGCGGGATCGTCGACCGAGAGCCGCAGTTCCTCGATCAGCAGCTCGCGGAGCCGCACGCGCGCGCGGCGGAGTCGGTTGGCGACCTCCTGCTCCGTGATCCCGAGTTCCCCGGCGACGTCCGCATGGGAACGGCCGGGGCGCGCCGCGCGGAACGCCTCGTAGACCGCCGGAGTCGCCTCCTTCTTCAGGCGCTCGAACGCGTCCTGAAGGACCTGGAGCGCCCACTCGCGCTCGTACGCGCGGCTGGGATCGTCGGTCGCGGCGGGATCGATCGATCTCTCGCCTCGGTCGAAGTCCAGCGAGAGGACCTTCCGTCCCCCGCCGCGTTTGAGAGCCGTCGAGCGGTCGTGCTCGTCGGAAAGGAAGAATCGGAGCGCCGCGAAGAGGTACGAGCGGAACCGCCCGTGCTCGGGCCGGGCCCGCGAGAAGAACTCGTGGTCGAGCAGATCGACGAAGAAGGCCTGCGTCAGATCGCGCGCCGTCTCCGGATCGCGCCCGGAGGCCCGCAGGTACGCGTAGACGGACGACCAGTAGCGGGCCGAGAGATCCTCCAGCGCCGCGCGATCGCCGCCCGCGGCGCGGCGGATCTGCGACCACAGGGTCGTCGGGTCCGCGCTCATCGGAAGAGGAGACCGACTTCCCCGTCGAGATCGCCCGGGTCCGAGAGCGTCTCCCGCACCGATTCGCGCACGAGTTCCCGGAGCCTCTGCCGCATCGTCTTCAGGTGGTGATGCACGTCGTTGACGCCGATCCCGAGGGACTTCGCGACGGACTCGTAGGTCGGCCGATCGCCGCCGGCGAGATCGTGGAAGGCGGAGAAGACCTTGAAGCGCAGTTCCATCCCGGCGCGCACGCACTCGTCGCGGAGCCTCGCCGAGGCCTCATCGAGGATCGTCCGGACCCATTCGCGGTGGAACACCTGTTCGGGGTCGCCGGCCGGCTCGGCGCCGGAGTCGCGGAGTCCGTCGAGCGAGAAGGGCAGGGTTCCGCCGCCCCGCTTGAGACGCGAGCGGTCGCGGCGTTCCTGGAGCATGAAGTGCTTCACCGCCGCGTAGAGGAAGGAGCGGAATCGCCCGCGCTCGGGCTCGTATCCCTCCGTGACGCCGCGTTCGAGGAAGCGGAGGAAGAACTCCTGCGTGAGGTCCTTCGCGTCCTCGTGGGACCGGCTCCATCCGCGCCGGAGCGTCCAGTAGACCGGGCCCCAGTAGATCCCGACGAGCCGCTCCACGGCCTCGCGGGACTCGGGCGTGAAGCCCCCTCTGGCCCCCAGGACGATGCTCCATCGCGTCGGCTCGAACGCGCTGGGCTGGCGCTCCGTTTCCACCGGGGACATTGTCCACCACAACTCGTCCCCGGTCAACATCGTGGAATCCAAAGGGGAAGTTCGACCTCGCACGGCGAATCTCCCGGGGGCGCGTAGGTCATGCGGGCACGGTCGCTCATGACCTGCTCTCCAGAGGGGGCCGCGAACGGCGGCAAAGGCCGTCGTTCGGGTCTTCGCAAGCCTGCCTCATTCATGCGGGCTACGCCGCCCGCATGAAACGGCCCCCTTCGGGCAGCTACACCGGCCCTGCGGGCCGGTTCCGCTGGACAGCCCC
>JACPRC010000188.1 GCA_016190175.1 Planctomycetota bacterium
CCGGGGACGGAGTTGAGCTGGTAGCGGACGTACCAGTCCTGGATCGCCCGCAGCTCGTCGAGCGACTTCCCTTCGCCCTCGACGGTATACCAGAAGATCTGCCCGAGCGCGGTCGCGTCGGGCGCGAGGTAGGGCACGACGCCCGGCGGCAGGAAGCTCCCCGCGATCGAGAGGCGCTCCAGCACGCGCTGGCGCGCGAAGTAGAAGTCGATGCCGTCCTCGAAGATGATGTTGATCATCGAGAAGCCGAACTCGCTCGTGGCGCGGATCGATTTCACGCCGGCGAGACCCTGGAGGTTGACCGAGAGCGGATAGGTGACCTGGGCTTCCATCACCTCCGGGCCGCGGCCCGGCCAGTCGGCCCAGACGATCACCTGGTTCTCGGAGAGGTCCGGGATCGCGTCCACGGGCGTGCGGTAGAGGCACCAGAGCCCTCCCGCGCTCACCGCGAGGACCAGCAGGATGACGATGAAGCGGTTGCGGACGCTCGCCTCGATCACCTTGCCGATGAGCCAGTTCATTTCTTGGTCTCCTGCCCGCTCGCGCCGAAGTACTGCGCCTTCGCGGCCGGATTCAGTTGCGATTCCGCGTCGAGGAGGAACGCGCCGGCCGTGACGACGCGGTCGCCGGGCTTGAGCCCGGAAATCACCGGGTACCATTCGCCCGCGCGCGCGCCGAGCGTCACGACGATGCTCTCGAAAAGCCCCTCGCCGCGGTCGACGAAGACGACCTTGCGGACGCCCGTGTCGATGACGGCCGCGAACGGGACCGCGAGCGTCTGCTCGAACTCATAGTGCTTCAGGTCGCGGCCGCACTCGGGACACGTCGCCTTCTGCGGCGCCGTGCGCTCCGGATGGAGAAGGCAGGTCCACGCATCGAGGATCGGCGCGTCGCCGAGCGCGACCGTCCACTTGAGATCCTTGCCGTCCTTGGGACACGTCCCCGGCTTCTCCGAGACGACCGCGGGATGGTCGGGGCAGGCGAAGACGAGCTTCTGCCCGGCCGGGACATCGAGCTTCTCCAGCACCATCCCGCCGCACTTCGCGCACTTCCCGGGCTGGTCCCAGATCAGCTCCTTGTGCATCGTGCAGACGTAGTAGGTGCGCCCGGGTTCGGCCTTGTTTTCCTGCCCCACCCGCAAGCCGCCGAACTGGACGAGCGGCATCTCGCAGTCGTCGCACATGCCGGGCGTCTCCGACGGCGGCTTCGTGCACTTCGAGCAGCAGCGGTAGTAGACTTCGGCGCGCCGGCCGAGCGGGACGCGCACGATCGTGGAGACGTACATCCCGGGCTTCAGCTTCGCCCCGCGGTTCTCCACGTCCACGCGCACCTTCACCGTGCGCGTCTCCGCCTGGAGCGTGGGCTGGATGAAGGAGATCGTGCCGGAGAAGGTCTCGCCGGGATAGGCCTCCGCGCGGATCTCCACGAGCTGCCCCTCCCGGACGGCGCCGATGTCGCTCTCGAAGACCTCAGCCTGCATCCACACCATCGTGAGGTCCGCGAGCGTGTAGAGCTCCGCCCCCTCGTTCACGTATTGTCCCGCGAGCACGTGGCGGGAGATCACGGTGCCGTCGATAGGGGAGTGGATCTTGAGGTGGGTCTCCGCCTTTTTCGTCTCCTCGAGCGACTTGATCTGCTCGTCGGTGATGCCCCAGAGGCGCAGCCGCTCCTTGGCCGACTCCACGTCGCGCTCCTTTCGGGAGATCGCGGTAGGATCGGCCTGCGGCTTCCGCCGCATCTCGTCGAGAGTCTTGATCGCGTCGAGGTAGTTGTCCTGCGTCGTGACGAGGTCGGGGCTGTAAAGCCAGACGAGCGGGTCGTTCTTCTTCACCGCGGCTCCGGTGAAGTCGATGAACAGGCGGTCGACGCGGCCCGCAGTTCGCGCGGTGATGTGCGCGAGCCGGCGCTCGTCGAAGTCGATGAAGCCGACCGTGCGGATCTCGCGCACGACGAGCCGGTAGCCGACCTCCGACGTCGCGACGCCCGCCTGGCGGATGCGGAACGGCGAGAGCTGGAGCCGCGCGGTCGTACCCGGAGGCAGTTCCTGCTTCGCCCCTCTCTTCCGCCGCGAAAGCGCCATCCCGCAGATCGGGCACTTCTCCTTGTCGTCGTTGCGCACCACGCTCGGGTCCATCGGGCAGAACCACTCGAACTCGCCGGAGACGTGGTCGTCCGCCTTCGACGGTCGCGTGATGCGGTCCACCACGTTCATGATCCAGCCCCAGTTCCCGACGACGAGCGCCAGGATGATGAAGAGCCAGATGAAGCGCAGCCGCAGGAAGAGGACCTTCAGGAACGCGAGAGCCTTGTTCATGGCTTCCTCCGCAAATCGACGCCGACCGCGCGCTCCAGGTCCGCGCGGGCGGACTCGTACTCCGCGACGGTCCGCTCGTACCGGACCTCGATCTCCCGCAGCGACCGCTCCGCATCCAGGAGGTCGAGGAACGACGCCTTGTCCTTCTCGTAGTTGGAGCGCGAGACATCGACGCTCTCGCGGCCGACGGGGAGGATCTCGCCCCGGAAGAGGAGCAGAGACTTCCGCGCCGCCTCCACGCGCAGAAACGCGGCATGGACCTCGGCCAGGACGCGGACCCGGGCCGCCTCGAGCGCGATCTCGTCCGCGCGCGCCGTGTGTTCCATCTTCCGCTTCGTCGCGGATCGCTTCCCCGTGATCCACGGGAGGTTGATCCCGATCATCCCGCCCCACGCGTCGTCGCCGCCCGGGACCTGCATGTAGTCGAGCCCGATCGAGAAGTCGGGCCACGTCGCCTCGCGCTCCGCGAGGGCCAGACCCGCGCGCGAGGACTTGATCCGCAGCGCGGCGGCGAGAAGCTCGGGACGCGACGCGACCGCCGTCGCCGCCAGCTCCTTCATCTCAAATCGCTCTTCCGCCGGAGCAAGATAGGCGGGCTTCCCGAGCGCGGCGTCGGGCGGACGGTTCAGGAGGGCGTTGATTTCGGTCCGCGCGGAGCCGATCCTCTGCTCCAGAGCGAGGATCTCGTCCCGCAGCATGACGAGCTCGACCTGCGGCTTGAGAACGTCCTGCTTGGGAGCCTTGCCGGTGCGGAACTTCGAGTCGCTGGTCTTCTCGAACTCGTCGAGGATCTGCATGTGCGCCGCGCGGATCTCGAGCTCCCTGGAAAGGGCGAAGTACTCGGCGTACGCCTTCCTGACCCGCGCGACGATTTCGCGCTCCTTCTCCCGGTACATCTGATGGAGGGCCTCCGCGTCGCGGAGCGCCGCCTCCCCGCGGAGGCTCAGGTTGCCGGGGAAGGGGAAGGTCTGCTCGATGCCGACCATGTTCATCTCGGCGGCACCGAGGTCGTACGCCCGGTCGAGCGGGACGGCCCACGGGCGGTAGCGGAGCATCGGATCGTCCAGTGCGCCGGCGCGGTTCACCTCCTCGATCGCGGCCCGCGTGCGCGCGAGCGCCTCGCGCAGCTCGGGGTTGCGGGCCCGCGCGGCGGCCAGCAGCGTCTCGACGTCGAGCGTGCCCGAGAGATCGGGCTCCAGGGCGAGGGCGGGGTAGCGCGCCGCGGCGAGGCCGACATCCGACTCGAGCCGGTCGAAGTCCGGCCTCCACGGTGCCGCGCATCCGGCGGGTGCGAGGAGGGCGACGATGAGAAGGCGCATACGATCTCCGCGATCAAAGAGGAACGAGCGGCGACAACGGGAGCGCGGACTAGATGCGCAGGACCCTGAGGCGGAGATGGAGCGGCCGCCCGCGCGCGATCGCGGTGGGCGCCTCGGTCACGGCGGACGCGGGAACGGCGTCGGCGGCGGGAGAGAAGTCGACGGCCTCGACCCCGGAAGGGAGATCCTGGCCGTGCGGGATCACGTCGCTCGACGGATGAAGGTGCGTGCAGCGGTGCTCGTCCGACGGACGGGCGGGTTCGCCCTGCCCCCCTCAGCAGTCGGGCTTCGCGGGTTGCGGCTTCTCTCCGCAGCTTGTGCAGTCGCGTCCCTCGAGGCAGACGAGGCACGCGCAGTCCGCGAAGGTCACCGTCTGGGTCGCGGCGAGCCATCCGGTCAGGACGAAAAGAAGGGCCTTCACTTGGGTCGGGCCTCGAACCCCGCGGCGCGGACGGCGTCGATCACGGCCTTCAAGTCTATCTTCGAACGGTCCCGTGTCACGACTAATTCCATCGTCACGGCGTCGATCTCCGCGTCCGTCACTCCTTCCAGGGCGCGCACGCGCGCCTTGATGACCTCGCATCAGCCCCCTCAGGTGACGCCCGCGAGGGTGAGCCGCTCGCCCGAGAAGGCGGTGCGCCCGACGGAAGTCCCGAGGACGGCGTCGAGCAGAGTCGCCTCGTCGAACGCGGCGATCCACAGGTGGCAGACCGAGCCCGAGCAGCAGAGGAGGGCGGTGTTGCGCCCGCAGCGGAAGACGTAGTACTCCTGTCCGTTCCGGATCCGGCGCGCGGAGGCGGGCATCGGGGGCAGGGCGCAGTCCACGACGAGGAGCGACATCGGGACGCCGCGGACGCGGTAAACGATGCAGGGGAAGGCGCCGTCCCCGACCGCCGCATCGCAACAGGAGCCGCCGCAGAGCGTCGCATCGCGTCCCGCGGGAGGCACGACGACGTCGAGCTTGAGCCGGTCCCGGAAATAGCTCCGCAGCGCGGCGGGATCGGACAGCTCTTCGGGGCGGATCGTTCCCGACACGATGCGGTCGTGGAAGTCGGAGGCGCGCGCGACAAGATCGGGGACCGGTTCGGTCGGCGCGGGCCGGATGAGGAAGAGCGCGGCGACGAGGAGCGACGCGGCGGCGAGGGACGGCACCATCGGGAGCCAGCGTCGCGCCGGGGCGGGGGCGCGCAGGCGGAGGGCGGGCGCGGGATGACTCGGGAGCTTGAGCGCGCGGAGGCGCTCGTGCAGGGCGCGCCGCGCGTCGGCCTCGCGCCGGCAACCCGTGCACGACTCCAGGTGCTCGGGCGCGGCCGCTTCGCCGTCGATCCACGGGTCGATCGCCCGCCTCGTTTCGTCGCAGGTCATCACCCAAGCAACGGTGCGGTCGCGCGCCGTATTCAGCCGAAGCGGGGCACACCAAAAGCTCCCTGGGAGGAATTGGTGTGGCCGCCGGCGCGTTCAAAGATGCATCGGGACTTGAAATCGAGCGGACAAAGTCCGATAATGCTGAAGACAGGCATACGATATGGTGCTCGGGATGAAGGAGGCCCGATTCGGCTGAGCGGACTGACCCCGCAAGGGTCAAGGGGCCGGTTCCGGACGTAGGAAGGAGCCGCCGATCGCCCCTGACTCGACTAACCGCGTTGTTCGTGGCAGTCGTCGTCACCGGCACGTCGTTCCAGCGGCCCGCCTACGTCTCCGTCTCCGGGGAAATCTTGCGGCGCTCTGCGGTGCGTCCCTCTGTAGGCCCTGCCCAAGGGCCACCCTCCCTATCCGTACCGTGGGGCGCCGCTCTTTTTCAGCCATTAGCCACTAGCCGTTAGCCATTGGCCAGACGGCGTCTTCCGGCTAATAGCTAATGACTAACCGCCAAGGGCTGCTGTTCAGCCGTCAGCTATCAGCCGTCGGCACATGCAGCGCCGCGCGGAGGCGGGCGCGGGCGTTGAAGAGACCCGACATCACGCTGCCGATCGGGCATCCGAGCACCTCGGCGATCTCCTTGTACGCGAGTCCCTCGATGTCGGCAAGCAGGACGAGGGTGCGGTGGCGCGGCGAAAGCGACCGGAGCGCGCGCAGCAGATCGTCGTCCAGGATCTCCCGAAGGGGCAGCGAAGCGGCGTCGGGGCCGGCCGCGGGCTCCTCGGAGGCTTCGAAGTCCACGGGCGACTCGCGCCGAGCGCGGCACCGGTCGAGGTAGGCGTTGCGGAGGATCGTGAAGATCCACGCCTTGAAACCGCCGCCCGAGGGACGGAAACGGTCGAAGGCGCGGAAGGCGCGCAGGTACGCGTCCTGCACGAGGTCCAGCGCGTCGCTCTCATGATGGGAAAGCGCGAGCGCGGCGAAGTAGAGGTCGTTCTGGAGGGGGAGGGCCAGGCGTTCGAACTCTCCCGCCGATCCCACTAGGGCTTGTTCCGCTTCGGATCGTACGGGCTCGAGCGCTTGCGGATCACGACCGCGCTCTTGACCGCGTCCTCGGGGGCGAGGTTCGCGAGGAACCCGCGGTCGCCCTTGACCCGGCCGATCACGGCGACGTCCTTCGACTCGGGCTGCTCGGCGAGCAGGATCTCGAACGTCGCCCCTTCGACGTCCTCCCGGCCCTGCGCCTTGCGGACGACCACCCAGCCCGCGAGGGGCTTCCGGTTCGTCGTCTCGAAGGGGACGAAGAAGTCGACCTTCTTGGAGAGGCGCAGGAGGTCGCCGGCCTTCACCGGCTTGACGCCGTCGAGCGCCTTTTCCTCGACGAGCTTCACCATGTTGCGGACGGTGTTCGGCGCCTCGTCCTCGAAGAGCTCCACCACGAACGCGCCCTTGCCCGCGATCTCGATCTGGATCTCGGGATTCACGAGGCGGCGCGAGGGCTCGACCTTCCCTTCGCGGCGCCTCTGGATCGTGATCGCCTTGATCGCGTCCTCGGGCTTCAGGTTGTCCACGATCGGCGTGTAGGCGGTGACCCGGCCGAAGACGGTGGTCTCGGGCGGGTTGGGCGTCTTGCGCGTCAGGATCTCGAACTCCGCGCCCGCCACGTCGTCGCGCCCCTGCGTCTTGCGCGCGACGAGGAGGTAGTCGTCCGCCTCGAGGTCGGTCCGTTCGAAGTCGAGGCAGAAGTCGACGGGCTTCGAGCATCGGAGGACGTCGCCCGTGCGCTGGAGCGTCGTCCCCACGAGCGTCTTGTCCTCGACGAGCTTGAGGAAGTTCGCGACGGTGTTCGGCGCCTCGTTCTCGAAGAGTTCCACCCAGAACGTCCCCCGGTTCGCGATCTCGACGTGGAGTTCCGGGTTCGGCAGCTTGGGCGGCCCGACCGAGAGGTAGGACGCGTCTACGGACGTCCGGCGGTCCTCGGGGATGTCCTTGAGGATCTGCGGCACCTTCGCGCGGTCCTCGGGGTGGGTCTGGAGCGCGCGGACCTTGAGCCGCTGCTCCTTGTCCTCCGCGAGGAACTTCTTGTTCGCAATGAGGCTGACGTAGGCCTTGTCCACGAAGAACTTGAGCGGATGGTTCGGGAAGCGGGACTTGAACTCGGTGTACTCCTTCTCGGCCTCGTCGAGCTTCCCGTCCTGGTAGTAGCGGTTCGCGAGCCGGTAGACGATCTCGGCCGCGACGGGCGAGTCCTTGTACTTCTCCTTCAGCTTCACGAGCTTCTCGACGTCGTCGCCGGCCTGGCTGACGTCGCGCGCGGCGCGCTCGGCGAGCGTGCGGTCGTAGAAGACCTTGGCGAAGATGATGACGGTGAGGACGATGAGGGCGGAGGACAGGAAGATGATGAGCTTCGCGTGCCGTTCGCCGAATTCGTTGAGCCGCTCCCAGACGCCGGTCGTCTCGGGGGCGCCTTCGCCTTTCGGCGGGACCGTCTTCTTCTCTTTGTCCTTGGTCGCCATCTATCCCTTGTAGGCTACGAGCACCTTGACCACCACCTTGTTGTGCGAATCCGTCCCCACCGTGATCGAGCACTTCTCCGAGTTCTTCGTGAAGATCAGCGTCTTCCCGTCCGCGCCGGTCTCGGCCCATCCGTGGACGGGCATCGTCGTGCGGTAGAAGGCCAGCACGTCCTCGGGTTTCGCGTCCCCGCGGTATTCCTGCGTCATCGAACGGAATCCGGCGTTGCGCTTGCAGGTTCCGTCCACGTATTCCAGGCCGGCGTAGGCCGGCACGTCGGCCTCGACGGGCTTCCGCTCGAGGCCGGGGTCCGGCCTCGGCTCCGTTTTGCCGCATCCGGCCAGCAGGGCGGCGAGAAAGAGCGCCGTACGCATGATTCCCCCCTTCGACCCTTGACGCGGGGCCGCGGCCCGAAGGGCCGCTACCGCTCTGCGGTGCGCCCCGCGGAGCGGGGCGGCCCCGTGTCAAGGGCGAGAAAGACCGGAGCAACGATAATGAGTGGGAGGCGGGATGTCAAGGTGAAGTACCCACGCCCGGCGGCGGAGTGCTATAATCGCCGGCTCATGCTCTCTCGGACGGGCGCACGGGAACGGGAACTGGCGCTCCGGATCCACCGGAGTCTCCTGCCCGCACCGTTCGAGGACGACCGCGCCGAGTTCGCGTACTCGTACGATCCGATCGAGCCGGTCGGGGGCGACTGCTGCCGCGTGGAGTACGTCGGACGGGGGCGCCTGGCCGTGCAGGTGAGCGACGTCACGGGCCACGGCGTCGCCTCGGCGCTGATGGTGGGCCGCGTCAGCAGTTTCATCCAGGGGAGCCCGCGCGGGCGCACGCGACCGCGGGAGGTCGTCGGGTCCCTCAACGAGTTCCTCTGCGCGCGCTTCGCGGAGACGGGGATGCTCATGACGTTCTTCGCCGTGCTCCTGGACCCCGCGCGACGCCGGCTCACGTGGGCGGGGGCGGGCCATCCGCCCGCGTTCCTCGTGCCGCCCCGGGGCCCGGCGGCGCGGCTGGACTCGCAGAACCCCATTCTCGGCGCGGCGCGGTGGCCCGTTTCGGAGGGCGCGCACGAGCTTCCTCCGGGGAGCCTCCTCTTTCTCTTCACGGACGGACTCGTCGAGTCGCGGAACGGCAGCGCGTTCGGGCTGGACCGCCTGGCGACGAAGCTCGAGTCGCTCCGCGGGGCGCGCGCCGCGGACGCGGTCCGGGAGATCGGGCGGGAGGCAGGCCGCCTCCGGGGGCGCCCCGTAGACGACGTCCTGCTGCTGGCGGTCCGGGTCAAATGAGCGAGCGTTTCGCCGTCCGGTTCCCCGCGTGCGGCCGGCACCTGAGGCCGCTGCGGGAGTGGTGCCGCGTCTATCTCGCGCGGGTCCTTCCGCGGCGCGCCCTCGAGGAGCTGGTCCTTGCGGTCTCGGAGGCGTGCGCGAACACGATCGAACACTGCCTCGGAGGCGACGCGTGCCGGGACGTGGAGGTCGAGTTCGAGCTGCGGCCGGGCTCCGTCCGCGCGAGGGTGCGCAACTTCTGCCTGGCGGCCGTGGCGCACCGGATCCGCCCGCGGAGGCCCCGGGCCATCCGCCCGCGCGGCCTGGGTCTGGTCTTCATGGAGGAGTGCGTGGACCGGTTGGAGTACGTGGACCAGGGGGACGGGTTCCTCTCGGCGGTGCTGACCAAGAGGCGCAAAGGGGGGCGGCGTGGACACTAGGAGCAAGACGGTCCGCTTGGGCAGCAAGATCGTCCACGTGTCGGGCGAGGTGGACATGAACAGCGCCCCGAAGCTCCGGGAGAAGCTGCGCAAGACGTTCGACCAGAAGCCGGTCACGGTGGTCCTGAGGCTCGCGGACGTGCCCTACATGGACAGCGCCGGGGTCGCGGTCCTCGTCGAGGTGCTCCAGTGGGCGAAGAAGGAGAAGATCCTCTTCGTCCTCGCGGAGCCGAGCGCGGCGGTGCGGGCCGTGATCGAGATGGCGCGCCTGTCGAGGTTCTTCGTGATCACGGACGACGCGGAGACGTCGCTGCCGGGATCGTAGGATCCGGGGAAGGAGGGCCGGGCGTGGAGTACAGCAGCAGGTCGTTCAAGATCCAGAGCCGGGTGATCCACGTCTCGGGCCCGGTGAACGCGGAGAGCGCGCCGAAGCTGCGCGAGAAGCTGCGCAAGACCCTCGACCAGAAGCCGCAGGCCGTGATCGTCCGCCTCACGGACGTGACCTCGATGGACACGGCGGGCGTGGCCGTCCTGGTGGAAGCCTACCAGTGGTCGCGCGACGAGCGCGTCCTCTTCATGCTGGCGGACCCGAGCAAGCCGGCGCGGTCGGCCCTGGAGGTGACGCGGCTCGGGAAGTTCTTCCTCTCCTCGGGGAGCGTGGACCGGGCGCTGGACTCGAAGGAGTAGCCGGTCGCCCGCCGCGTTGCGCCTTTCCCTCCCTTTGGACGATATACCGTTACGTAGGGTTTCCGGAGATGCTCCCGGTCCTCCATGGTTCGGCACTGGATCGCGTCCGTCGGGCGGAAGGCGCTGCTTTTCCTCCATCATACGGGGGGGATGTTCGACCTTTTCCGCCAGGCGCTCTACTGGGCCTTCGTCGCGCCGTTCCGGCAGAAGACCGAGTACCGCCGGCTCGTCTTCCCGCTGATCGAGGCGATCGGGAACAAGTCCTTCGCAATCGTCTCGCTCGTCGCGTTCCTCATCGGGGTGATCCTGGTCCTGCAGACGGGCTATGTCCTGCAGAAGTACGGCCAGATCCGGCAGGTGTCGGGGCTGGTCGCCGTCTCGATGGCGCGCGAGCTGGGGCCCCTCATGACGGCGATCGTCATCGTCGCGCGGGTCGGCGCGGCCTTCACCGCGGGCCTCGGCACGATGAAGATCTCGGAGGAGGTGCTCGCCCTGCGGATCATGGGGATCAATCCCGTCGGGTACCTCGTCGCCCCGCGCTTCATCGCGATCCTGATCATCCTCCCGTGCCTGACCGTCTTCGCGAACGTCGTGGGGATCGGCGGCGGATGCCTCATGGCCTTCACGGCGTACGACCTCGACCCGGCGGGCTACATCGCCAGCTCCGTCGACTTCCTGCTCATGGAGGACCTCGTGAGCGGGATGGTGAAGTCCGTCCTGTTCGCGACGGTGATCTGCATCGTATCCTGTTACATGGCGCTGACCGTCGAGGGCGGGCCCGAGGGCGTCGCCCGCAACACGATGCTCTCGGTCGTGACGTCGCTCATCCTCGTGATCTTCGTGGACAGCCTGGTGACCGCGTTCCAGCAGAACGTGCTCTGATGGCGCTCATCGAGGTCAAGAACGTGCGCAAGACGTTCGGGAGCCACGTGGCCCTCGAAGACGTGAGCTTCTCCGTGGAGAAGAACCGCACGCTCGTGATCCTCGGCGCCTCCGGGGGCGGGAAGTCCACGCTCCTGAAGATCATGATCACGGCGCTGCGGCCCGACTCGGGCGAGGTCTGGATCGACGGCACGGAGGTGACGAAGCCGCCGGAGCGGGAGCAGGAGCCCGTGCGGCGGAAGTTCGGCGTCCTCTTCCAGGACGGGGCCCTGCTCAACTCCCTCTCCGTCGGCGAGAACATCGCGCTCCCCATCCGCTATCACACGAAACTCCCGAAAGAGACGATCGACATCATGGTGAAGGTGAAGCTGGAGCAGGTCGGGCTGCGCGAGGCGGAGGGGAAGCTCCCCTCCCAGCTCTCCGGCGGGATGCGCAAGCGCGCGTCGCTGGCCCGCGCCATCGCGCTCGATCCGATCATCGTCTTCTACGACGAGCCCCAGAGCGGGCTCGACCCGGTGGCGACGTCGGTGATCGACGAGCTGATCAACGACCTCAAGGACAAGATGGGGCTGACGAACGTCGTCATCACGCACGACATCCAGAGCGCGTTCCGCATCGCCGACTGGATCGTGCTCCTGGACCGCGGGCGCGTGGCGGCCCAGGGGACCGTGATCGACATCGTGCGCAACGAGGACCCGCTCGTGCGGCAGTTCATCACCGGGAGCGCGACGGGGCCGCTCGAAGTGCGAAGCTCCGAGCACGAGTACTACGAGGACCTGCTCAATCTCTGAGGACCGATGGAAGTCCGGGCGACGGAGATCAAGTCGGGCGCGTTCATCGTCCTGGCGGTGGGCGTCTTCGCGGTCCTCCTGTTCGCGGTGGGCGACATCCGCGAGCGGATCCGCGCGAAAGCGACCTACTACGCCTACCTCCCGGACGCGAAGTTCCTCAAGACGACCGACGCGGTGACGTACGGCGGCATCCGGGTCGGCGAGATCTCGCGCATCGAGGTCTCGCCCGAGCGGTTCGGCCACGTCAAGGTGACCATCACGATCCAGCCGGAGATCGAGGTCCGGGAGGACTCGAAGCTCGTCCTGAAGCAGGACGGCATGCTCGGAGCGAAGTACCTCGAGATCATGCCCGGCACGCCGGAGGCGAAGCGCGCCCGCCCGGGCACGGAACTGAACGCCGAGGTGATTCCCGCGATCACCGACCTCTCCGCGGCGATCAGGGATCCGCTTCTGAAGATCGACCAGCTCCTCGCGGGCCTGAACAAGGTCCTCAACAGCCCGGAAAACCAGCGGAACCTGTCGGAGATCCTGGGCCAGTTCCGGGAGATGCTGACGAACCTGAAGGAGGACCTCCACCGGCTGGCGGAGAGCGCGGTCAAGACCAGCGACGAGGCGCGGAACCTCCTGCACGACGTGGACCAGACCCTCAACGAGCTGAAGCCGTCGGTCCAGAGGATCCTCGACCGCGTGGACGAGCTGACGGCGAAGCTGAGCGCCACGGCCGACACGCTGAACGCGCTCCTGCGGGACGCGGACGCGCTCGTCGCGCAGAACAGCCGCAACGTCTACGAGACGATCCGGGCGCTGCGCGACACGGCGTACCAGCTCGAGATGGCCTCGAAACGCATCC
>JACPRC010000185.1 GCA_016190175.1 Planctomycetota bacterium
CTAGCCCGGCCTATTCACGAGGTTTCGCACCGTAACGGGCCTAAACCGTGAATAGGCGGCCCGCGGCGCGTTCCGCTTGGGCCATAGCGCGCCGCGGGCCGCCCGTCGCGCGAGACACGGAGTGTCGAGCGCGATGGAGCGGGGCTGCCCCGCGGACTCGGCCCGCAGGGACGAGGGAGCTGCCCGCCTGCGCGGCCGTAGCCCCGGCCGCTCCCGCCTTCGCTCGCCTCCGGCGAGCTTCGGCGTGGCCACGCCGAAGCCCGAAGGGCGTAGGCGGGTCGGCGTGGCGAAGGCCCGGAGGGCGACTTGTTCATGTCGGCGGCGGAGCCGACATGAACAAGTCGGGCTAGATGGGATCGAAGCTCGCGGTCATCGGCGCGTCGAAGGGCGGACTGGATGCAGTGAGGATTCTCCTGTCCGGTCTGCCGCGGGCGTTTCCCATCCCGGTGGCGATCGTCCAGCATCGGTCGAAGGAGCCCGGCGACGATCTGACACGGCTGGTCCAGGAATCGAGCGCGCTCCCGGTACGCCAGGTCGAGGACAAGGACAAGGCACACGCGGGACATGTCTACCTGGCGCCGGCGGACTACCACCTTCTCGTGGAAAGGGGCTGGTTCGCCCTGTCGACCGAACCTCCGGTGAACTACTCAAGGCCGTCCGTGGACGCCTTGTTCGAAACGGCGGCCGAATCCTACGGCCCCGAGGTCATCGCCGTGGTGCTCACGGGGGCCTCCTCCGACGGCGCGCGCGGGGTCCGACGGATCAAGGATCGTGGCGGTTATGTCGTCGTCCAGAGGCCGGAGACCGCGGAGAGCGAGGCGATGCCCGCCGCGGCGATTGCCGCCGCGCGCGTCGATCGCATCCTGCCGGTCACGGAGATCTCCGGGGTTCTCGTGATGCTTGTCGCGGAGGAGGCTCGCTAGTCCGGATAATTCATGATCCGTTCAACCGCCAAAGCGCCAAAACGCCAAGAAGGTCCCCAACGCCATGAAAGGACGCCTTGCCGGTCTCTCGACCGAATCGGCTCAACAGGTGCGGTTCGAAGCATCATGTCGAACCCCACGGGACAATCGTTGCGTTCCCCGGTCTTCGGGCGTCCCCACGGATACGCCACCAGACCCATTTGGCGTTTTCGCGTTTTGGCGGCTCATGAATAGCCGGGCTAGATCGATGACTCAAGAGAACCCCGTGAACATCCTGGTCGTGGACGACGAGCCGACAGGCCTGGTCGCGCTTGAAGCCGTCCTGATCGGGCCGGGCCGAAACGTCGTGAAGGCCCGATCCGGTCGAGAAGCGCTGCGCCACGTGTTGTCGACGGACTTCGCCGTCATCCTTCTCGACGTGCAGATGCCGGGCATGGACGGGTTCGAGACGGCGGCGCTGATCCGCGAGCGCGAGCGATCCAGGGCGACCCCGATCATCTTCCTGACGGCGACGATGAGGAACGAGGCCGCAGCCTTCAAGGGATACGAGGTCGGCGCCGTCGATTATCTCTTCAAGCCGGTCGTCCCGGAGATCCTCCGCTGCAAGGTGGAAGTGTTCGTCGAGCTGGCGCGGAAGACGGCGCAGCTTCGCGTCCTGAACGAGCAGCTCGAAGATCAGGCGACTCAGCTTTCGGCGGCGAACGGGGAGCTCGAGGCGTTCAGCCACTCCGTGTCGCACGACCTTCAAGCGCCGATCCGACAGATCGGCGGGTTTGCCCAGGCATTGTCCCGCGAATGCGAGCAGATGCTGCCCGAGATCGGCCGCGACTATCTTCAAAGGATCGATGCGGCCACCAAGAGGATGACCGAGCTCGTCCACGATCTCCTGGGCCTCGCCCGGGTGGCGCGGGCGGAAATCAGGAGGATTCCCCTCGATCTGTCCGACATTTCCAGGTCCGTCGCCGCCGAACTTCGCAAGTCCGCGCCTCGGAGGGAGGTGGAATTCCTCGTCGCGTCCCCGCTCATGGCGCACGGCGATCCGGGCCTGCTCCGCATCGCGATCGAGAACCTGATGGGGAACGCCTGGAAGTACAGCGGCAGGAACGCCACGGCCACCATCGAGGTCGGGTCGATGATCGGGGACGATGGAGCGGAGATCTACTACGTGCGCGACGATGGCGTCGGTTTCGACATGGCCTACGCGGACAAGCTCTTCGCCCCCTTCCAACGGCTGCATTCCTCATCGGAGTTCGAAGGCACGGGCATCGGTTTGGCGACCGTGCAGAGGATCGTCCACCGTCACGGCGGGCGCATCTGGGCCGAGAGCGCTCCGCAGAAAGGCGCGACCTTCTACTTCACGCTGAGGTGAGAACGATGGCCAAACCGCTGCGGGTCCTCCTGGTGGAAGACAGCGAGAACGACGCGATGCTCGTCCTGGGCGAGTTGCGGGCCGACGGGTTCGAACCCGCGTGGGAGCGGGTCGAGACCGCCGGGGACATGGGTGCCGCGCTCGACGGAGGAAGCTGGGACGTGATCCTCTCGGACGTGCAGATGCCGGGCTTCTCGGGATTCGAGGCGTTGTCGCTCTGGAAGCAATCGGGGATCGACATTCCCTTCATCATCGTCTCCGGCACCGTCGGTGAGGATGTCGCCGTAAGGGCGATGAAGCAGGGAGCCAGCGACTATCTCCTGAAGGGACAATTGAGGCGGCTTCCCGCCGCGATCGAGCGGGAGTTGCGCGAGGCGGCGGATCGCCGGGAGCGCAGAAACGTCGAAGAACAGCTCCGCCATCTGCAGAAGCTGGACTCGATCGGGCGGCTGGCCGGCGGGGTGGCTCACGACTTCAACAATCTCCTGAGCGCGATCATCGGGTTCGCGGACCTGACGCTCGACGGCCTCCACAAGGACGATCCGTTCCGCAGCTACGTCGAGGAAATCCGTCGCGCGGGCGACCGCGCGGCGGCCTTGACGCGTCAGCTTCTCGCCTTCAGCCGCAAACAGCTTGTTGTTCCGAAGGTGCTCGACCTCAATTCCATCGTCGGAGGGATGGATCGGCTCCTCCGGCGGGTGATCGGCGAGGACGTCGATCTCGTCACATCTCTCGCCCCCGGGCTGGGGCGCGTCAAGGCGGATCCGGGCCAGATCGAGCAGGTCCTCATGAACCTGGCGACGAATGCGCGAGACGCGATGCCCAAAGGCGGGCGACTGACGATCGAGACCGCCGACGTGGACCTCGACGAAGCCTATGCCCGTCGGCACGGGGCCGTGCGCCCGGGCCCGCATGTCATGCTCGCGGTGACCGACACCGGCTGCGGCATGGACCAGGAGACCCAATCCCACCTGTTCGAGCCCTTCTTCACGACCAAGGGCGAGGGGCATGGAACGGGGCTTGGGCTCGCGACGGCCTACGGCATCGTCAAGCAGAGCGCCGGGAATATCTGGGTGTACAGCGAACCCGGCCGCGGCGCCACGTTCAAGATCTACCTGCCGCGCGTCGACGCCCCCCTCGACACCCAGGCGCCGGCCGGCGCTCCGTCCAGGCCCCTCCTGCAAGGCTCCGAGACGATTCTCGTGGCGGAAGACGAACCCCAGGTGCGCCACCTGACGTGCCACGTCTTGAAGATGCACGGCTACACGGTTCTGGAAGCCCGTCACGGAGGAGAGGCCGTCGCGGTGGCGGAAGCGCATCGCGATGTCATTCATCTCCTGCTGTCGGACGTCGTGATGCCGGAGATGGACGGCCGCGAACTCGCCGAGCGTCTTGCCGTGTCAAGGCCTGAGACGCGGGTGCTCTTCCTCTCCGGTTATGCGAGCAACGCCATCGTTCACCACGGCGTTCTGGATGCGGGCATCGCGTTTCTCCAGAAGCCATTCACTCCGGCGGCTCTCGCAGGCAAAGTCAGGGAGGTGCTGGACGCTCCCGCCGGAGAGCGTCCACGGAAGCGTTGAGTCGGCCGCAGCCACGGCCGCTTTCCGCCTCCGCCCTTCGGGCTTCGGCGTGACCACGCCGTAGCTCGCCGGAGGCGAGCGAAGGCGGGCGGCGTGGCGAAGGCCCGCTGCCCCTCCTTCCCTGCGTGCGGAGGCCGAGGAGGGGGTGCGGCTTGCCCGCCGGTTCACCCGCCGGAGCGGATGCGGAGCATCCGCGCAGGAGGGAGGCTCGGCGAAGGCGGGGGGATTCTTCCCCCGCGTCCTTTGTTCTTCGTTCTTGGTTCTCCGTTCTCTCCGCCCGCCGCATGAAAATCGTGACGCGGCATCGAGACTTGCGCGGATAGTAGATCAGGGCTTCGAGGCGAGTCCCAGTTTCGCCGCCGCGCCCGCCAGTCTCGCGTCTCGAGTCCAGAGCGCGGCTCCGGCCAGCAGGCAAGACGCCAGAAGATGCATGTCGATCAGGCCGAGCCCGGCGCCTGCCAGGCGGTGCCGGTCGATGAAGAGGAGTACCTCGTCGTCCTGGGCTTTCGGGACCGCCGGCAAGGCCTGGAGGAGGCGCAGGATCCGCGAACGGTTGCGGATTCCGCCGCAGGCCAGCTCACCCACGACGAAAGGGTGACGGAGGACTTCACCGGCATGCAGGAGACTGGCCAGGACGGCGTCGCCTCGTCTCAGGTGATCCACCCATACGGACGTGTCGACCAGGACCAAGTCATCCGCTCCTGCGACGGGGAACCGGCCGGAGCTTCTTCTCGGCGCCCCCCAGGGCGGCCAAGCGCGCGGCACTGGCCCGGGCGATGAGCGCTTCCAACCCCATTCGCACCAGCGCGGTCTTCTCCGTCACCCCGGTGAGCTCGGAGGCGCGCGCCAACGCGGCGTCGTCGATGTTGAGTGTAGTTCTCATGCATCATAGTATGGCTGTTCCATATGTATCTTGTCAAGGGAAGGGCGGACCGGCGACGCGGACAAGGGCAACGGCATCTGGTTCCGTGGAAAGGACAACTCGTTCTTCCTGTTCGACGTCACCAACGACGGCCGGTGCGCGTTCTGCGTGTACGAGTCCGGCCGGTACAATCCGACCCATGTCCTGGGCGGCCCGTCCGTCGGCATCCTCGGGAAGAGCTACCACAAGGGCCGTGAAGCGGAACGCCGCGAACACGATCACCATCGCGGCGCGCGGAGACGAAATCGAGGTCTCCATCAACGGGGACCGCATCGGGAAGGCGACGTCTTCGTTGCGCCCGAGCGGGACGATCGGGCTCTTCGTCTCCGGCGGCGGCACGGTCGAGTATTCCGACGTGAAGATCGCCCCCGCGAGGTAGAAGATCGGGGGAGGAGCTGCGGGGTCTCCTGATCCCCCGGTCTCCCTATCTCCCTATCTCCCTATCTCCCTACCTCCTTATCTCCCTATCTCCCCATCCCCACCCATATGGGCCGAATTATGTTGACACAGCGCGTCATTCACATTAGATTGTCCCGACTTCCAGGGTTAGGGGGGTCGGAATGCTCCACGGCGCGCGGCGCTCTCTCCTGCTGTTCGCTCTCGTTCTTTGCGTCCACGGCTGCGGCGGAGGAGGCGACGACGGAGACGACGACGCCCAGTCCGGCGCGTCGAACGTCGGCGGCTGGGCCTCCGGCACGCAGGGATGGAACTCCACCCTCCTGCGCTGGAACGAATACGACACCGCCTTCCCCTGGCCCGCGAAGCAACCCTGGAACTCCTCCTCGAGCGCGAGCACCGCGAGCCACATCCCCCACCACAACGGCTACGACCTCTTCCTCAAGACCGGCAACGCCGCCCCCATCCGCGGCAAGTTCCACTACGGCGACCTGCGGATCGACCTCCCGGGCGAGAAGGTCGGCCTCTGGCTGCGCAAGACCGGCGACGACGCATGGATCTTCGTCGGCGACGCCGTGACGGACGGCGACGGCCGGGTCGAGTTCCCGTTCCCCTCCGCCATCCAGGGCCCGGGCACCTGGTTCGTCAAGATGGTCGTCTACGGCGACCTCACGACCGCGGACGCGCTCGTGCGCATCGTCTCCGGCATCGTCCCGTGCGCCGTCTTCGACGTGGACGGCACGCTCACGATCTCCGACTTCGAGCTCGTCCAGCAGGTCCTCACCGACTTCCTCGACTTCAACTACGTGCCGCGGATGTACGACCACGCGAACAAGGTCGTCGCGGGCCTCGCCAAGAGCGGCGTCGAGATCGTCTACCTCACGGCCCGTCCGTACTGGCTCTCGCGCGCGACTCGCCGCTGGCTCCGGCTCAAGGGCTTCCCCGTCGGCTGCGTCTACACGTACGAAGGCGCACTTCCCACGATGGGCAGCGCGACCTCCGACGCCAAGCGCGACCGGCTCCTCGCCATGCAGGCGGAGGGCGCCCAGTTCGTCCACGCCTTCGGCAACGCGACGACGGACATCTCGGCCTACGCGGAAGCCGGCATCCCCCCGACGTCGACCTACATCGTCGGCGAGAACGCGGGCCAGGGCGGGACCATCGCGCTGGCGAAGTACGGCGACCTCCTCGGCGCGCTCGTCCCGGCACCCTACGTCCCTTACCGCGCGGTCCTCATCGTCGTGGACGGGTTGCGACCCGACGCGCTTCAGGCGTACCTCGCGACCGTCGCGGGTCCGGACAGCGCGCTCAAGCTCACGTTCGGGACCGCGGTCCAGGTCAAGAACACGCTCTCGACGGCGCCCAGCATCACCTTCGCCGCCAACGCCTCGATCGCGACCGGGCGGAATCCGTCCGGCCACGGGATGCCCGGCAACCAGTACCTCGACCGCCGCGAGGGGAAGCCCATGGAGCTCGACGGCGGCCCGACGCTGGAGGTCTCGCAGGTCCTCTCGATCTACCGGAACGAGGGCCTCGCGAACCAGCAGCTCCGGTGCGAGACGCTCTTCGAACAGATGAGCGCGAGCGGAATGTACGCCGCGGTGGACGCCTATATGTTCTACAGGGGCTCCGAGTTCCTCCAGCCCTCGTACCTCCAGCTCCTGAGCTACCTGACCGACGCGCGCGCGTACGACCGCAAGGTCACGGACCGTTTCCTCGACCGCCTCGACGGCAAGGACACGCCCGACCTCCTCATGATCTACTGGCCCGGCCTCGACCACGAGGCGCACAGCGAGGGCGGCATCGGCGGCGTCGAACTCTCCCCGCCCGGCCTCGCGAACCTCCAGATCGAGTATCTCAAGAACGTGATCGACCCCGAGCTGGCGCGCGTCCGCCAGCGGATGCAGGAGCTCGGAATCCTCCAGAACGCCGTCTTCGTCCTCAGCTCCGACCACGGCCACCGCGACGTCACGAACGACGACGCCCACGCCGTCGAGACCGACATCCTCGGGCTCGACGAGGAGCTGGAGAAGGTGATCGAGGACTCGCCGTACGACGACCTCTACGACAAGCCGGGGTTCCTCGAGGGCGACTTCGATTCCTTCACGGGGCTGAACGGCGGCGTGCTGCACGTATCGCTGCGCAACCGGGTGACCCAGAACTGGAAGGACGCGCCCGACTTCCAGAACGACGTGCTCCCCGTGATCGGCAGCATCCAGCAGCACCGCATGCGCGGCGAGCTGGTCAACGCGGTCGAGGAGATCCTCGTCCGCACGGCGCCGGGGCAGCCGTACCGCGTGGTCCGGCCCACGCAGGTCAAGATCGTCTTCGAGAGCGTCAAGGTGCTCGACGACGAGGACACCTTCGGGCCCGGGGAGCTGACGTTCGAGCTTCGCGCCAACGGCAAGCTCTTCGAGACCGTGGGCCCCTTCACGGCGAACGACGGCGACACGATCGCGCTCGACAAGAGCCACGTCGTCGACGTGATGCCGGGCATGGCGCTCAAGGTGGAGTGCGAGGGCGAGGACGACGACTGGTGGTTCTTCACGAACAGCTTGGGGACGGCGCAGGTCCCGTACGCGAGCAAGGGCGCGCTCCCGTCGCAGACGGTGGTGGTCGCGTCGAGCAACGGCGACTTCGAGCTGAAGTTCCACGTCGAGATCGTGCCGCTCGAGACGTACGTCTATCCGGAGCTTCCGGGCTGGGGCAACTCGTGTCCGCTGGCGGTGCTGAGCGCGGAGTACGCGAACGCGCCGGAGCGGATCGAGAAGCTCGAGCACGCGGAGACGAGCGGCGACATCCTCGTCTTCTCCCGGTTCCGCGACGGCTACTACTGGGGCGGCAAGAACGCGGCGAACCACGGGAGCCTCTACCCCGAGGACTCGATCCAGACCTTCGTGATCGGCGGCGCGCCGGTGACGCAGCCGCTCGTGATCGAAGGCGGCTCGATCGTGGACATCGCGGCGACGGTCGCGCACATCCTGGGGATCGACCTGCGGGGGAAGGAAGGTTCGTCGAAGGCGAGCCCGTTCTTCCTGCCGCTGCTGCCGAATTGATTGACACATCGACCTCGCTTCCCTAGAGTTGCCCCCCGAGTTTGGGTGGAACCTCGTCCGCGCGGCGTCGTGCAAGGAAGGGCGGGTACCGTCAGAATTCGCGAGCGATGCATGTCTCGGCGACCCGACGTGGGCACCTACCTTCTCGTCGACTGGTAGTTCTCTAACCCCTCCACTCCAGGGTCGGCAGACGCTGTTCCAACCGATCCTTCGGATTTGCCGTCGCGTTTTCTCTTTCTCTCATTCCCTAGGAGGCAGCCATGAGGACGTTGCTGATGCTGGTGCTCGGGCTTGGCGTGTTCACGCCCACCCAAGACGATCTTGCCTTCGATCCCTGGTCGGCGTGGAGCTCGTTCGGCGTCGACTCGACCGTCGTGATGCAGATGGAATCGGGCGGGATGAAAGTCACCACGACTACGACGCTCGTCGCCAAGACCGACGACGAAATCACCCTCAAGGTCGAGACCAAGGCGGAAGGGATGGACGCCATGGCGAGCGAGCAGAAGGTGAAGAAGCCGGAAAAGGGCGATGCCGACGCCAAGTGTCCCCTCTGCGACAAGCCCGCGAAGGAACACAAGGACATGGGGAAGCGGTCGGAGGAGACCCTCAAGGTGGGCGACAAGGAGCTCAAGTGCACCGTCATCGAGTCGCCCGAGAAGGACTGCAAGGGGAACGCCATCCCCGGCAAGTCGAAGATGTGGTACTGCAAGGACGTTCCGGGCCGACTGGTCAAGATGGAATACGAGTACAAGGAGATGATGATGAAGTCGACCCAGACCCTCGTAAGCTTCGACGCAAAGAAGTAGGCTCGCGACCTGGACGGCGCCCCGGTCCTTCGGCCGGGGCGCCTCACTTTCCTCGCCGGTTCGCCCGCCACCACCGCCCCCACTCCGCGGGCGTCTTGAACCCCTTCTCCGCGATGGACTCCAGCGCCGCCAGGATCGCGGGCACCAGGACCTCGCGGCGCTCCGCGGGGACCTTCGCCGGCGGCTCCGGATCGCGCCGTCTCGTGCGGCCCGATTCGAGCGGCACCGACGTCTTCTTGAGCGTCGGTTTCGAATCGCTGCGGAGGATGTCGGCGGGCCCCATCGACATCGGCGGCCGCACGTCGGACGGAGCCACGGTCGCCGAAGGCTGCTCCGACGCGACCGGCTCCTCGTCGTCGATCTCCCCCATCCGGCGCAGCTCCGCGACCAGGACGTCGACCGAGCCCTTCCGGCGGATCTTCCCGGCGGCGTCGATCGCGGCCTTTGCGATCCACACGTCGGGCGAGCCGATGAGGGAATCCACGAAACGGGCCGCGTCCGTCGCGTGGAGCTCGCCCAACGACCGCAGGATCGTGACCTTCACCCCGCGCGCCGGTGTCCCGGCGTTTGCCGGATGACCGTAGGCGTCCAGCAGCTTCCTCCACGTCTTCGGCACGCCGTCGAACGCGCCCAGCTCGCGCGCCGCCGCGATGCGGGCCGTCACCGGTCCGTCCGTCATCAGCGGCGCCAGGACGTCCAGCACCGGCGGAACGCGGTGTTTCCCCAGTTCGTGGATGAGGAGGATCTTCTCGTCGAGACCGGCCGTGGGGTATTCGCTCCGGAAACGCCGCACCGCTTCGGCGGGATCCTCGAGTGCGGCGACGAGGAGGAAGGCCGGCAGCAGCGCCACGGCGGCACGCTCCTATTTGACGAATCGAGCGCTCCGCACCAATTCTACGTCGTCCACGTCCAGAGTGCAACTGCCTCCGGCGTCCTTCGGGAGCCCGATGAAGATCTCGTCGATGGCGTCGCCGCTGACGATCGGCACGCCCTGGTCCTGGAGAATGTCGAGGGGCGCCTCGCCGACCTTCCACTGTCCACGGGTGGGCTGGACTCGGACCACGGCCTCGTGCTTCCCCGCCCGCACGACGAGCTGGCCCGAGTCCGTCCGGTACTTGAATCGCAGCTCCATGCCGGTCAGATACGCCACGGAGCGGCTCAGCAGAAGGCCCACGCACGCGGCGGCCTTGGGTCCGCACTTCGCGACCATCGCGCCCGTCGGCGTCTCGGCGCGCATGCACTGGCCGATCCTCGCGGTCGCGTCCCGCCGTCGCGCGCCGATCCCGACGTCGTACGCGAACGGGCGGGCCCCCTCGTCGTCGTCGAACGTGGCGAGGAAGACCGTCCGCAGGAGCGGACGGACCTCCTTCAGACGCCGGAGCTTCGTCTTGACCGCGGCGGCGTCCTCCTCCGTGACGAGGGCGCCGCCCCGGCGACGGATCTCGATCGAACGGCCCGCCTCCACCGTCTGCTGCGCGGCGGGGGATTCGACCCTCCCCTGGAGCACGTGGATCTGCACGGCCTCCTCTCCCGACTCCACGTAGATCCTCCCGCGGACCGCCGGGAGCATGACCATCAGCGCGCCGCCGAGCACGTGCCAGGACTGCGACGCGCCTTCCGTGTCCACGAACGCCGGCCCGACCTCGAGGCCGAGCACGTACGCGCGCTCCCGCTTCGAGCGCGCCACCCAGACGCGGCTCTGCGCCTCGATCGCCACCGTGGCCGCGCCGTCCAGCGTGAAGGAGGCGGCCCCGGATCGCGACTCCAGCACCTGTCCGTAGCCGGTTCGTGCGCTCCCTTCGACCCGTGCGGCCTCCTCCCCCCTCCGGACCCACAAATCGCCCGTGCCGTCGAGGACGGAGATCGGTTCGAAGAGACCCGAGAGATCCGCCTTCGTCTCGCCCGTCCTCTTCGCGGTCTCATCCTTCTTCGGCTCTTCGCGCACCTCCTCCGGCTTCCCCCCGGAAGGCGCCTTCGTCCGCTTCGCGACCCGCTCCGGCTCCCGCTCGTCCCGCGGACGCGGGACGTCCGTCTTCTCCCGCTCCGTCGAGGCGGGCTCCTTCTTGACGACCGGGGGCGCCGGCAGCTCCACCTTCCCGGCGGGACGGAGCCTCGCGAAGAGAAGGAAGCCGACCGCGATGAGGACCCCCGCGGCTGCGGCGTACGACCAGATCGCCGGGCCCGGCCGGCTGAGGCGGCGCAGCCACCGGTCGACCGCGTCCGCCTCGATCGGCGCCGGCTTCGAGTCGAGGGCGACGCCGGCGAGCGCCAGGACGCGGCGGCACGCGTCGCACCCCGCGAGGTGCGCCGCGAGCCGCGAGCGCTCCTTCGCGGGCAGGGAGCCCTCGATCCACGCGGCCAGGAGGTCCGATTCCGGGCAGTTCACGCTCATCTCCTCATGTGACGGTGCGCGCGGATCAACCGTGCATCGTCCCCTTGAGTTTCTCCCTCGCCCGCAGCAGGTAGCTCGACACCGTGTTCGGGGCGACGCCCAGCGCCCGCGCGATCGTGCGATACGAACAGCCGTCCAGGTAGTAGAGCTTCAGGATGATGCGGTCGTCGTCCGGGAGCCGCTCCAGCGCCGCGTACAGCCGCTCGACCTCGTCGGCCGACGGCGGGTCGTCGGCCGCGGGCGCGGCGATCTCCCCCAGAAGGTCGTGGTCCTCGCCGTCGATCCGGACGGTGCGGAGCGAGCCCTTGCGGATCTCCGTGCGGACGAAGTCGAGTGCGCGGCGCGTGGAGAGGACGGTGAGCCAGGTGGAAAGCGAGCACTTCGCCTCGAAGCCGCGCAGTCGGCGGCAGCCGTCCTCGCACAGCGCCGTCCAGACGGACTGGACGGCGTCGTCCACGCGGTTGGGGTCCGCGAACTTGACGACGCGCTGGAGCGTGGTGCGCACCGCGTGGGCGACGAGGGCGCCGAACCGCTCCATGAGCGCCCGCCAGGCCTCGCGCTCGCCCGCGATGCACCGCTGGACGAGCCGTCGCTCCTCCGCAGCCTTGGGGGCGTCCATCCGCACCAGTATACCTTACGCCGCGTGCCGCGCGGCCCGGGTCCGCCGGATCCGCCATGCGATCCCGAACGGGACGAAAGTCGCTCGAATTTCTTGGACGCGCGTGGTAATCTCCGGCCGATGCGCGAGATCACGCTGCTCGGGACGCGGATCTTCGTCTGGCGCGGGGCGAGCGCGGAGGCCGGCGAGAACGTCCGCGTCATCGCGGGCGGCACGCGCGCCTTCCTCCTCACCGACCGGAACTGCCGGAAGATCGCCGACGTCGTCGGACTCTCGCTCCGGCACGCGGGCTACCGCGTCTCCCGCTGCGACCTCCCTGCCGGCGAGAAGCAGAAGTCGATCCCCGCGGCGGCGAAACTCTACGAGACGATGCTCTCCGCGAAGATCGACCGCGGCTCGGTCTTCGTCAC
>JACPRC010000186.1 GCA_016190175.1 Planctomycetota bacterium
CCAGGTGCTCCAGGACTACCAGCTCGTGCTCAAGAAGGCGATCGGAGCCAAGTTCACCGACACGCCCGCCGCCCGCACACCCTACTACGTGAAAGGTGAGAGAATCACGCCGACGAGTCTTCCGAGGTTCGACGGGCAGCGGACTTACGGGGCGCAGTTCCGGGTCTTCCACATGGTTGGGAAGCAGAAGGTCCACGTGGCCGTCGTCGCCGCCGACATGCCGGGCGCTCTCCTTCGGTCCGAGACCAAGAAGCTCTCGGAGAACATCGTGGAGACGCTCGAAGGCGATGACGAGCTGGAGATCGAAGCCAGGTTCGCGACCTACTTCTTCGAGGATCAGGAAGCCTCCGGAACTGCGAGCCTCCTCACCCACCGCATGGACTGGAAGATGCGGGTCGAGATCAAGATCGGATCGTTCAGCTTCGTTCTCGATACCAAGGGCAAGTCCATCTTCGACACCGACACGAAGATTGCGGCCGATCCCTCCAAAGGCGAGGGAACGCCGTATGCCGGCGCGGAGAAGAACGACCCGGGCAACGACGACGGGTGGGACGCGAGCACGGGGCAATTCGACGTGGCGAAACAGTAGCGCCAACCGGGTGGAGGCGGGTGCGTTCAAGGAAGGGATGAAAGATCAAGCGGGGAAGAGGTGGCGGTGGGCCATCCGTCTCGTGGCCGCCCTGGGCCTTGCGGTGCTCGCTGCCGTCGCATGGCGCGGGGGCGACGCGGCCCGGACCAGGAAGGCCGCCCCGCACCATCGGAGGGAGAATCCTCCCGCGGCGGACGTGCCGCACTACGGACTGTCCCCGGCGCAGGGCGCACCCCTGACACAGGAGCAGGGAGATCTCGTGCGCCGGTTCCGATCGCTCGCCGTCGAACTCGAATCGGGCACCCCCGTCGAGCGTCAGTTGGAGAGAACCCTGGCGGAAGTGAGTCGGTTGATCGTGGCCCGAGAGACGCGCGAGGAGGTCCTGGCGCAACTTGAGGGCTTCCTGGACGGCGCTTCGCCGCTGGTTGAGATGCTGGTCGCCACCCTTGCCGGCGGCGTCCCGAGCGAGCGCGCCTCCAGAATCGTGAACCGCCTGTTGGATTCGCCCGATCCAATAGTAGTTGCCTGGGCAGGACAGGCTTCGAAACTGCTGCCCACGGACGAGAGCGTTCCTGAGATCGCAGATCGGGAGGAGCGGCTGAAAGCCGCTCAACCCAGACGCCGGGTCGCGGGGTTCAACACGAAGGAATACGACTTCTTCTGGCGTGAGTTGCTTTGGGATGTTACGTACGACTACTTCCACTCCATGCCTTTCGCTGACGGCTTCCGCGATCGCTACCCGGAGAAGTATCAGCCTGCGCCTGGATTCCATCTGACGCAAGAGCAATGGCTGTATGTGTACAGTTTCACTCACGATTTGAGGGATGAAAGGGCGCGGAAGAAGGTCATCGAGGCCCTGGAGCGGACCCATTCCATGGAGGCTCGATGCGCGCTCTTCGAGCTGGCCTCGTGGGGCAACCAAATCGAGCCATGGCCGGACATGGTCGGTTTCTATTCGCGGGCGGCCCTGGACGTTTCGGAGGCTGCGGAGCTGCGCCGGCAGTGCATCGAGAAGCTGGGCAGGTCGGAATCGACCGAGTACCTGGAAGTCCTTCGGCGCGCTTTGCTGACGGAACTGTACCGGCCTGGCGCCAATCCCGACGTCGCGCGAGAGGCGCTGTACGGTCTTGCGCGCCGGGACTCGAGCCCCTCGGGGGATTCCTCTCTGGATGAGGCGGTCATCCGCTACGTGTGGCTCGTAGCGACGGACGCGCAATTCGAGAAAGTCATCGGGCTGGAAGATGCCCTGGATACGGCTGCGCGGTTGCGGGGCGCTCATCTCAAGACGGCGCTGGCGGAGCTGGCCGCCCGCGTGGAAGCAGAGCACCCTGCGCGCGCCCGCCGCATCCGGGAATTCGCAGCCGGCTGGAAATAGCCCGCAGACTCAAGTCCCCCCATCACTCCGTCGGCGAATGGCCTCCCGTCGCTTCACGCGGAAACCTCGATCTCCTTCGTCTTCGCTCGACGGACGGGAAGCGCGGCCTCCTCTCGAAGCATCATTCGATACGCGTCGCGGATGTTCCTCTCCAGTTCCCCCGGCGACTCTCCCTGGCTGAACACGCCCGGGACCTCGTTCAGCCGACCGACGTACCACCCGTCGTCGATCCAGTACTGCAAGGTCATGCGTTTCGCCATGGTCATCTCCTTCCCGAGTGGATTGTGCCTTTTCTGTCGACCGCCCCGCCGGAGTTTGACCCACGCCGATCGGGCCGCCGCCCACTCCGAAAGCGGGCGGCGCCTGCCGCCTCGGAAGCCCCCGGATGGCCGTGCAACGGACCTGTTTCATCGCGCACACCCTCGAAGGGGTCGCCCCAAGCCCTCTCCGAGGCGGCCGGAGGGCCCTTTGCGGGTCTTGGTCAAGAAGGGCCCTGCCCGATCAGCGTGGGTTTGACTCCCCCTCCCCGCGCCCGTATAATCCGCCGTCCCCATGAATCCCGTTCGACTCCCTCGGGTCCTTGCCCGCGGCCTCCCCACCGGGATGGCCGGCACGAGAAGGACATGGCCGCAGCATCGTTTCACGGGGAGCCGAACGGGATGAAGATCCGCACCGCCCTCCTGAGCGTCTTCGACAAGACCGGCCTCGCGGACTTCGCGCGAGAACTCCATCGCCGCGGAATCGCAATCCTCTCGACGGGCGGCACCGCGAAGACGCTTCGCCAGGCGGGCGTCCCGATCACGGAGGTCTCCGAACACACGGGCTCGCCCGAGATCATGGACGGCCGCGTCAAGACGCTCCATCCGAAGATCCACGGCGGCATCCTGGCCGTCCGCGACAACCCCGAGCACCGCCGGCAGGCCGAGGAGCAGGGGATCGAGTTCATCGACCTCGTCGCGGTGAACCTGTACCCCTTCCAGCAGGTGATCGCAAAGCCGGGAGTTTCCCTCGATGAGGCGATCGAGAACATCGACATCGGCGGACCGTCGATGGTCCGCTCCTCCGCGAAGAACCACCGTTTTGTGACGATCGTCACGGACCCCGCCGACTACGCGCGCGTGCTCGATGAGATGAAGGAGAGCGACGGCTCCGTCGGCGACGCCCTCCGCCGCTCGCTGGCCGTGAAGGCCTTCGCGCACACGTCGCGGTACGACGCGGCGATCGCGGGCTATCTGGGCGGCGCGGGCGAGTTCCCCGCGCTCCTCGCGCTCCAGTTCGAGAAGATCGCCGACCTCCGCTACGGCGAGAACCCCCACCAGCGGGCCGCGGCGTATCGCGCGACCGCGCGCTCGGGCGCGTCGGTCGCTCACGCGCGGCTGCTCGGCGGAAAGGACCTCTCGTACAACAACCTCCTCGACCTCGACTCCGCGTTCGAGCTGGCCCGGGAGTTCGAGCGGCCGACCTGCGTCGTCGTGAAGCACAACAACCCGTGCGGCGCGGCGAGCGGCAAGGACGCGGCCGAGGCGTTCCGCGGCGCCCTGGAGGGCGACCCCGTCTCCGCGTTCGGAGGGATCGTCGCCTTCAACCTCCCCGTGGACCAGTCGGCGGCCGCGCTCATCGCCGCACGGGAGAATTTCTTCGAGGCGCTCGTCGCTCCCGCCGTCGATCCCGACGCGGTGCGCATCCTCCGGTCGCTCCCGAAGTGGGGCAAGAACCTCCGCATCCTCGAGGCGGGACCCGATATCGGCGCGCCCGCGAAGAACCCCGCCCTGCGGAGCCTGCGCGACGGCCTTCTCGTCCAGAGCCCCGACGGCGATCTGTGGAAGGAGTGGAAGACCGCGACGGTCGAGCCGACGGCGGAGCAGAAGACGGCGCTCCAGTTCGCGTGGCGCGTCTGCAAGCACGTGAAGTCGAACGCGATCGTCCTCGCCGCGGGCGAGAAGGTCGCCGGCGTCGGCGCGGGCCAGATGAGCCGGCTCGACTCGGCCGCGCTGGCGGTCCGCAAGGCCGGGGAGCGCGCGAAAGGAGCGGTCGCCGCCTCCGACGCCTTCTTCCCGTTTCCGGACGCGCTCGAGACGCTCTTGGACGCCGGCGTCGCCGCGGTGGTCCAGCCCGGCGGATCGGTCCGCGACGGGGAGGTGCTCGCCGCCGCGAAGAAGCGCGACGTGCCCATGATCATCACGGGGATGCGGCATTTCAGGCATTGAGAGGACCCCCATGCCCAAGGTCTATCCGTTCCGCGCCATCCGGTACAACCCCGCGAAGGTCCCCGACCTCACGAAGGTGACGACGCAACCCTACGACCGCATCGGCCCGGATCTCCAGGACGAGTACTACCGGCGCGACCCGCGCAACATCGTCCGGATCATCCGCGCGAAGGACGAGGCCGACCCCATGGGGAAGTACCGCACCGCCGCGGCCGCGCTCGACGAGTGGCTCCGAGACGGCACGCTGATGCAGGAGGCGAAACCGTGCCTCTACGTCTATCACCAGATCTACAAGGCCCCCGAGGGGGAGAGGGTCCGCAAGGGCTTCAGCGCCATGGTGCGTCTCGAGGAGCCCGGCAAGGGGAAGATCCACCCGCACGAGGAGACCCACAGCGGACCCAAGGTGGACCGCTTGAACCTCCTCACGGCGACGAAGACCCACACCGAGCAGGTGTTCCTCATCTACTCGGATCCCGAGAAGCGCGTGAACAAGATCCTCGACTCGATCGCCGCGCGGACGCCCGATCTCGAGGCGAAGGACGACCTCGGCGAGACGCACCGCG
>JACPRC010000195.1 GCA_016190175.1 Planctomycetota bacterium
CCCGCGGCGCGCTCCGCTTGGGCAAAAGAGCGCCGCGGGCCGGCGGCGACGGGCGACAGGATGTCGCCGCTCTTGCCGCCGGGGCTGTCCAGCGGAATCGGCCGGGAGGGCCGATGAAGCTGCCCGGAGGGTGACTTATTCGTCCGGGCGGCGGAGCCCGGATGAATAAGTCAGGCTAGACGTCATGGGCGTCGAGATCTCGACCGTCCGCTCCGCGCGCGACCTGGACACCTTCCTCCGCCTGCCGTGGCGGATCTACCGCCAGGACTCGAACTGGGTCCCGCCGCTGCTCTCCTCGGAGCGCAAGATCCTCGACCGGGCGAGGAACCCCTTCTGGGCGCACGCGGAGGCGGAGCACTTCCTTGCCCGCCGCGGCGGCGAGCCTGTGGGACGCGTCAGCGCGATCCTGAACCCGCGCCACAATGAGGTCCACGGCGGGAAGACGGGCTTCTTCGGCTGGTTCGAATGCGAGCAGGATCCCGAGGCGG
Organism: Planctomycetota bacterium; assembly: GCA_016190175.1. Classification (GTDB taxonomy): domain Bacteria; phylum Planctomycetota; class MHYJ01; order MHYJ01; family JACPRB01; genus JACPRC01. The sequence goes on from JACPRC010000195.1 coordinate 489, forward strand.
CGCAGCCGCTCCTGCGCGCGGCCGAGGAGTGGCTCCGCTCGAAGGGGATGGAGAGCTCGCTCGGGCCCGCGAACCCCTCGCTCAACGACACCGCCGGGATGCTGGTGGACGGCTACGAGTGGCCTCCGTTCATCCTCATGACCCACAACCCGCGGTACTACGCCGACCTCGTCGCGGGCGCCGGATACCGCAAGGCGATGGACCTCCTCGCGTACCTCATCGTCCATACCGACGTGGACCGCGAGAAGGTCGACCGGATCGCGGAGCGCGTGCGCTCCTCGGCGAAGATCTCCCTGCGCACGATCGACATGGGCCGTTTCGAGGAGGAACTGCGGCTCGTCACCGAGATCTACAACGACGCCTGGGAGAAGAACTGGGGCTTCGTCCCCATGTCGCAGGAGGAGATCCGGTTCGCCGCGGAGGACATGAAGGCGATCGTCCTCCCCGAGCTCGTGTACTTCGCGGAGGTGGGCGGCGAGGTCGCGGGGTTCGCGCTGGCGCTGCCCAACATCAACCTCGCCCTCAAGAAGTGCAACGGCCGCCTGTGGCCGTTCGGCTGGTTCCACTTCCTCAAGTTCCGCCTGCGGAAGATCCCCACGTTCCGCGTCGTCGCGCTCGGGATCCGCAAGAAGTTCCAGTCCCTCGGACTCGGGACCCTCTTCTACCAGAAGTACCTCGACCAGCACCCGGAGCGCGGCTACGTCGCGGCGGAGATGTCCTGGATCCTCGAGTCGAACGAGGCGATGAACCGCCCGGCCCGGCTGATGGGCGGGAAGCACTACAAGACCTACCGGATGTACGAGAAGGGCCTCACGTCGCAATAAGAGTGGACAGTCCACTCTTATTGCGGGCGCTTCGTGCCGCAGATGAGGTAGATCAAGCCGAAGTGCATGAGATCCAAGCGGATATCGGCGAACCGCGCCCCCATCGCCGCGAGCACGTCGCGATGGATGTCGACCCACCCGTCGCGGAGGAGGCGGCGGAACATCGGGCCCGGGCCGAGGAACCATCCGGGCGGGAGGCGATCGTCGGCGACGACGATGCGGCCTCCGGGCGCCAGGAGGCGCGCCATCTCGTCGAGCGCGCGCGGCCATTCCGGCACCGTCGTGAGCACGTAGGTGCAGAGGACCCGGTCGAAGCACGCGTCGGGGAACGGCAGCGCGCATGCCGCGGCCATCGCGAGGCGCCGGACCCTCCGGCGCGCCACGCGCAGGATCCCCCTGCTCGGGTCCACCCCGACCGCTCCGCGCGGCAGGAGCGGGAAGTTGCGCCCGGTGCCGCAGCCGACGTCGAGGACGCGATGCCCGGCGGAGACGTCCAGAGCCTCCACCGCGCGCCTGCGGTACCCGCCGTCCCGCCCGAGGGAGAGCGCATCCACGAGCGCATCGTAGTAGGGGGCGCGCCGATCATAGAGGCGGCGCACTTCGCGGAGGGTCATCACGGAGCGCCCGGGACGTAGGACTCGAGCTCGAACGTCTGCGTGATTCCGAACTGCGTGACGCGCATGCGGACGAGGCCGATCCCGGGCGCGTACCATTCCGTGTCCGTCGACTCGCGACCCGCGCGCCGCGTCGTCCGCTTCACGGATACCCGGAGGCACGCCTTCGCCTGCCCCAGGACCGCGATCTCCTCCGTCCCCTCCGCGAGGCAGTCCGCGAGATCCTGGTCCGGAAAGTCGATCCGCCACCGGTCGCCGGCGCGCAGCGGGAAGCGCAGGACGAGCTGCTCGACGCCGCCGCGGCTTGCGAAGACGCCCTGCGGGGTCCGCCGCATGGGAAGGCGCTGCTCGCCCATGAACGGAAGGTGGTAGACCATCTCGACCCCCTCGGAGGCCGACCGGACTTCGCGTACGACCTTGAGGCCGATCTGCGAGCGGTAGGTCCAGCGGGCCCCCGGCGCCAGCGGGTACGGGTCCGGTTCCGGCGGAGGGGGCGCCGACGGAACGGGGCGGCCGCATCCGGCCAGGAGCAGGGCGGCGGCGACGGCGATCCTCATGGTGCGGGACAGCCTAGCGGAGAGGGGCCGCCGCCGCAAGGCCGGGACGCGATCCGGCCGATATACCCATGGCGTGTCGGAACGCGGACGGGTCCTCTACTATCTGATCGGCTTCCTCGCCGCCGCGGCGGGGCTCGCGGTCCTCTACCTGGCGCGGTCCGTCGTCCTCCCGCTGGTCCTCGCGATGTTCCTGAC
>JACPRC010000004.1 GCA_016190175.1 Planctomycetota bacterium
CTCGCGTACACCCTCATGGACGGCTTCACGTACGTCGAGTTCGGGATCAAGGCGGGCATCCCCGTGGACAAGTTCGCGCCGCGCCTCTCGTTCTTCTTCAACTCCCACATGAACTTCTTCGAGGAGATCGCCAAGTTCCGCGCGGCGCGGCGCATCTGGGCGCGCGAGATCGAGCGCCGCTACCACCCGACGGACCGGCGCGCGCTCATGCTCCGCACGCACGCGCAGACCGCCGGCGTGTCGCTCACGGCGCAGCAGCCGGAGAACAACATCGTCCGCACCGCGGTCGAGGCGCTCGCGGCCGTGCTCGGCGGCACGCAGTCCCTCCACACCAACTCGATGGACGAGGCGCTCGCGCTGCCGACGGAGCAGGCCGTCAAAGTCGCGCTCCGGACGCAGCAGATCCTCGCGCACGAGTGCGGCTTGACCGACGTCATCGACCCGCTCGCCGGCTCGCACTTCATCGAGTCGCTCACGAACCGGATGGAGGAGGAGTGCGGGAAGATCTTCCGCACGATCGAGGAGATGGGCGGGATGGTCGCCGCGATCGAGCGCGGCTACCCTCAGCGCGAGATCGCGAAGGCGGCGTTCGAGTTCCAGAAGGCGGTCGAGGAGAAGCGATACCTCACGATCGGCGTGAACGAACATGTGGACAAGGAGGAGAAGCCGATCCCGCTCCTGAAGATCGACCCGCAGGTGGAGCGCGACCAGGTCGAGCGCGTGAAGAGGTTCAAGGCGCGGCGCGACAACGGGGCCGTGCGGAAGAAGCTGGACGCGATCCAGGCCGCGGCGAAGGACGGGTCGAACCTGATGCCGAAAATCCTCGACTGCGTGAAAGCCGGCGGTACTCTGGGGGAGATCGTCGAGACGCTCAAGAAGGAGTTCGGGGAGTGGCGGGAGCCGCCGACGTACTGGTAGCAGTCAGCTCTCAGCAATCAGCCGTCAGCCGGAAAGGCTGATAGTTGATTGCTGATGGCTGATAGCTTAGGAAGGTGGCGTGTTCTCGTCGCCAAGCCCGGCCTCGACGGCCACGACCGCGGCGCGAAGGTCGTCGCCGCGGCGCTGCGCGACGCGGGGTTCGAGGTCATCTACACGGGCCTCCACCAGACCTGCGAGATGATCGTCACCGCCGCGCTCCAGGAGGACGTGGACGCGGTCTGCGTCTCCATCCTCTCCGGCGCGCACATGACGATCTTCCCCGAGATCCTCGACCTCATGCGGAAGAAAGGGATGAACGACGTGCTCCTCTGCGGCGGCGGGATCGTCCCGCCCGAGGACGCGGAGGAGCTGTACAAGCTCGGCGTCGGCCGCCTCTTCGGTCCCGGCACCGACACCCGCGACATCGTGCGGTACCTGAACGACGAACTGGCACGGCGGCGATGAGCCGTCAGCGATCAGCCATCAGCTTTCCGCTGGAGGGGCTGACGGCTGATTGCTGATGGCTGATAGCTGATGGCTGATAGCTTCTGATTGGGAGGGTTCATGCGTCGCGTCTCCGCGCTGTTCGCGCTCGCGCTGTTCGTCGGCTGCACCTCGTCGGCCCCGACCGTCCCCGCGCTCAAGCGGACGATCGGAGACCAGACGCTCGCGATCCGCGTGCTGGGGATGGAGTCGAGCCGGGCGGAGGCGCCGGCGAACGCGCCGGAGGTCGTCCCCGGCGAGTACGACTGCATCATCGTCGGCGGCGGCCTCAGCGGCCTCACGACCGCGTGGTACCTCCGCGACCGGAAGATCCTCGTGCTCGAACGCAAGGACACGGCGGGCGGACTCTCGTTCCAGGGGACCACGCCCGAGGGGATCGTCTTCGGGCGCGGTGCCGCGTACTACGCGCCGCCCGAGAAGGATTCCCTCCGCGTCTACAAGGACCTGGGCCTGCCCGACCTCGAGACGACCGAGATCCCCGAGCCGATCGACAGCTACTGGTACCGGGGGGAACTGCTCCGTGACGTCTGGGCCGAGGAGTCGCTCAAGAAACTCCCCGAAGGGTTCCGCAAGTTCAAGGAGCAGCTCGAGGAGGACTCCAAGAACGGCCGCATCCCCGTCCAGCCGTTCGAGAGCGCCGGGGACCTCTCCCTCGACAAGATCTCCGCGGCGGACTACATCAAGCCGTTCGGCCCCGAGGTGCGCGACTTCCTGGACTCCTACTGCAAGTCGGCGCTCGGCGCCCACCCGGAGTGCCTCAGCGCGGCCGCCTTCTGCAACTTCTACATCTCGGAGATCACGGTGCGCCACGCCTGGCCCGGCGGCACCGGCGGCGCCGGCGAACACCTCGTGAAGAAGCTCAACGCCCACAACCCGAAGATCCTCCGGACCGGCGCGACGGTGACGAAGGTGCGCAACGTCGCGAACGGCGTCGAGGTGGTCTACCACCAGAACGGCCACAACTACCTGGTGCGCGCGAAGTGCGCCGTGATGGCCACGCCGCTCAACATCACGTCGTGGCTCGTCGAGGGCTATCCCGCCGACCGCATGGAACTCGTCAAGCAGCTCAAGTTCTCCGACTACGTCATCCACACCGTCTTCACGAGCCGCGAGCTCTTCACCGCGGGATACGACACGTGGTTCGCGAAGCGCTCCTTCACGGACCTCATCGTGGGCCGCTGGGTCGAAACGCACGGCTTCACGAAGCCGCGAAAGCCGGGGCCGGGGATCCTCTCCATTTACCAGCCGCTCGCGCCGCACCGGAAGCCGCCGGGCATGAAGCCGGACGACATCGCGGACCTCGCGGCGGGGGCGGTGAAGGAGCTGTACGACATGATCCCGGATCTGGCGAAGGAGAAGGACCTGCGGATCGAGTCCTACCGCTGGCCGGGCTCGATCCATGTCGTGCCCCCGGGGTACTTCACGACGTGGGTCCCGAAGCTGAAGGCGCCGGTCGTGCGGATCCACTTCGCGGGGAGCAACCTCGGGACGCCGAGTTTCGAGGAGGCGCTCTATCGCGGCTGGGCCGCCGCGGACGAAGTGAGGAAGCTCCTGTCGTTCGCGCCCGTCCGGCGCGTCGAGGCTCGTGCGGCATAGCGTCCCGCTCTTCGTCCTGGGCGCGCTCGCGTCGGCGTCGCGCGCGATCGGATCGAGCGCGGCGACCGGCTTCTTCCTGTCGCAGAGCGACGCGTTCGCCGGGTTCCTCGTCGCCGCGGCCTTCGCGACCGTCTTCTTCGCGGCGCTGCCGAGGCGTCCCGCGGCGCTGTTCCTCCTCCTGGCCGCGGCGATCCTGGCGTCGCGCGCGGGCCTCCTCGACAGGCCGTGGCTCCTCGCCGGCGTCGTCGAGGCGTGCGGGACGTTCGCCGTCCTGCTCGCGCTCTCGCGGGCGGACTCCGCCGCGGGAGCCGCGCTGGGGAGCCTCGCCGGCTTCGCGGCCGGACCGCTCGCGCCGGTAGAGCCGCTCTACGTCGCCGCCGCGCTGCTCGTCCTCTGCTCCTTCCTGGTCCCCGCGTCCGCGCCGGAGAAGCGGGCGGCCGTTCCGCTCAACCCCTACGTCCGGTGGATCGCGGCGATGTCGTTCTTCGCGGTCGCCGCCGGCGCGATCGCGTGGTGCCAGTTCCTGAACGCAGCGAGGGGCGGCAAGGACCTTGCGGTCCTCCTCGGCCGCTTCTACGGAGTCGCGGGAGCGGTGCAACTTGCGGCGCTGCCGCTCCGCCGCTTCGGCGTGGCGGCGGGCCTCCTCGTCGCGCCGGCGCTCTTCGTCGCGGGGACCGCGGCGTTTCTCTTCCATCCGGCCGTCTGGCTCGCGGCGATCGCGCCCCTCCTCCGGCTCGCGCTGGACCGGCCGGCGGGCGGACCGCTCTTCCTCCCGATGGCGCCGGCGCTGCGCGCCCGCGCGCGGGCGTTCCTCGAGACGATCGTCGCGCCGCTGGGCCTGGCGGCGGCCGCCGCCCTTCTCCTCGCGCCCGCGGCGTTCGTCGCGGGAGTCCTCTGGCTCGCGGCGGCGGTGTGGCTCGTGCCGCAATACCGTCGCGCGCTTCTCGCGTCGCTGGGGAGCGTCCCCTGGGACGTTCCCGACGTCGCGGCCGCGCTGGGGGAACGCACCGCGGGCGAGATGCTCCGCTCCGGCGAACCGGAGCGCGCCGCCGTGGCGCTGGAGCTCTGGCGCGACCGCCCGCTCGGGTCGCTGGCGCCGCTCGTGTGGGACCTCGTCACCTCGCCGAGCGACGAGGTCGCGATCCGCGCCGTGCGGCTCCTCGGCGCCGACGGCCGGCCGTCCCACCTCGGCGCTCTCAGGCGCGCGATGGTGGACGCGCGGATGGAGGTCCGCGCCGCCGCGATCCTCGCGCATCTCCAGATCGGGAAGGACGAGGCGGTCCCCGACGTGGCGCCGATGCTCGCCTCGGAGTTCGACCTCGTCCGCATCGCGGTCCTCGTCGGCTGCGCGCGGCACGGCGGGTTCGACGGCGCGCTCCTCGCGTATCCCGAGATCGACCGGCGGCTGAAGAGCCCGAAGCCGGACGACCGCATCGAGGCGATCCGCGTCCTCGTCGAGATCGCGGGCCACGGCGCGACGCGGGAGTTCGTGCGCCTCCTCTCCGACCCGTCGGCGGAGGTGCGTCGCGAGGCCGTGATCGCGGCGCGCGCGCTGCGCGACCCGGGGCTCTTCCCCAGGCTCATGAAGATGCTCGACGACCGCGCGGTGCGGCCGCTCGTGGCGCAGGCGCTCGAGGTCCTGCCGCCGGAGGACGTGCCCGCGGTGGCCGCGGCGACGCGGGACCGCCAGCGGCCGGTCGAGGAACGATTCGTCCTCGCGCGCGTGCTCGGCGCGGTGGGCGGGCTCGACGCGGGGCCGGCGCTCTGGGACCTGCTCGCGCCCGACCAGGATCTCCACTTGAGGGTGGAGGCCGCGCGGGCGCTCCGGCGGCTCCGGTCGCGGGAGGGTCTGCACGGGTTCGACCTGCGCGGGACCGGGGAGCGGATCGACCGGCTGCGCGACGAGATCGCGCTCCTGCGCCGCGGCGTCGCCGAACTGGACGCGAAGTCGCTGCGGCGCCCGCTCCTGGCGGACCACGTGCGGACGAAGCGGGAGCTGCTCCTGTCGCTCCTCGCCCTCGACGGCGACGAGGAGGAGGTCCGGCGGATCGAGGAGGGGCTCCTCGGCGAGGACCCGGCGCGGCGCGCGAGCGCGCTCAGGCTGCTGGCGATGGAGGAGGAGCGCCTGGTGCCGCTCTTCGAGGAGGACGGCGCGTCCGGCGCCGGGCTCACGGAGGAGAACTACCGGCGACTCCTGCACGCGGACGCGTGGACGAGGACGGTAACGATGCTCGACGACGACGCGCCCCGGATCGAAATCACGGGAGGCGAGGCGATGGAGAATCCCGAGACGCGGCTCACCCGGCTCCTGTCGGTGGTGTCCTTCCTCAAGCAGGTGGATCTCTTCCGCGACGTGCCCGCCCACCATCTCGCGAGCCTCGCGGAGATCGTGGCTCCGGTGCACCTGTGCGCGGGCGAGCGGCTCTTCGCGGAGGGCGACCCCGGGGACGCATGCTTCCTGGTCTGTGAAGGGAAGATCCGCATCCGCTCGGGGGGCGCCGACGTGGCGACCCTGGGCGCGCGCGAGTGCCTGGGCGAACTGGCGCTCCTCGACGGGCAGCCGCGTTCCGCGACCGCGACCGCGGCGGAGGACGCGCGCCTCCTGCGCATCTCGGCGGAGGAGTTCCGCAATCTCGTCGGGACCAACTCGGGGATCGCGGTGGCGCTCCTGCGGACGCTGGCGCGGCGGCTGCGGGAGAGCACGACGAAGTACTCGACGGTGCGGAAGGAGATCGGGGGGAAGGGACAGTGACGGGGCCGGCACGCGGGCGCGTGGGGCACCAAAAGCTCCCTGTCAACTTTTGGTGCGGGCCTGGATGCCTCGTCTGGTAGCATCCACACCCTTGGCGCAGGGAGGGAACATGCGTCCGGCGATCGTCTGGCTCTGGGTCCTCTCGTCGGCCGCGTTCGCCCAGGACCAGCAGGTCGGCGCCCGGGCGAAGGCGATGGGCGGCAGCTACACCGCCTTCGAGGACGATCCGGTCAGCGTGTGGCTTAACCCCGCCGGCATCGCGACCCAGCCGAGCGCGGCCGGGCTGGACTATCAGAGCTACACGATGTACGAGCTGAACATCAGCGAGACCGTCTTCAGCTCCCAGGCGGCGACCGGATGGTCCGACCCCGCCCTCATCCCGTCGTACCTCGGCGCCGTCTTCCAGCTCGGCAGCGGGGACGTGGAGCACGCCGTCGGCCTCTGCTTCAGCGCGCCGTTCCGCACCAAGTACGCGTTCTACGACGTGGCCACCGACCTCCTCACCGACATGACCCAGGAGTACTACCGCTTCCGCGCCGCCTATGCCTACGACTTCCGTCTCAAGCCGCGCGACAAGAGCGGCTTCCTCAATCACATCTCGGTGGGCGGCGGCATCGACCTGGCGCTGACTTCGGTGCGCATCGACCAGCTCGCGACCGAGGCCTCCACCACGGAGCCCTTCTCGGAGAGTACCAGCGCGGTGGGCGTCGGCGGCGGCCTCGGGATCCTCATCGGGCTCTTCGACAACACGACGAACTTCAAGGTGAACCTGGGCGTCGCATATCAGTCCCGCGCCGGGTACGACTTCCCGATCCAGCAATCGGTCGTCCCGCAGTTCGATTGGCCGAACCAGGTCAACGCCGGCGCAACGTTCTATCTCCTCGAAGGCCAGCCGCTCCGGCTCACCTTCGACCTCCAGTGGATCGACTGGGACGGGGCGACGGACGACTCCAACCTGAAGGACTTCGGGTCCGACGACTTCCGCGACGTCTTCAACTACTCCGCCGGCGCGGAATTCCGCATCAAGGTATCCGAGAAGGTCCGCCTGTTCCCGCGCGCCGGCTTCCGGATCTTCGAGGCGCCGTGGAGCGACGAAGAGGCCCTGCCTTCCATCGGCTGGCACCTGTTGTTCATCGAGACGAAGAAGAGCCGCTTCACCATCTTCACCTTCGGGCTCGGCGTCGCGTGGCGGACCGAATCCGGGAAGGAATGGAAGGTCGACGTCGCGGGGGACGTCGGCGGCGACGCGCCCGGCTTCGCCTTCGGCTTCACGCTCGAGATATAATGGAAGGCGATGGCGACGCTCCTCTGGCTCGCGCTGATCCAGGACGACGTCGTCCTGATCCCCCGCAAGGACCGCAACGCCTACGAGCCCGCCGTCAAGGCGTGCGCGGAGGCCGAGGCGCTCATCGAGAAGGACCCGAAGGCCGCGATCGCGAAGCTCGACGATGTCCTGCGCCTCAAGCTCGCGCACGTCGAGCGCCGGCTCAAGCTGGCGGAGTCCGACGGCGGCTGGACGGACGAGGTCCGCTTCTTTCCGTACCAGTACCGCGGCCGGGCGCGCATGGCGCTCGCGAAGATCCGGAAGGAGGAAGCCGAGACGCTCCTGGCGGGGGCGGTCGAGGATCTCGGGAAGTCCGTGGCACTGAAGGCGGCGAGCGGGGGATACCTTCGGGAGGCGGAGGAGGCCCTGAAGAAGGCGCGGCGGAAAGACGCGCGCGCCGAGTGGCGGGCGCTGGTCGAAGCGAGGAAGTTCAAGTCCGCGCGCGCGCTGCTGGAGTCGGGCGCGATCGGGGACGCGGGGAAACTCCTCGCCGAGACGGAAGCGGCCTGTCGCGCCCACGTGCTCGCGTCGCTGGCGGACTTCGGGGCCGGTCCGAGGTTCTCCGAGGCGGCGAAGATCGACTTCTCGCGGCGGTTCCTGCTGCCCGACCCGGCCGAACTGATCGGGGAGCACCCCATCCTCGACTGGTGCCGCGCCCAGCTCGACGTGCTGCGGAGGCTGAGGGAGGAGGGACTCGATCCGGTCCTGGAGCGGCAGATGCTCGACGCGCGGAAGCTTGCCGCGGCGGAGGAGAACCGCTGGTTCCGCGTCACGGCGGCGCTCGCCCACGACTACATCGAGTCGCGGCTCCGCTCCCTGCTCGATCACGTTTCCCGCGCGCCGCTCGCCGAGCGGCGGCGGCTCCGCGCGGCCGGGGGACGGCTCCACGCGGGATGGGCGGAGACATGCGAAAAGGCGGGCCGGGACTACCGCGAAAACTGCCCGGAGCTCAGGAACCCGCTCCTCGCAACGCTCGCCGCTTCGTTCCCGGTCGACCCGGAGGAACTGGACTCGATCGACCTCGACGGCTGCTTCGCGGCCGATTCTCCCGAGGCCTTCCTCGACGGTGCGATCGCGAAGCTGCGGGAGCTCCGGAAGACGCCGAGGATCTCCGAGGAGTCGCTCCGGAAGACGCTGACCCTCCTCGTCGCGGCGACGGCGATCCGGGAACTCCTCGCGGGGCGGAGCGAGGCCGAGGTCGTGGAGTCGCTGAATGAGGTGGGGACGGAGCTGCGGAAGCTCGGCGGCGCGGCGGAGACGAGGCGGTGGGGGCCGCGCGTGGATCGCGTCTTCGCGGCGTTACTGCGAAACCCGTAGCGGCTCCGGGCCGTCCATGTCGCCCCGGATCCAGCAGACGCCGCCGTCCCTGAGCGCCTTCCGGTTGAGGGCCACCTTCTTCGTGCGCGGCCCGTGGACGATCTCGATCTCGTAGTCGTCGACGTCGAGCGTCAGCGCGCACGGCGTCTCGATCGTCTCCGTCCGGATCCGCGCGGTCGGGAAGGAACGCACGAGGATGCGGAGCGTGAACCGGCCGGCGTACGCGATCACGGGCCGGACCGACGCGCGGATGGCCGCGACTTCCCTCACGAGATCGTCGTCGTGCCCGGCCAGGATCGCCTCCACCGCCTCGCACCATCGCACGAGGCGCCGCGCCGGCTCCTTCAGCTTCAGCCATTCGTCGCGGCGCGCGCCCCAGTCGTCGGCGTCCTTGCGGGCGAGCCGCGCTTCGCCGCGGAACCACCGGATCGCTTCCGGTCCGGGCGCCCGCATCCGCGGGACCGGTTCCGGATCGCCCGGATCGAAGCGGTGGTACGCGAGGCGGCCGAAGTCGGGCCGCGTGTCGGGGATCGCGAGGTCCGCGGCGACGGGGGAGGACGGGGGTCGGAGCATCCACGCCGCGACGACCGCGGCGAGTCCGAGCACGGCGATCGGCCAGAGGTGGCGGCGCACCCGCTTGACCACCTTGCGCACGGTCGTCGGCGGGCGCGCGGAGACGTCCTCGTCCGCCAGGAACCGCTCAAGGTCCAGCGCCACGTCGAGCGCGGTCGCATACCGGTTCTCCCTGGCGGGAGCCATCGCCTTGAGGACGATCGCCTCGAGCGCCGGCGGGATCTTCGGGTCGTGCTCGCGCGGCGGCGTCAGCTTCCCCAGGAGCACGTTGAGCACGATGTCCATCGGGCCCTCGCCGGCGTACGGCGGCCTCCGCGCGAGGGTCGCGTACAGCGTCGCGCCGAGCGAGTAGACGTCGCTGCGGGCATCGACCTCGGACGGCCGGCCGCGCGCCTGCTCCGGCGACATGAAGGCGGGCGTGCCCATGATGTCGCCCGCGACGGAGATGGAGGAGTCCACGCGGATGGAGCGCGCGAGCCCGAAGTCCATGACGTAGGGCCACTGGTCCCGGGCGACCATGACGTTCGAGGGCTTGATGTCGCGGTGGATGACGCCGGCCTCGTGCGCCGCATGGAGAGCGCGCGCGACCTTCGCCACGATCTCCGCCGCGAGGCGGGGCGGCGGCTTCGCCTGCTCCAGCGTCATGCCGTCGATGAACTCCATCGCGATGTAGTGCCGGCCCGAGTGCTCGCCGACCTCGAAGACCGCCGCGATGTTCGGGTGGCGAAGGCGCGCGGCGAGCTTCGCCTCGCGCTCGAAGCGCCGGCGGCCGTCCTCTTCGGTCAGGGTGAGGAACTTGATCGCGATCCAGCGGGTGAGCCTCGTGTCCCACGCCTTCCAGACGTCTCCCATCCCGCCGCGCCCGAGCCGCGCCACGAGCACGTACTGGAAGACGCGCATCGCGGACTGGTCGAGGAGCGGCCGGACCTCGGCGGGCGTCTCGTCCTGGCCCGGGGAGAGCACGTGCGTGCGCGCGCGGGTGCAGTCCTCGTGGGTCTCGCCCTTGAACTCGGCGCCGCACGCGGGGCAGATGCGCGACGACTCCAGGGAGAACTGCACCGTCTTCGGGCACCGGTGCTCGGCGCCCGACTCGATGACTCCGCTGCAGTCGGGACAGCGCTTGAAGTCCATGCCTCAGGATTATACCCGCATCCGTGCGGGCGTTGCCGGCACACCAAAAGTTGACAGGCAGGTTTTGGTGCGGGGGTCACTTGTTCCACATCGTATCCACGACGGGGCCGAGCTCCTCCTTGAGGAGGTTGCGCGCGCGGTGGGAGCGGACGCGCAGGGTACCCGGAGCGACGCCGGCGATCCGCGACATCTCCTCGTACTCCATCCCCTCGACGTATCGCAGCACGAAGGCCTCCCGGAGATCGTCGGGGAGACGGGCGATCGCGTCCTGCATGCGGTCCGCCATCTCGTGTCGGAGGATGGAGGAGAGGACGCCCTGCCGGCGGCCTCGCGGCGCGGGCTGCGCGTTCAGGACGGACGGGGAAGCCGCTCCCGCGTGGCGGGCGCGCGCGCGCAGGAGGTTCCGCGCGATGTTGAGCGCGATGCCGTAGATCCACGTCGAGAGCTTCGATCGGCCGTCGAACTCCGAGAGATGGTCGAACGCGCGGGCGATCGCCTCCTGCGCCACGTCCTCGGCCTCGCCGCCGATCATCAGTTCGACGAAGCGCCGGATGCCCTCGCGATGGGGGAGGACGAGCGACTCGAAGGCGGCGCGGTCGCCGGCCTTCGCCTTCGCGAGCCGTTCGACTTCCTCCACGCGGTGAATTATACAGGTAACGCGCCGGGCTTTCGCTACACAGACGGTCGTGAGAAGACGCAGGAGTCCCCAGCCCTCCCCGGCGGGGATCGCGCCCCGTTGGCGCATCGCCGCGCTGCTCGTCGCCGCCGCGGTCGTCGTCGCGGTCGCGATCGTGTCATGCGGCGAGTCCCCGCCGGCGCCGGTGGCGCCCGCTTGCGCGGGGGAGGAACCGGAAACTCCGCCGGCCGCACCGTTCGCGGTCGGAAACGAAAGGAGCGAAGAGCCATGGATGCCCGAACGCGGCAACGAGGATTCACCCCGTTGGACTCCTCCACGCCTGAATGCCGATCCTCCAGACCGAGGGTCGCACACGAGTGGAGCGGGTCGTTGAAATCCCACAGGAGTCTAACGGGGTTCACGCTGATCGAGATCCTCATCGTCATCGCCATCATCGCGGTGCTGGTCGCCATCGCGGTGCCGCAGCTCGTCAAGTCGAAGTCCGCGGCCAACGAGAAGGGCGTGGTCTCCTCGATGCGCGGCATCGCGGACGGACAGGCGCTCCGCCTCTCCGACAAAGGCGAGTTCGGCACCCTCGACGAGCTGTCGACCGAGAAGTACGCCGACATCGGAGCCGCGATGACGCCGGCGGCGGCCCAGATCAACCTGGACGTGACGTTCGGCAAGGCCGGCTACGAGTGGACCGCGAAGACGCCGACCAAGCGGCAGACGTGGGCGATGAAGGCCAAGCCCGTGCAGTACGACACGACGGGCAAGAACTGCTTCTTCGTGGACGAGTCCGGCGTCGTCCGGTTCGCGGACGGCGCGGACGGGAGCTTCAAGGCGGACGCGACGAGCCCCGCGATCCGGTGAAGGAAAGGAGAAACCATGAGAGCGAGGTCCCACGTCAAGGCGGGCGACTGAATCGACGGCTGCGTCCTCCCGGATCCGGGGGGGAGCGTCGGTTAGAGCGGTTCGGAGCGGCGGTCCGCATCGGTCCCGGGGGAGGCCATTCCCCCGGGCCCCCCCGAGGGGACGGCCGGCCCCGCGGCGTATCCACGGTCTGAGGGATGCGTTCATGAAGACCATGACGGCGGCTCTCGCGGGGAAAGCCGGTGCGACGGCGAAGCAAGTCTTGTGGGCGACGATGATCGCGCTCGTCGCGGCTTGCGAAGGCGGCGGAGACGGCGGTTCCGGTTCGTCGACGCCTTCGCCACGGAAGATCTATCATGGCGTGACCCCCGACCGATGGGCGACCTGGAAATGGCCGGCGGAGGGCGGGGCTCAGGCGATCTCGGATGACCTGACCGCGTACGAAGCGGCCGCCGGTCGCACGGTCGCCTGGGCGGCCTTTGCGAACGAATGGGAGTTGGAGGGCGCCGGCTTCCCCGCCGCCGTCGCGACCGCCATTCGCGCTCGAGGCGCCATGCCGTTCATCTATCTGACCTTCCGCCGCAGCGCAGTGCCCGAGCCTCAGGTCTATCTCGATCTGATCCTCAACGGCGATTTCGACGCGGACATCGCGGCCTGGGCCGAGCAGGCGACGGACTTCGGGTCCCGGATCATCGTCGACTGGGGATGGGAAATGAACATCACCGACGCCCCCTGGAACGGGACGCACAACGGCGGAGCCGGGCAGGGGCCTCAGCGGTATCGCGCCGCCTTTCGTCACATCGTCGAACTCATGCGGAGCCGGGGCGCCGACAACATCCACTGGGCCTTCCACGCGAACTTCCCCGAATTCCCGGCTGAGGACTGGAATGCGTTCGAGAACTACTACCCCGGCGACGACGTCGTCGACAGCGTCGGCGTGTCGATCTACGGAGCCCAGAGCCCGATCGACGCGACGGTCCCTTCCTTCGTCGCCCTCATGGACGTCGCCTATCCGCGACTCAGGGCGATGGCACCGTCGAAGCCGGTCATGGTCTACGAGTTCGGCTCGACGGCGGGACATCCCCAGCGGACCGCCGAGTCGTGGGCCGATGAGGCGCTGACCGGAATCTTCTCCGGGCGCTGGCCCGAGGTCCGCGGGTTCGCATGGTGGAACGAGACGTGGACGAACGAGTACAGCCCCGACGACCCGACGGAGATGCGGCTCGAGGTCCTTCCGAATCTCGCCCTGGCGTTCAGGTCTCATCTCGTGGGCTCGAGCAGCCTGGGGGATCGTCCCTCGACCCCCATGAGTCTCTTGGGTCCGCCGTAAGATAGGGAGATGCACATGTCGAGACGAACGCAATCGGCGGCGCGCCCTGCGGCTCCCGAGGCAGGGGGGCGCGTGGGGAGATTGTCGCGCGGAGTTCTCTGGACGCTCCTGTCGGGGACGGTCTCCGCGCTCCCCGGGTGCAATAACGAGCCCCCGCTCGTGAGTGGCGGAACGATTTCCATCCGTGTCGGTGATCCGGAGACCGTGCTCAAACCAGGGAGCTTCGGGCTGCGGGACTTCCCGGATGGACACATGGGGGTGATGAAGCGGGACGGCCGCTACGAGTTCTTCATCGGGGCGTTCCATCCGGACCAGGGTGCGGAGGACCCGCCGCAGACCTTTACGTTCCGGTTGATCGGTGACGACATCACTTCGCTCCGGCCGCCCCTCGTCGACGGGAGTGGGCGGGCGATGCCGGTCCTCGATCCGGGCAAGCCGGGAAGCTACAACGACCACATCGCCGGGAACGGGTCGGTCTACCATGACGCGAAGACGGGGAAGACGTACTTCTGGTATCAGGCGATGCAGAGTATCACTCCGGAGGCGGCCGCGAAGAAGCAGGAGGTCCACGGATCGGCGTTCTATCCCGCGTACGGACGGATCGGGCTGGCGATCTGGAACGACGCCAGGCAGCGCTTCGATGACATGGGGTACGTCCTGGAACCGAACCTGACTTTCAAGACGTTCGAGGCGGACCCGCGCTTTGCCTACGCGGACACGTTCCCTCCTGCGGTCGTGTGGAACGGAGAGTTCCTGTACATGTACTATTCCGACTATTCCAGCGAGCCGCCGAAACCGGGAGAAGAACCCGACCTCGCCGTGGCCCGACTCCGCGTCTCGGAGCTGGACCGGAACCCGCAGCCTTGGCGGAAGCTGAGCGGAGGGAAGTTCGTCGGGGAAGCGATGGGCGGGCCGTTCACGCCCCTGATCCCGGATACCCTCTTCTGCTCCGTGAGCTTCAACACCTGCTTGCAGAAGTGGATCATGGTGCACATGGGGACGGAGGGGGAACACATCCTCTACTGGCGGACGTCGGACGATGGCCTCGACTGGTCCGACGCGGTGGAACTTGCCCGGTACCCCTCGGACACGGACTGGTCGCTGAGTCCGACGATCATCGGGACCGGAGATGACCCGACCCGTTCCGGGAAGAAGTTCTGGGTGTACTACGAGTACGCCCCGTCGTCTCGGAGCACGAAAGACTTTGGATGGTTGGTGAGGCGGTCCGTCGAGCTGAACCCCGGGGACAGGTAGTGCGGACGGAACTCCGCGATCTGAGCCTGACGCTCATCCTCGACGACGCCGCATCGCCGATCCCTATGGACGACTCGCTGCCGTCAGCAAGAGGAAGCCCCCAGGATATCGTGTAACGGATCGCCCCGTCCGGCCACTCATCTCCGGGTCGGTAGAAAGCGAGGAAACTTATGATGCGGGGATGCTGGGCGATCATGCTCGCCGTGGGACTGGCGGGCTGCTACGGCGGCGTCTACGTCCGGTCGCACGTCCACGCGGACGGATGCGGCCATTGGTATTATCACGGCGTCTGGTGGGAGTATGAACATCCGGCGGACTGCTCGAGCTGCTGCGTCCACGTTCACGGCGACGCGTGCGGGCACTACTACTGGCACGACGACTGGAGAGACTATCCCCATCCGTCGGACTGCGCCTATTGCCACGTCCATGGAGAAGGTTGCGGACACTTCTTCTGGCACGGTGGATGGCAGGACTGCCCGCATCCCTGGGACTGCGCGCAGTGTCACGTCCACGGTTGCGGCTGCGGGCACTACTTCTGGCACGGATGCTGGTGGGACCGGCCGCACCCGGGTCACTGTTGCCATTAGCCTGACCTATTCACGAGGTTTCGGCCCGGAGGGCCGAAATCGTGAATAGGTCACCCGCGGCGCGCTCCGCTTGGGCAAAAGAGCGCCGCGGGCCGGCGGCGACGGGCGACAGGATGTCGCCGCTCTTGCCGCCGGGGCTGTCC
>JACPRC010000187.1 GCA_016190175.1 Planctomycetota bacterium
ACCCTGAGCGAGCCGCAGGCGAGTCGAAGGGTTCACAACCCGTTGCGTCCCAAGGCGCACGAACCCCTCGACTTCGCTTCGCTCCGCTCGGGGTGAGTCCGCCGCAATGAAGGGACTTTTTTGCGGCGGACTCAACCTTCGACCGGGGCGCGGGCTTCGGGCTCTTTTTCTGCTTCCCCATCGCGCGGATACCCTATCATCGTGGCCGGACGCGGGCCACCGTCGTATTACCTGTCGTGGAGGATCGCCCATGAGACGCCGGACCGCCCTTGCCGCACTTTCCCTATGGATTGCCGTCCCGCTCCCGGGCCAGGAGCAGGATCCCTTCGAGTCGGCGAAGAAGGAGATCGACGCCGACGCGATGAAGACGGTGCTCTCGAAGCTCGCGAGCGACGAGTTCGAGGGCCGCGGCACGCTCACCCCCGGCATCCGGAAGGCGCGCGAGTACATCGAGGCGCGGCTCAAGGAATGGAACGTCGCGCCGGTCGGGTCCGGATATGAGCTCCCCTGCAAGCCCTGGTGCAACCTCGGGGCGCTGCACCGTGGGAGCGATCCGAGACTCAAGGACGAGGTCATCGTCCTCGGATCGCACTACGACCATCTCGGCCGCGCCCGCAAGCCCGTGGACGGCGACGACATCAACAACGGCGCGGACGACAACGCCTCGGGCTCGACGCTGAACCTCTTCGTCGCGAAGGCGCTCGCGGCGTCGAAGCTCCGGACGAAGCGGAGCATCCTGCACCTCTGGTTCGACGGCGAGGAGCAGGGGCTCAACGGGTCGAAGTCGTACTGCCAGGACCCCGTCGTGCCGATGGACCGGATCGCCGCGATGGTGAACTGCGACATGGTCGGCCGTCCGGAGGAGACGGGCGCGAAGCTCTGGGGCGTCGGATCGTCGCTCCAGTTCGAGCCGTGCGGCGCGAACGCGAGGCGGCGCGCCCCCGACGCGAAGGTGAACCTCCTGGAGGAGAAGGGGCCGTACTTCCACCGCAGCGACCAGGCGCCCTTCTGGTCCCGCGGCGTGCCGGTGATGTTCCTCTTCGGGACGATGCACGGCGACTACCACCGCGTGACCGACCACGCCGACAAGATCGACTACCCGAAGCTCGCGGAGCTGGCGAAGTTCGTGCTCGCCCTCGTCGTGGAGCTGGCGGACTACGACGGGAAGATCGAGAGGAACCCGGACTATAAGTAGACGACAGACCGCGGACCACGGACCGCGGTAGACCACGGGCGCTGTGGTCTACGTTCTCCTGTGGTCCGTGGTCTGCGCTCCGTGCTCTACTTTCCCCCTTGACATACACATTTCATGGGTTACGCTAGGGACGGAGAGAACGGGGGAACGAGGTTGGCGGGCACGTCTCGGGCGTTCCGCATTTCTCGGCTCCCTCGTCGGTCGCGGGTCGGAGTTCGTACGGAGGGAGGGAGCCGATGGGGACCCATTTTTCGTTCTATCCGGTGGACCGCCGGGGCGCGCTCGAGATCAAGGTTGCGGAGTACGTCTTCGAGCAGACGGAGCCCACGCCGTGGACTCCGCTGCGCCGGCCGCTCCGCGAGTGCCGCGCCGCGGTCGTGACGACCGCGGGCGTCCGTCTCGCCACGCAGCACCAGTTCTCCTGCACGCGCACGTCCGGGAGCGCCGAGATCCGCGAGATCTCCGCCTACGTCTCGCCGGCGCAACTTGCCTTCGATTTCACGAACTACGACCCCTCCGAGGCGCAGGAGGACCTCAATGTCCTCGTGCCGGTGGAGCGCATGCGCGAGCTGGCGGAGGAGAAGGTGCTCGGCGGCGTGACGGAGACGTTCTTCTCCTTCTTCGGCCTGTGCGAGAACCTCGCGGCGCTCCGCGGGACCGCGGCCTGCGCCGTCGAGCGCCTCCGCGCGCAGGAGGTGGACGTGGTCTTCGTCTTCCCCGCCAATCTCGTCTGCAACCAGACCGGCGGGATCGTGGCGCGCGAAATCGAGCGCGCCGGCATCGCGACCGTGATGCTGGCGGGCGTGCGCGAGATCGTCGAACAGGTCCGCGTCCCGCGCGCCGTCTTCGTCAACTTCCCCTTCGGACGGCCGCTCGGACGCGCCGGCGACCGCGCCACGCAGCGGCGGATCCTCGACGAGATGGCCGCGGCCCTGTGCCGGAACGAGCGCCCGGGCCGGATCCGCGACCTGGATCTCGTGTGGGAGGGGGAGGTGGTATAATCGCCCCCCGATGGCGCGCTTCGAGAAACACGTCTTCGTCTGCCAGAACGAGCGCAAGCCCGACGACCCGCGCGGGTGCTGCCTGGCGAAGGGCTCGGCCGGAATCCTGGACCGCCTGAAGGGAGAACTCCACAAGCGCGGCCTCCACCGGAGGATCCGCATCAACAAGGCCGGATGTCTCGACCAGTGCGCCCTCGGCGTCTCCATCGTGGTCTACCCGGAAGCCGTCTGGTACGGCCGCGTCACTCTCGCCGACGTGGACGAGATCATCGAGAAGCACCTCGTAGGCGGGACGCCGGTGGAACGGCTCCGGACCGACCTCGTCCGCCGGCTGCTGTTCGTGTGCGTCCAGAACTCCGGCCGCAGCCAGATGGCGGAGGCCTTCGCGCGGCTCCACGGCGGCGCGCGCGTCGAGGCGTACAGCGCCGGCTCGCGCCCGTCCGGCGTCGTGAACCCGCGCACGATCGAGGTCATGCGCGAGGTCGGATGCGACCTCGGCCGCGCCGTGTCGAAGCCTCTCTCCGCCGTGCCCGACCTGGAGTACGACGTCGCCGTCACGATGGGCTGCGGCGACGAGTGCCCGCGGGTGCGCGCGCGGCGGCGCGAGGACTGGGCGCTCCCGGACCCGAAGGACCTGCCGCCCGAGGAGTTCCGCAAGGTGCGGGACGAGATCGAGCGGCGGGTGAAGGAGCTGCTCGCGGGACTTTGACGTCTACGTCGGCTCTTCCTGCGATTCCCGCTCCGCGTCCGCGAGGTCGGAATCGAGCTTCAGGTCCCGAGCGCGCCCCCGCAGGTAGCTCCACTCGAGCCGATCGCGATTGAACCCGATGAGGTCGATCGCGTCGGCTCGATCGACGGGCCGGCCCGCGAGGAGCTTCAGGAGGATCAGATCCTCGCAGGTGGCCAGCCGGAGGGAGATCCCGAACACCTCGGTCGCTCGGGCCCGTGCCACCACCTCACGCGAAAACCGGTCGCCCGCGCGAATGACATCGATACGGACCTCGATCCCGAACTTGGGGTCCTCGTAGATGAGCCGGAGGATGATGTCGTGCTCCAACCGCAGGACGGGACGCGTCGGGTGGCGCCGCAGTCCAATCGCCTCCGCCTCCCGGAAGATCCGTTCGAAATCAGCCTCCTCGATCAGCGCCAGGAAGTCGGCGTCCTTGGTCTGGCGAATGCGACCGTGCTTCTGAATGGCGATCCCGCCGATCAGGACGGGATCGAACCCCGCGGACCGGATGGCGCGCCATCCCTCCCGCATCCCTTCGAGGACGATGTCGCTAACCATGGACCTTCGAAAGGCGGCGCAGCATCGCCTCGTTGGCTCGCCCGTGCTCCTCCGACTTCCGCCGGAATGCCCGGCGGAATCCCTCGAGCGGATCCTCGTCCGGACGGGCTTGACGGAACGTCTGCATGCAGAACTCGAACCCGAAGTCCATCAGCGCCGCCCAGGCGAGGACGTTGCGCTCCTCCTCGGTGAGCTGTTCCTTCGTCTTGCACTTCAGATGTTCGAGCGCCACGGCCCTATTCTATCATTTCCGGTCGATCGTCGCCTTGTCCAGTCGCTCGATCGCCCCGGTCACCTTCGTGCCCCGCAGCCGTACCGTCGCCTTCCCCGATGCGCTCAACGGTCCCTCGACGGTGCAGTCCTCCAGGACGAGCGTCGCCTCGTCCGCCGCGACGACCGGGCACTTCAGGCGGCAGCGCCGCAGCGTCAGTTCGGCCTTCCCCTCGACGCGAACGTAGCCGCCGGTCCCGTCGCAGATCGAGTCCTCCACGACAAGGCGCGCGTCGCCAAAGACGATCGTCTCGCCGAACGTCGCGTCGCGCACCGCGACCTTCGCACTCTCCCCCGGATAGAGATTCCACGTCCGCACGGTCGCCTTGCCGAATGCGAGCGTCCGGTCCGCCAGCTTCAGGTCCGTGCCCTTGCGGACGCCCCCGATCTCGTGCTCGCCGGAAAGCCACACGCCGAGCCCGGCAAGTTCTCCCTCCTCGACGGTCACGCGGCTCCCCGGAACCGAGACCAGTCCCCACGCGATGCCCCGGCTCCGCTGGATGCTCCCGAGGATCCCGGTCTCCTTCGGCGGTACCCAGTGGTCCACGGACGCGCCGTCGGGGAGCTTCAGCGTCACCTCCGCGCCGGCCGGCGGCACGAGCCAGAGGAGCGCGCCCTCGGAGTCGACGAGCGTCACGCGCGCCCCCTTCGAGATCACGAACTCGCCGACGCGCCGGGCCTGATCGAGCAGCGCGGTCGATCCCTCGCGCGCGTCCACCGTGAAGCCGCCCGACGCCACGATCGAGCGCTCGATCTCGAGACGCGACTTCTCGAAGAGACCGATCCCATGGACGAAATTGCACAGCACGACCGCGTCCCGGAACAGGATCTTCGAATCGGGTCCCGCGGAGAGGTGCAGGTCGTGGGGGAATCGACCGACGAGCGACACGGCGCCGCCGCGGATCTCGAACCCGCCTTTCTCGACGACGACGCTGCCCGCGAGGACGAAGCGGTTGGCCGTGATCCGCAGGACTCCGCCGTTGCGGACGACGACGCTTCCTTGCGCCGTGCCGTCGCGGGTGATCTCCACGGTCTTCCCGTCCACGACCGCCGGCAGCTTCGTGGCGGGCAGCGGGTCGCGGACCACGCGCAGGCCGTCGATCCGCAGCACGTTCGGCCCCTCGACGCCGAGCGCGGAGGCGATGTCCACCATCCCGAGGCCCCATCCGAGCCGCTTCGCGTCGAGCCGCGGCTTCTTGACGGGCGAGTCGTCGCTGAGCTCGAACCCGCCCGGCTGCACCTTCATGCGTTTCCACGTGCCGGCCTGAAGCTCGACGCCGTGGTGGAACTTCGCGCCGTCCCGGTCCTCGACCGCGAGCGCGAAGACCGTCGTCGCGCGGGACCAGACGTCGAACTCGATGGAGCGGACGTTGGTGAGGAGCACCGGCGCGAGGAGGGCGACGATCGAGCCGGCCTTGCGTTCGAAGGCGAATTCGAGCGCGCCCGTGCCCTCGCGGACGGCGTCGGCCTGCCGGTTCCAGCGCAGCTCCGCCTTGCCCGCGCCGCCGCCCGTGTCGAAGACGATCCAGTCGTCCGTGCGCTCATCGCAGGAGAGGAAGTCCTGGTCGGGTTGCTGGGCAAGCGCGAGGATGAAGAGGGCGATCGTCATGGCGTTGTCCTCCTGCTCGTTCGTACCGGCGGGGGGCCCGCGGGTTTCACGAATTCGTCACGCCAGCCCGCGGTCCGCCGGCTCGCGATGCGCCTTCTCGAACCGGTCCACGGCGCGGACGCCGGAGGAGAGATCGCGCATCACGGGCTGTGAAACACGGTCTCGGCATAGAAGGACTGGACCTTCCCGCGCCCGCGGACGGCAGGAAGCAGCGGGCGGCATGCAGCGGGAATGAACTCCACTTCCGCCCCGTTCTTCACCTTCCCGAGCATTCGGGGATGCCGAATGAGAAAGCGGACGAACGCGAACGCCTCCGCGATGTCCTTCTGGAGCCGTCCCTTGTCGACCTTCATCTTGACTTCCGTCCCTTGACGAATCGTTCGATGTACCAGTCTACCCGATCCAGCAGATCCTGTTCGGCGAACTCCAGGACCTGACCAAGGGTCGCCAGTTTCAGCGGTTTCTTCTCCACCAGCCGTCCCCGAGAATCAAGAACGTCTCGGTGGGCGAATCCATGCGCATTGTCGTATCGCACCACGGGCAGCCAAGTTCCCGCGATTTGCACTTCCAATTGAACCAAGAACTCGACGATTCTCCCCAGCCGGGTACGAATCCTGAACCGCAGGCGTCGGTCGCCTCCTTCTCCGATCGGCTTGAAGAAGGACTTGTCGCCCACAGCCCGAGTATAGCAGAAGCGTCACGCCAGCCCGCGCTTCTTCAGCTCCCCGTGCGCGCGATCGAACCGGTCCACGGCGCGGACGCCGCGGCTCCAGTCGATCAGTTCCCGCAGGCCGTCGTCGAGGGAGACTTCGGGCTCGAAGCCCAGCCGTCCGCGAATGCGCCCGATGTCGGAGAAGCAGTGGCGCACGTCGCCGCTGCGGAAGGTGCCGAGGACCTTCGGCCGCACGTCGGAGCCGCACAGCTTCGCCAGCCGCTCCGCCAGCTCGCGGACCGACGTCGCGCGGCCGGTCCCGACGTTGAAAACCTGGAAGTCGGCCTCCTTCTTCTCGAGCGCCAGGACGCACGCGCGCGAGATGTCGTGGACCGAGACGAAGTCGCGCGTCTGGTTGCCGTCCTCGTAGACCGCGGGCGCCGCGCCGTTCTTGATGCGGCTCAGGAAGATCGCCGCGACGCCGGTGTACGGGTTCGAAAGGGATTGGCCGGGCCCGTGGACGTTGAAGAAGCGCAGCGCGACGGTCGGAAGGCCGTATGCGGCGCCGAAGTTCATCACGAGCTCCTCCTGCGTCATCTTCGTGACGGCGTAGACGGAGCTGCAGACGAAGCGGTCCTCCTCGCGCGTGGGGACGGACCGGAGCGCGCCGCCGCACGCGGGGCACGCGGGGTCCCACGTCGCCGCCGGCTTCCATCCCGCGGGCCGGAGCGGCGGCCGCACGCGGCCGCACTTCGCGCACTCGTAGGCGCCCTCGCCGTACGCGCTCATCGACCCCGCGACGATCACCTTGCGGACCTTGCCGCGTCTCCGCGACAGGATGTCGAGGATGTTGGCGGTGCCGGAGACGTTCGTATCGACGTAGTGCTTGATCTGGTACTGCCCCTGCGCGACGCCGACCGCCGCGGCGAGATGGACGACCGCCTCGGCGCGCGCGAGCGCGCGCTGGAGCGCGGCGCAGTCGAGCACGTCCTTCGCGTCGTCGTGCGAGACGCGGCCGTGGACCTGCGGGTCGTAGTTGTCGAAGACCTCGGCCTTGTGGCCGCGCGCGCGGAGCGCGTCGCAGAGGTGGGTGCCGATGAATCCCGCACCGCCGGTGACAAGGACCTTCATGCGATTCCCCCCGGTCCGGACTCTATCAGAATCGGCGCGGGCAGGGAGTTTCTTTGGACGCCGACCGGCCGCGCAGCCCGATAGGCACTACCGAACGCCTGCGCCCTTCAGGATCTCGTGCGCCCAGCCGCGGTCCTCTTCCCGCAGCGGCGGCACCGGCTCCGCGCGATAGCCGATGCTCAGGTCGTACGCCGCACGGTCGTAGAGCCCGTGCAGGATCGCGCCCAGGTCGACCAAGGGCTCCTCGTCGCCCGGCAAGAGCGGCAGCCGGAAGGTGGGAATCGTATCCCGGACGTCGAAGACGTAAAGCTCGGCGCGCGGGCGCCGCTCGCCCCGTGCTACGAGGATTCGGTACTCTCCCCGCCCATCGGCCCCGTAGACGGCCATCGGCCGGCCTTCACGGAGGAGATCGACCTCGACGAGGCTCGTGCGCGTCCCCAGGATGGTCAGGCGCTTGGCTTCGTAGTCCCGGCGGGCGTCGCCCGATCGCTTGTTCCCCGGGGAGAGGATCTCGAGGACCGTGACGACGTCTCCGGACTCGACGGAGCGGACCTCCAGGTAGCTCTCGCGGACGCGGTCCGGGACTGGAACCTGCACGGCGAGGGCGGCGGGGGCCGCGGCCGGACCGGCCGGCTCGCCGCTCGGCGAGCGTTCCCGCGATAGGACCGAAAGATCCGGCCGGCCGATGAAGGCGAGAGCTCCGGGTTCCTCGACATACGTGCGTTCCTCGAGTCGCACGTAGTAGCGCGGGCGCAGGCGGGGGCCCAGTCCGTCGCCCAACGCCGCGATCAGCCTATTGTGCACGTCGGGCCAGAGCGAGCAGTGCTCCAGGTATGGGTCCATTCCGGGGAAGGGCGTCGGCATTGCGATTCCCATTATAGGGCGCGGCGGATCGACCGCGCAAGTCCAACGACCGCTACAGCGCGGCCGGGCTCTTTCCTTGCGTGGGTCGCGTCGGATCATCCCACGATCGCTTCAACGGTCTTCAGGAACGCCTCCAGTTCCGGCACGATCGCCGAGTTGAGGGTGGGAAGCGCGTCCATCTCGCGGTGAAGATCCGGCATCGCCTCGGCCACCCGCCGTTCCAGCACCGCCGCCGCCCTGGCCCGGCGCTCGGGCGGATACGTGAACTCGTCGAAAGTGCGGTTCCCCGATCCCCGGCCAGGTCCGTTCGCGCGAAGCTCCGACCCGCGGTACCGGATCCGGTTCCGGACGCGCGACGGCCCCGCCTTCCCGCCCGCGCCGTGATGATTGAGATGGTACAGCTCGATGCCGCGGCCGGCGGGATCGATCCACGGGTCAGTATCAGAACACGCGCGCCGATGTTGCGGACTTCGACCTCAGGAACCCGTGTGGAAGAACCGCCGGAGGGTCGTCCGGACGGCAGGAAGGCGCAGGTGCGCCCTCCGGACCTCCTTCGCCAGCACCTCGCGGGCGATCGAGAAGCCGACCGAGTCCCAGTGGCGCGGGGTGGTGGCGACGGCCGCCAGGATCTCGCGCCCGTACGCCGTCAGGAGCTTGCCCGAGAGGAAGAGGGGGAGGACGTCGCGGTATTCGTCCGACTTCAACAGGTCCAGCATGTCGACGAGGACCCGGCGCTGGAGGCGCCAGCGCCGCCGCCTGGACGAATATGATCCCGGGCTCATTCGAAGCCACGCCAGTGCCTTGGGGATGTAGCAGACGCCGTGCCGAAAGGCGATGACGTGAACGGCGAACCAGTCGCTGTGCCAGCGGAGTTCCGGACGGTAGTCGCCCGCTTCGAGGAGCGCGGCTCTCCTGAGAACGGAGGTATGCCCCGCGATGTGTGCGTTCGTGACCCTCGCCGCCACGTCGGCAGGCGGGAGGTAGGTCGGCACCGCCGCCCATTCATAGACGCTCGTGCTCATCCGACCGGTCATCTCGTTGAACCACGCCGGATCGGAGCAGCAGAGACCGGCCTGCGGGTGGCGCGTCAGCAGTCTCATGGACTCCTCGAACAGGCCGGGCAGGACCCGATCGTCCGATGAGGCGGGATAGATGAAGTCGCCGGCGGCGATCTGCAGCCCCCGGTTCACGGAGAACGCGGCCCCGCGGTTCCGGTCGTTCCGGAGCAATCGAAGAGCCGGGTTGCGGGGCAGGAAGCTCTCGATGACGGCGACGCTGTCGTCCGTCGAAGCGTCGTCGATTACGATCACCTCGGAGGCCGGCCATGACTGGTCGAAGAGGGCCTGCAGAGTCTCCTTGAGATAGCGGCCATGATTGTAATTCGGCATGACCACGGAGAGCGTGGGGGTCGTCATGCGGAGGCGCACCCCGGCCCCGACGGCCGCGCCAGGCTCAGGTCGACGAGTCCGCGTCCCAGCACCCCCGCATCGAGCTCGTCCAACGCCAGGTTGATTTCCTCGAGCGCGAACTCCCGCGCGATCAAACGGCTCAACGGCAGCCTGCCTTCCAGGAACATCGCCGCATAGAGGGGGATGTCCCGATCGGGGTCGGTTTCGCCTCCCCACGTCCCCACGATGCGTCTGCCCCGAATGAGGTCGAAGGGGTCGATCGAGATGCACTCGCCGGAAGGAAGATTGCCGGCAAGGACGCACAGGCCGCCGCCGTTCTTCACGGCCTTGAAGGCCGCCTCCATGCTCTCTCGCCGGCCCGCGCACTCCACGGCGCAGTCGACTCCGCCTCCCGTCACGCACCGGATGACCTCGACGGGATTCTCGCGCCCCGCATGGACCAGATGGGTCGCGCCGAGTTCCCGCGCCCGGGCGAGCGCCTCGTCCCGCACATCGACGGCGACGATCACCGATGCCTTCGCGGCGGCGGCCGCCATCACGGCGCTCAAGCCGATGCCCCCCGCCCCGAACACGGCTACACGGTCCCCCTCCTTCACGCGCGCCGTGTTGAAAATGGTCCCGGCCCCCGTGGGAACGGCGCAGCCGAGAAGGGCGGCCTCCCGGAGCGCCATGCCGTCGGGCACGGGAGTGACGCGATTCTCGCTCGCCACGCTGTGTCGCGCAAAGGTGCTGACCGCCCCCGAATTGACCTGCCCCTGCGGACCCGCGTACGTCGCTGCGGGAACGTCCGCTCCGTGCCCCTTGATCCAGGAGAGGATCACGCGGTCTCCGGGCCGCACTTTCGTGACCCCGGCTCCGGTTTCCAGGACCCTCCCCGAGCCCTCGTGCCCAAGCGTGTGCGGCAGGTACGGGTCGTGCCCCCGCCGGCCGCGCACCTCCAGAAGCTGGCTCCGGCAGACGCCGCTGTACGCCACTTCGACCAGCACCTGCCCCGGCTTCAGTTCCGGAATGGACAACCTCATGAGCCGGAGAGGCTCTCCCGGCTTGACCAGCACCGCCGCCTCGGTCTCTCTCTTCATGGCCGCGCCCAACGCCGGTACGCCAGGAGCGCGATGATCGTGAACGCGTCCATGATCTCCCGCCGGGCGATCATGTCGACGGCCTCGCCGAGGGGCACCCAGTCCGATACCGTGGTCTCCCGACGCTCGTTTCCCCCGCGGACCTCCTCGCACTCCCTGCAGTGGAAGACATGGGTCGGATTGAGGTAGATGTCGAGCCCGGCGTGGTAGGTCAGAAGCGGTCTGAGGTTGCGGCACAGGACCCCCGCCTCCTCGCGGCATTCGCGGACCGCGGCCGCCGCGGGAGTCTCGCGCGGACGCACACCGCCGCCGGGGATTTCCCAGGAGCGGCGACGGATCAGCAGGCGGTACTGACGCACCAGCAGGACCCGCGCCTTCCGGACGACGACCACCCCGGCACGCGAACCGTGATCGGCGACGAAGTACTCCTTCTCGAACGACCCGAAATCCGCCGTCACCTTCGACACGGCGTAGTAGGGATTCCGATGGACCACGCGACCTGCCAGGATCCTGGGAAGACCCATCCGCGCTACTCGGCAATGAACCAGTAGTAATCGCCGGAGTATCCGACCTCGCCGAAGACCCGCTTCCAGTCGTCCACATGCATGAACGTGAGCGCCGTAAGGTTCCACTTCAGCAGGCGCCGGCGTTCCTCTTCGGTCCGCCACGCATCGACCGTGATGAACGCGTGCTTGCGAGTCAGCCGCTGGATTTCCCGCAGCGCCTTCCTGCAATCCTCGATCGCCAGGTTGTGGATCGTGTTGATCGAGATGACCAGGTCGAAGGAAGCGTCCTCGAAGGGAAGCTCCTTCGCGTCGGCGACGCGGAGGAAGGGCTTCACCGTCTCGATCGCGTGTTCGATCGCATAGGGCGAGACGTCCGCGCCGGCCACCCCGAGCCGGGGCATCAGTTCCTTGAAGTCGTGGAGCATGTACCCCTTGGCGCAGCCCACATCGAGCACGCGCGCATCGTCGGCGAGGACGTAGTGATCGCGGAACCGGCGGACGGTTTCACGCCAGAATCTCGGATGGTACGAGTAGCCGCCATACCCGGTCAGTCGGTCGCCGTCGAAGTACTCGCGGCCGAACCGTCGGGCGATGCGGCGATCCTCGTCGGTCACGAGCCTCCCCCGATCCTCGATGGGCCGCTTGGAACGGGGATACAGATCCAGCAGGTTGATCTCAGTCACGGCTGTAGGCCCCCAACGAGAGCGTCTCGAATCTGCGCCGGTCCCCGATGATGCGATCGATCTCTTTGAGTTCCGCGTCCGACGGACGCCAGGCGCCGGCGGGCGCAAGATCGCGCAACTGTCCCGCGTCCCGAAACCCGACGATGACGGTCCCGACCTCGTCCCGGAGGAGGACCCAGGCGATCGCGAGCTGGGCCAGGGGCCTTCCCCGGGTCCGCGCGAAGGCATCCAGCGCGACCGCCGTCTCGAGCACGGGACCGGTAAGGTCCGCCCGGACCCGGCGGCTCGTGGCGGCCCGGGAATCCGCCGGCGGTTCGGCTCCCGAACGGTACTTCCCCGAGAGGACGCCGCGACCGAGAGCGCCGTAGACCGCGACGCCCACGCCGTTCTCCTGCGAGACGGGAAAGACCCCGCTTTCCGCCTCACGCTTCAGAAGGTTGTAGTGAGTCTGAATCGAGACGAGCGGCGCGAGGTCCATGGACCGGCAGACGTCGCACGCCGCCGCCAGTTGAGTGCCGGAGTAATTCGAAACGCCCGGGTAGCGCACTTTGCCCTGACGCACCAGTTGGTCGAGCGCCGCCAGAGTCTCCTCGATCGGCGTGGCGGGATCGAAGTGGTGCATCTGGCAA
The DNA here is from genome assembly GCA_016190175.1 of Planctomycetota bacterium. Classification (GTDB taxonomy): domain Bacteria; phylum Planctomycetota; class MHYJ01; order MHYJ01; family JACPRB01; genus JACPRC01. The sequence goes on from JACPRC010000187.1 coordinate 12,317, forward strand.
AGATCGATCCGATCCGTCCTCAAACGCCGGAGGCTCCCCTCGACGCTCCCGATGATATGATCCCTGCGCCCTTTCCCGAGCGGGAGTTCATGACTTCGGACTCCCACCTTGCTCGCGATCGTCCATCGGTCGCGCCGGCCCTCCAAAGCGGCGCCCAGGAGTTCCTCGGAGCGGCCTTCGCTGTAGACGTCGGCCGTGTCCACCAGGTTGATCCCGAGATCCTCGGCCGCATCCAGGATCTGCCGCGTCTCGCTCTCCCCGCAGAAGTGGCCGAAGACGTTCCCCCCGATCGCGATCGGCGAGACCCACGGGCCGGTTCTCCCGAGTCTTCGGCGCTCCATTACTTCTCCTTGCCGTCGTGTCGGCGGAGCAGCCCGAACTGTTCCTGAAGCGTGGCACCGCCGTCGACGACCAGCGAGTGGCCGTTGACGAAGGCGGCGTCCTGAGAGCACAGGAAGACGACGGCGGCGGCGACCTCGTCCGAGAAACCGGTCCTCCCGCCGGGGTGGCAAGACTCGGCCGTCCTTCGATATTCCGCGTTCTCCTCCCCTTCATAGCGTCCCCGGTATTCGTCCTGGACGATGAACCCCGGCAGCACGGCATTGACGCGCACCCCGTGGGGTCCCGCGTGCACCGCGAAGTAGCGGGTCATCTGCACCAGGCCCGCCTTGGCGATGTGGTACACGGGAGATTCCCGGCATGCCATGAATGCGGCGATCGAGCCGATCGAGACGATGCTGCCGCCTCCCCCGGCGGACATGACGCGCACCGCCTCCTGCGTCGCGAAAAAGGACGCCTTCAGAGTGACCGACAGGCCCTCTTCCCACGTCCGATCGTCCTCCTCCAGGAATCCGACGCGACGTCCCGACCGGGCGTTGTTGACGAGGATGTCGAGTCGGCCGGCCATCCGGACGGCGTCGTGCACCATCTGCACGGGCGCCCCCTCGGCGCGCAGATCGATCTGCAGCCAATCGACCCGGCGACCCTCGGCACGGAATCGTTCCAGCGTCCCCGCCGCGCCTCCCGCGTCCACGTCGGCGAACAGGACGCGCGCGCCTTCCGCCGACAGCGCCTTGACGATGTTGCGGCCGATGCCTCGCGCCCCGCCCGTGACGAGCGCGACTTTCCCCTCCAGGCGCGAAGGCGTCATGGCTTGACCTCACTCCAGTCGCGCAAGCTGGGCCTCCCACGCCCTGCGGTCCCGAAACGACAGCATGCGATCCAGCTCCGAGCGGAGGATGGGGGCGGACTCCCGGATTCTCAGGATCCGCTGCATGGGGTCCGCAAACCGAAACCGGTCACTCGTGCCCAGCTCGCGCTCCATCGTCTCCGGATGGTGCTCGGGGTTCTTCACGATCGCGTAGGGGGCCTCGTTGAACATCGCCATGGCCGCCGGCCCGCTCGCCATCCCCATGAACGCGTATGCGGCCTGAATGCACGCGAGATCCTCGAGGAATCCGCATCCCCAGGATCGCGTGGCCGTCACGTTCCGTTTCCGCAACAGCCCTTCCGGCAGCGGTTCGTTGCCGATCAACACGAACTTCAGTTCCGGCTCGCCACCGAACAGGTCGAAGAACTCGGTCCAGGCGGCAAAGTCCGCATCCGACTCCCCCGACCCGCCGCCCGCGTTCTTGAGGTGCACCACGACGGGGCGCGCGGGCAGAACCCACCGCCGGAGAAGCGCCAGGGCCCTTCGCCGGTGTTCGCGCCTGACCGACAACCTCGGAAGCGACCGCCCGTCGTCCGACCGCTTCTGCAGGTAAAGCAGGCTGTCGTAGTCGAAGTCGATGCGTCCCTGCGGGTCGAGACGGGAGACATCGGGCCAGAGCCGATCCGCTCCCGTCCGGCGCTTCAACTCCTCCAGCGAATCCGCCCAACGCAGCTTCTCGATGCCTTCCAGACCGCCGAGCAGGGTGCGGATGCCCCCTCCGACCCACGACCGCTCCCCGACGAAGGCGACGTCAACCGCCGGCGACTCGAGATGAAGCGCCTCGACGAATATCAGGGTATTGCCGACGCCGGGGCGCGACCGCCGCAAGTCCCAGACGCCGACGCAACGCCCGCGCAGAGCCTCCCGCCGCTTCCCTCGATCCAGGTCCGATCCCGGTGCAGGCATGAGCTACTCCAGCGACGCCTTCTCGGGCGGCACGATCATGTTGGACAGGAATTCCTTCCGCTCCAGAAGCGGTCCCGCATCCTCGATGGGGCGTCCATACACGACCTGGGGAACGACCCGGTGCGCCGGGTCGATCTCCACGTCGCACAGAACCGGCCCATCCATGCCGAAGACCTGCCGGATCTTGCGATCGATCTCGCCGTTCCGCCGAACCGACACGACCTTGATGCCGTGGGCCCTGGCGACTTTCGCGAAGTCGGGAAACGTAACTCCCCCTTCCGCGCTCGATGCCTCGTAACGGGAACCGAGCCACTGGTCCTGGGTCTGCCGGATCATGCTGTAACCGCGATTGTTGATCAGGAACATCCGGATCGGCAGTCGCTGATACACGACGGTCTGGAGTTCCTGGATGTTCATCATGAAGCTTCCGTCGCCGCTGATCAGCGTGACCGGCCGGCGTCCGAGCGCCAGGCTCGCGCCGATCGCGCCGGGAAGGCCGTAGCCCATGGGCGTGCAGTTGAACGCGTGGAAAAAGCGTTGGCCCTCCTTGAAGTCGAACGCCTGCATCGTCCAGGCCAAGGCGCATCCGGTGTCGGAGAAGACGATGTCTCCCGGCGACGACGCCCGGGAAAGGGACCGGAAGAACACGTACGGGTTCACGTTGCGCTCCCGCTCGTAGTCCGGAAGGCAGATGGGATAAAGGCGCTTCCATTCGCCGATACGTTTCAGCCAGTCCAAGCGACGCGCGCGCCGCACCCGTCCCAACCGGCGCAGGAGGCCGCGGATGAACGTCCCGGCGTCCGCCTCGATCGGCAGGTCGATCGTGACGCCGAGCCGGCCGAACTTGCCGAGTTCGGAGGGATCGATATCGACGACGACCTTCCGGGCGCCTCTCGCGAAGCTCGTCGCCGGGCTCCCCGCCTCGCGCGTGTCGAGCCTCGCCCCGATGGCCACCACCAGATCGGCGTTCTGGACGGCGAAGTTGCCGTACCGCGTGCCGTGAGTGCCGAACGGGCCGACGAGCAGGGGGTGGTCGGCCGGGAAGAGGTCGCGCACGGCCCATGTGGGCAGAACCGGGACTCCCAGCCTCTCCGCGAGAAGGCGGGCCTGCTTCCCGGCCCCGGCCAGGCGCACCCCGCCCCCCAGGATGAGCACGGGACGCTCAGCCTTGGCAAGAAGCGCCAGACAGGACCCTGCCTGCTCCTCCAACCGCCTTCCGTCGCTCATCTCCTCCGGAGGCGTGAATCTCTCCAGGGACTCCGGGCAGATCGACTCCCGCTGGAGATCGTCGGGGAGATCGAGGAGAACCGGCCCGGGTCTCCCCGAGCGGGCAATGAAGCACGCCTTCTCCAACTCGTAGCGGATCTTGCGGGGATCGTCCACTCTCACGGCGTACTTCGTCACCGGCCGGAAGATCTCCACGCTGTCCGTCTCCTGAAAGCCCATCTGGCGCACACCCGTGTCGCCCCGATTCCGGAACCGGGCTACTTGACCGGTGATGTAGAGCACCGGGATCGAGTCGTAGTAGGCGCAGCATGCCCCCGTGAGCATGTTCGTCGCGCCCGGACCGCTCGTGGAGATGGCGGCGCCCCATCGGCCCGTGACGCGCGAATACGCGTCCGCCGCCATCGAGGCCGCCTGCTCGTGATGCGTGCAGACGTAGTCGATCCTGGGGTGCCGGGCGATCGAATCGATGAGATGAACGGAGGCGCCACCGGAGATCGCGAACACGTGCCGGATCCCCAAGCGGGACAGGAAGTCGACGACGTAGTCGGACAGCTTGATCGTCCGCAGGGCCGATGCGCGGCGCCCGAGGCAGACGCGCCCGCTTGATGGAGAGATCCGGTTCATATCACAGTCCGAAATAGCCGCGGCCCTGGCCACCGTCCACGGGGATCACCGACCCGACGCAGAAGCTCGCCGATTCCGAGCACAGGAACGCCACGAGACCGGCGACCTCCTCTGGACGCCCGAACCGGCGGATGGCCATCCTGTCCGCGAGGTACTTCTGGACGTGCTCCGGACGCTCCCGGGTCGCCACGTCCCAGTATCCTCCCTCGGTCAGAACCGCCCCCGGCAGGACCGCGGTGACGATCACCCCGTCGGGGGCCACCGCCCGTCCCATCCCCCGGGCATAGGCCGTGACCGCCGCCTTCACGGAGCAATAGGGAATCGGCCCGTGCTGCTCCAAAGAAGAGATCGAGGAGACCATGACGATCCGACCCCAGCGACGGGCCCGCATCTCCGGAAGGACCATCAGGTTCAGTTCGAGGGCCACCTCCAGATTGAAGCGCCAGACGCGCCGCCAGTCCTCCACGGAGCAGAACGGGTCGTTGACGTCCAGCGTCCCGCCGAGGTTGTGGACGACGATGTCGAGAGGCCAGAACGCGGCGCCGCGGAGCGAATCCACGAGCCCGGCAGGCGCGCCCTCTTCGGTGAGATCCATCGCCGTCCCGAAGTGGCCCGCGCCTTTGCCCGCCAGGATCTCCAGCGTCTCGCGGATGTCGTCCTGGCTCCTGGAGACGACCGCGACCATCGCCCCCTCGTTTGCGAGGGCCTCGGCCGTCGCGCGCCCGAGTCCGCGGCCAGCGCCGGTCACCAGCGCCCGCTTCCCCGCGATCCTCAGTTCCACTGCGGTGTCCTCATTCGCCCGCCGCGCAGGCCCGATCGCCATGCCGGCGATCGGCCGGCGAGCCGGAGCATCAGTCGTTTCCCCAAGGCACGCCCGAACGTGCGCTGACGAAGACGTGTCCTTCCCTGTAGCCCGACGGCAGCTCCTCCAGCCGCCTCGCTTCGCGCCATCCGATCTTCTGCGCGAACAGCCGGATCCCGCTTCCCCGGAAATAGTCGAACACGCCCGAACGCGCCCGGTCGTTGTGGATCTCCACCCACGCATCCACGCGTCTCCAGTCCTCAAGGTTCAGGCTTCGGATGACGCTTTCCTCGTGGCCCTCGACGTCGATCTTCATGAGATCCGGGCGCACGTCCAGCCCCTGCAGGGTGACCGTCCTGACGTGGGCGATTTCCACGTCCCCGTGGAAATCGCGCGCCCCCCGGATGTGGCTGGCCGTCGTGTTCCCCTTCGGCTGGACGAGCTCCGCCGTACCGTCGCGGTCCGAGACCGCTTCGGGACGCGCATGGACGCGCTCGCAACCGTTGGCCGCCAGGTTCTTCAGCAGGAGATCATAATGCTGCCGGTTGGGCTCGAAGGCATGGACCTCATAGCCGCACCGGCTGAGGAGGATCGAATGCAACCCCAGATTCGCGCCGATGTCGAAGACCCTCCGGTACAGGCGCCTGTTCGCGGCGTAGAAGCGGAACAGGATCAGTTCGTCGAGGGAGAACAGGTCATAGCTCGTGATGTTCCCCATGCGCACGAAGGGCCAGACCAGCCCGCGAAACGGCTCCAGGTCCGGCATCTCCGGTTCGCCTGAGTCGAAGTACTGCCGGATCATCCGATCCAGCGCCGCATGGACGGGGCTGACCGTGTCCAGGACCGGGAAGAGGTGCGGGATCAGCCGGAACACGCCCTCCACGCAGCGACGCTTCTCCTCCGCCGCGGCCGCAGGAGCTTCGTCTCTAGGGACGGTGAACATAATCCAGGGGCTCCTGTCTGATGGCGTCCCAATTCCCCTTCACCCAGTCGATCACGCCCTTCACGCCGTCCTGGAAGGAGACGCCGGGCATCCAGCCGAATTCGCTTCGGGCACGCGTGGAATCGATGACGTACGCCGCGTCCTGCCCGGGACGTTCGCCCACGCGTTCGGTCGACGCCTCGAAGTCCCGTCCTGTCCGCTCGCAGATCAGTCGAACGACGTCCCGCACGGCCCAGCCGCGATCCGGCGAGAAGTGGTAGATGGACCCCGGCTTGCCGCGTTCCATGGCGGCAAGTTCGCCTCGAGACACGTCGCGAATGTGGATGTACGATTTCACCGCGACGCCGCCGCCGTGCAACTGGATCCTCTTTCCCAGCTCGAGATAGATCACGGTGCGCGGGATGACCTTGAACAACTGCTGGTGCGCGCCATAGACGTTCGTCGCGCGGATCGTCACGAGGGGAAATCCGAAGTTCTTCGACATCGTGGACAGGAAGAGATCGGCCGCGGCCTTCGACGCCGCGTAGGGCGTGCTCGGATTCAGAGGCGCGGTCTCCGTCACGGTGCCGACGCATGTCCCGTACACTTCCGGCGAGGAGATGTGCACGTACCGTTTCACGTACTTCCGGTCCTTGAGCCGGTTGACGAGCTTCGCCAGCGCCACCGCGTTCGTCTCGAACCACTGCTCCGGATGTTCCCAGCTCGGCGCCACCTCGCTCTGCGCGGCGAAGTTCACGACGAAGTGCGGCTCGAACCCGTCCAGGATCTCCAGGATTCTCGCCGTATCCCGGTTCAAGTCCGCTTGATGGAAGCGGAAGCGCGGCTGCGGCTTCCGCCTGTACGGAAGGAAGAGGGCGCTCTTTTCCGGCGACCGGCTGAGTCCGACCACTTCACATCCCTCATCGAGGAGGAGATCGATGAAATCGCTCCCCGAGAAGGAGTTGCTGCCGAGGACGGCGACTCTTTTCGTCTCCATCAGAACGGCCCCGTAAAGCTCGGGTCGGGCACGTCGAGCGGCGCGGACGCCGGCACGGGAGGCCGCGTTTCCCGGATTCCGAGCATCGCCCGTGCGGCCTCCGATATCTCCGCCGCACGGGGGTAGAACTTGGCCGCCAGCCGGGGGCTCGTGGGCGTGGGACAATCGGGCAGGGCGATCCGGCAGGGCGGGCACTTCAGGGACGGGAACGCCTGCTCCACGGCCCGCGCGACGATCTCCGCTCCGAAGCCGCAGCTCCTCCAGCCCCCCTCCGCGACGATCAGGCGCCCCGTCTTCCTCACCGATTCGACGACCGTCTTCTCGTCCAGGGGACGCAGGCTCCGAATGTCGATGACCTCCGCCTGGCACCCGTCCTCGGCCAGGGTGTCCGCCGCGCGCAGCGCCTCCAGGCACATGTGCGAGATGGCGGCAATCGTGACGTCCCTTCCTTCCCGCATCACCCGGGCGGAACCCAGCGGAACCCGGTACACCCCCTCGGGCACGGGTCCCGTGATGCCGTGGAGCCATCGATGTTCCAGGAAGATCACCGGATCGTCGTCTTCGATGCTCGATATCAACAGGCCCTTGGCATCGTAGGGTGTCGTGGGCATGACGACCTTGAGTCCCGGAACGTGCGCGAACCACGAGTGAAGACTCTGCGAGTGCTGCGGCCCCTGTCCCCATCCCCGACCGACGATCAGGCGTACGACCAGCGGGACCTTCAGTTTCCCGCCGAACATGTAGCGCCACTTGGCGGCCTGATTCACGATCTGATCCAGCGCGAGCAGGGCGAAGTCGACGCGCTGGTGCGTCATGACGGGACGACACCCCGCCAGGGCCGTGCCGACGGCCACGCCGGTCATGCCGTTCTCCGACGTGGGCATGTCCAGCACGCGACGATCTCCGTGTTTCGCGCGAAGCCCCAGGGTGGTCCCGAAGACTCCCTTGGGATCGGGCACGCCCAACCCCATGAGATAGACGGACGGGTCCCTGGCCATGCACAGATCGATGGCCTCGTTGATCGCCTGGGCGTACTTCAGCTCACGAGGCATACACGTCACCCATCAGAAGCGTATCGGCAGGCCACGGACTCCGCCGCGCGAATTCCACCGCCGCCTCCATCTCCGACTTCACGGCGCTCTCCATCTCGCCGATCCCGCGATCCGAGCAGATCCCCGCTTCGAGCAGCCGTTCCCGGAGCGCCGCGATCGGGCACCGTTTCTTCCACTCGAGGAACTCCGTCTCGGGACGATAGCCGAGGTCGTCGTCGTAGTTCGGACCGCAGTGTTCGCGCCACCGGTAGGTCTTGAACTCGAGAAACGTGGGGCCCCCGCCCCCGCGTGCCTTCTCCACGGCGCGTTCCGCCAGGGAGCGGACCGCAAGCACGTCGTTGCCGTCGGCCTGATGCGACTCGACCCCATGTCCTCCGGCGATGCAGAACAGTTCCCGCTCGCCGGGTTGCCGGACGGCCAGGGGGGAATAGACGGAGTAGAGGTTGTTCTCGCAAACGAAGATCACGGGGACCTTCTTCAGCAGCGCGAAATTGAGGCTCTCGTGAAAGACCCCCTCCTCGAGCGCGCCGTCGCCGAAGAAGACGACCGCCACGCGCGATTCGCCCTTCAACGCCGATCCCCAGGCGGCGCCGACTCCGATTGGAATCGTGCTCCCCACGATCGGGGTCGCCCCGAGGAATCCCGCGTCCAGGTCGACCAGATGCATGGAGCCGCCCTTCCCCTGCGCGCATCCCGTGGCCTTGCCGTAGATCTCCGCGATCATGGAGCGGAGGTCCCCGCCCTTCGCGAGATAATGTCCGTGGGAGCGGTGGTTGCTGAACACGTAGTCCCCGCGATCGAGGGCGTCGCACACGCCGACGGCCACGGCCTCCTGGCCGATGCACAGATGGACCGGGCATCGCATCTCCTGCTGCGGGTAGAGCTCGGCGATCCGCTCCTCGACGATCCGGATCCGGAGCATCCCGCGGTACAGCCGCGTGAGGATTTCGGCGTCCATCATCTCAGTCCCACCTTCTGCAGCGTCTTGATGTTGTAGTACCGCACGTCGTTCATCGAGTCGGGGATCCTCCCCTCGCGGAACGCCTTCACGAGGTCGCCCGCGGCGTCCCGGATCGTGCGCCGCGGCGCGAAGCCCAACTCGCGCCTGATCTTCTCCGACGAGATGTGGTACGAGCGCCGGTCGTCGCTCGGCGTTTGCACGACCTCCAGCCGCTCGCGGCCCGGCACTTCCTTCTGCACCACGCCCTTCACCGTCTCCGCGATCTCGGCCACGGTCTGGTTCTGCCATCCGGCGTTGAAGATCTTCCCGGCGATCTTCGCCTCGGGCATCTCCAGCAGCGACTCGTACAGATCGACCATGTCCTCGATGTGGATGTTCGGCCGCATCTGCCCGCCGCCGAAGACGGTGATCTTGCCCAGGTTCACGGCGTGGTTGGTGAGGATGTTCACGGTGAGGTCCAGCCGCTGGCGCGGCGAGTAGCCGCAGACCGTCGCCGGGCGGATCACGACGGTCGTGAAGCCCGGCGACTGCTCCGCCAGAAGCACGGGCTCGCACAGCGCCTTGTACTTGTTGTAGTCCGTGATCGGCACGAGCGGGTGCTCCTCCGTCACGTCTTTCGCGTCGCTGATGCCGTAGACGCTGGACGTGGAGGCGTAGACGAACCGGCGCACGCCGGACTCCTTGCTGATGCGCACCAGCGGCCCGAACGCCTCGTAGTTGATCGATCGGCTGAGCGCGGGGTTGAGTTCGAAGCTCGGGTCGTTCGAGATGCAGGCGAGGTGGATCACGGCGTCGCAGCCGGCGACCGAGTCGCGCAGAACCTCCTGATTGCGGAGATCCCCCATGATCTGACGGAGATGCGGGTGCTCCCGAAGGACGTGCTCGCCGAAGAGGTAGAGGTCCAGCACGCGCACCTCGTAGCCGCGCGCCAGCAGCCGCGGGACGAGGACGGCGCCGACATAGCCGGCCCCGCCCGTGACGAGGACCCGTCCGATCTCACCCATCCTCCCCTCCCCGGGCGGGTTCGGAAGCGCGATCCCCCGACGCCCAGCCCTGCGAAAGGAACCCTTCGTCCGCATGCCGCCACATCATGTACAGATTGTACGTGACCTCCGCGCCGGCCATCCCCGGATGCTCCTTCCGGATCTCATCGATGGCGTTCTTGACGCCGTCGAGGCAGTAGTCGTCCACCAGGATCACGCCGTTCACGGCGAGTTTCGGCACCAGCAGCCTCAGACTTTCCACCGTGCCCAGGTACTGGTCCGTGTCCACGAGCGCCAGGGACACCGCGGACTCGCGCGCCAGGATCTCCGGGAGCCGTTCCTGGGAGAGACCCTTGTGCACCTTCACCGCGTCTTGAAGACCGTGTGCCGCGACGTGCCCGCAGACGTCCTCGAACCTCGTGTCACGGAACAACCCGGCCTGATAGGGCGTGACGCCGTCTCGCGGCGTCGCCGCGGGCATTCCCTCGAACGTGTCGATCGTGTGCACCCGGCGCGGATCCCCGTGCTCGCGAAGAAGACACCCCATGAAAACGGCGGTGCCTCCCTGGTAGGCCCCGCACTCCGCGATGCAGCCCCCCCTCGTCGTCGAAACGGCCAGCGCCACCAGGGCCAGCTTCCTGAGATTCAGGCAGGAGGAAAAGTGGCCCGTCCTGAGCCGGGAGAGGGTCGCGAGGAATCGGGAGCACGTCCGGTGGACGTGAAGGACGGGGCCGTGGCGCCGGGGAAGGGACGGAACGGACTGCCGGAGCCGTTCGATGAGCGCCGCTTCCGCCTGGCCGGACTCGCCGCCGAGGATCAACGCGTCATAGCGGCTGACCGCGAGATCCGAAAGAGGACGACACGGGTGCACGACGTCGTCCTCCCGGTACGCGTACTGCGCCTCGATCGCGAAGCCGAAGTCCCGCAGGGGCTCCAGCAGCGCGAAAAGCTGCGGATGGTATCCCAGGACGGCCGTCCGGATCGGGGTGCACCCCTTGAATCCCCGGACCGCTCTCGCGAAGACGTCGCAGAGCGTGAGCAGGACGAGGTGTTCGAAATACACGTTCGGGATCGGCTGCTGGAGCCGATCGTTGATCCGCCGCCGGATCTTCCCGAACAGCCTCCGTATCGAGCTCAATGGTGCCATTCTGAACCTCAAACGGGTGTCATCGCGGGGGGATCGGCTCCTCCGGCTCCCCTGACGTGTCGAGTCTCACCCATGCTCATCACCCGGCGATCATGACGGATCCGATCTCACGCACGCTTCGCCACCCGGTCGGACAGATAATGGAGGATAGCGTGGTGCGCCAGTTCCACGGGGCCATAGGCGCCCGATCCCACGTAGAAGTTCACGTCTCCCATCGACCGCAACGGGTTGTCGGGCCGAAAACCCGAACAGGTGAGCACCGCCGCCCGCCCCTCGCGCGCCGCACGCACCCCGCGCAGGATGTTCTCCGACCTGCCGGAGCTGCTGACCGCGATCAGAAGATCGTCGGGCGCGGCCCACATCCGGACGCACCGCTCGAAGGCCTCCGGGTAACCGTGGTCGTTGCTCAGCGCGGTCAGCATCGCCGCGTCGGTGAACGCCATCGAGCGGACTCCGGCGGCGTGACAGAAGTCGTTCTGCATGTGGCTCGAGATGGCCGCGCTTCCGCCGTTTCCGACGAGGAGGATCTTGCGTGACCCGGCGCGCACCGACTCGATCAGCGCGGCGGCCCGATCGCCCCCCTCCTGGAGCGCGAGCGCCCGCCCCTCCCCGTCCGTGACCTGGACCGCATCGAGCAGATCCGCGAGGGTCCGGAAGTACTCCGCCGCGCTATGCATGCTTCCTCACTTGAGCAGCGCCTCGATGTGCTTGAGCAGCGGCACCCGCTCGATGGACCGGCGGTGTCCCACGGTCGCCACCGCCTCGGCTCCGGCGGCGCTCCCCACGAAGGCCGCGATCTCCATCGGCGCGTTCTGGACGACGCACAAGGCGCTGACGGAGAGGAACGCGTCGCCGGCCCCCATGCGGTCGACCACCTGCGTCGCCAGGGCGGGGAGTTCCCGGAAACCGGTGTCCCCGGCATAGCACAGCGCCCCGTACTTCCCCCGCGTGATCATCATCCGGCCGCACTGGAGCTTCCGCGCGAGCTGAAGCACGAGCGGCTTCGGGTCTCCAAACCGCTCCCGTTCGACCAGGCGAAGTTCGCCCTCCCCCATGCACGCGTAGTCCGCCCGAGCGTACTTCGCGATGCTGTGATAGCCCAGGTTGCCGGCGTTCGCCTGCGCGTTGAGGGCGAGGAACCGCGAGCCCTCGCAGAGAACCCGGATCGCGTTCGCGCTCAACATCCCGTGGCCGTAGTCGATCACGAGCACGAGATCGTACTCCCCGATGCGTTCCGCCAGCGCGGCGCACATGGCCCGGTCGTCCTCCTCCTCCAGCGGTCCCGTGTTGATCTCGTAGACCTCGAACATCTTCTGGAAGAAGTAGCCCTCGACGAACCGCCTCTTCACGATCGTCGGAGAGCGTTTCCGGAAGAGGAACCGGGAGTCGATGGCGGGGTTCAGCCGTTCCCGGATGAACTCCTCCTGCGGGTTCTGATCCCCCAGGAGGGTGAGGAGAGTCACGTGATCGCTGAAGTCGGCGACGTTGTTCGCCACGGCGAGGCTCCCTCCGGCGAACTTCTCCACGGAGTCGGAGCGCAGCGCGAGGATCGGCTCCTTGATGGACTTCCCGAGGGCCTGGCAGAAGACGTACTCGTCGATGATCGCCTCGCCCACGACCAGGACCTTGAGCTTCCGCGCGTCGTCGAGGTACCGGATGACGTCCCCCGCCGCGTACCGCGTGGAGAAGTCCCCCAGATACGCGGTCGCCTCTGGGGAGAGAACGCCGAGATGGCGGTTGATGAGGCTCGACGAACTGAAGGTGAGGTCGTGGGTGAAGGCGAGGCTGCCCCCGACGGAGCGGACGGCCTCCTCTTCCAGCGATATGGCCCCCGTGCGGTCCTTCCCCGCGTCGCCGTACTCGGCCCCCTTCACGTACAGGTGGGGGCGCAGGAGCCGGATCGCCTCCACCGCCGTGGGCCAGCGGTTGACGGCGACGTAATCGACGGAGGCGAGCGCGGCCAGCGCTTCCGCCCGGAGCTGTTCGCCGAAGACGGGACGGCCCGGTCCCTTGTTGACGAACCGGTCCGGAGTCACCGTGACGACGAGGACCTCCCCGAGCCGCTTCGCGTTCTCCATGTGCCGGATGTGTCCGATGTGCATCAGGTCGAACACCCCGTGGCAGTGGACGATCTTCCGGTTCTCGGCGCGGTGGCCGTCGAGGACCCGGGCCAGATCGTCCAGATCCCTAACTTTTCCGTTCCGATGCATGGGAGGCTCCCAGATAGCGGAACCAGTCGCGGGTCGCATCCTGGATGGACCTCTCGTCCCAGACCGGCGCCTTGCGCCACAGCTCGATATGGTCGAGCATGATCCGCACCCCCTCCTCGAACGGCACCTTCGGACGCCATCCGAGCGTCCGCTCGATCCTGGAGGAATCCGCATGAGTCCGGTCGGGTTCCCCGGGCCTCCTGGGAATGTGCACCTTCTCCCCCCCAAGGAGGGCGACGAGATCGTTCACGCTCCGGGGATCCCCCGAGCCGACGTTGAAGATCTCGCCCTCGACGTCGGACTCCGCGGCACGCACGAACGCGTCCACGACGTCGGTGACGAAGGTGAAGTCGCGCGTCTGGTTCCCGTCGCCGACGACGGTGAAGGGTTTTTCCGCGAGCTTCTGCGCGAGGAAGACGCCGAAGACGGCCCCGTACGCGCCCGTCGTCCGCGAGCGCGGTCCGTAGACGTTGAAGAGCCTCAGGCTGACGCAGGGCAGCCGATAGGTCCGGTTCCAATGCAGGACGTACTGCTCTCCGAGGTACTTCGTGAGCGCGTACGGGTACATCGGCCGGATCGGCGCCGTCTCCGCCGTGGGGTACCGGTCGGGAATGCCGTAGCAGGACGATGAAGCGGCATAGACGAACCGCTTCGCGCCGGCCGCGCGTGCGGCCTCGAGAACGGCGACGGTGCCGTCCACGTTCGCACGGTGGTAGTCGAGAGGCCGCTGAATGGACGGCACGATGTCGGCGAGGGCGGCGAGGTGGAAGACCCAGTCGGCGCCCTCGAAGAGCGGGCGGATCGCGTCCCCCTCCGCGACGTCGGCGCGGGCGATGCGCAGTCTCGGGTTCTCCCCGAGGTTGTCCGCCCGCCCCGTCGCGAAGTTGTCCACCACGGTGACGGCGTGGCCGTCGCGGAGCAGGCGCTCCGTGAGATGGCTGCCGATGAAGCCGGCTCCGCCGGTCACCACGACATTATGGACCCTGTGTTCCATTTCTCGCTTCAACCCCCGCGTCCCGGCGTTCCGTATCCCACTCCAGCACGGGCGCGACGATGGGCTTCCGATAGTCGAGGGATTCCACGGAGCCCGCAACCTGCACCTCGAAAGCGACCGAGTCCAGAACGGTGTCGTAGATGAGCAGTCCGACCAGATGCGCGGAAAGGGCGACGGTGTAGCGTCCCGACGCGAGGAAATGGCCGGGCAGCACGAACCCGGTCCGGTAGCGGCCGGGCTCCTTGGGGAGCCCGGACACGTTGCGCGAGTCCGAATCCGCCGTGTACGTCACCTGAATCTCCATCGCGTTGCAGATCGCGGCGCTGATCGCGCAACTCTCCAGGGGCCGGTGCACTTCGTACTCCACCTCGATCGCGATCGGCTCGTCGCCCCGGAAAGACGCGCTCGTCCGGCCGTCGGGTCCCTTCGCGCGGACGGAGCGGATCGTGAGATCCTGCGACGGGCTCATGGAGGCCGGCCGCTTCCACGCCCCCTCGCAGGTGGTCCGCCCGGCGAGATAGCGCCCCACCACCTGACCCGCGGGCCCGTCGGCCGCGATCCGCCCCCCCTCCAGGAGCACGGCCCGGCCGCACAGGCGGTCGATCACGCTCATGTTGTGGCTGACGAACAGGATCGTCCGACCCCGCTTCGCGGCGACGTCGCTCATCAGGTTCAGGCACTTCTTCTGGAAGGCCGCGTCCCCCACCGCCAGCACCTCGTCCACGAGCAGCACGTCCGGCTCCAGGTGCGCCGCCACCGCGAACGCCAGCCGCACGTACATCCCGCTCGAATAGTGCTTCACCGGAGTGTCCAGGAACCTCTCGATCTCGGAGAACGCCACGATCTCGTCGAACTTGCGGGCGATCTCGGCGCGCTTCATCCCCAGAATGGCGCCGTTGAGATAGATGTTCTCGCGGCCGGTGAGCTCCGGATGAAACCCCGTTCCCACCTCGAGGAGCGCCCTCACCCGGCCGCGCACCTCCGCCCGCCCCTCCGCCGGTTCCGTGATCCGCGACAGGATCTTCAGAAGCGTCGACTTCCCCGCGCCGTTCGCCCCGATGATCCCGACGATCTCCCCTTCCTTCACCTCGAACGACACGTCCTTGAGCGCCCAGAGGGTCCGATCCTCAGAGCCGTGGCCGTTGCGGCGGAAGAGGCGCAGCGGCGCCCGTGCCGCGTTCATCAGCGCCTCGCGGAACGTCCGGTACGCCTGCCACGCGCCGATCCGGTAGCGCTTGCCGAGACCCTCGACGCGTATCGCAACGTCACTCATCGTCCTGAGACACCTTGTCGAGAAAACCCGCAAATGCCTCAAGTTCCTCCCGCAGCCGGGGCAGGAGGCTCCCGAGACGATCCACCAGCGTCTCGATGCGCGCCGGATCGAACACGAAGCTGTACACGTTCCGCACCACGTGCCGGAAGCGGAGGTATTCATCGATGCCCTGTACCGAGGCTTGCGAAAGGACCGCGGGACGCAAGCCGGGCATCTCCCCGACCATCTGCTCCAGAAGTTCCCGGTGCCACGGCGCACCCGTCGGGACCTTCGCGTCGATCGTCGCGGCCACATGGTGGAACAGTCGTTCAAGCCCCGTGTAGAAATCGTGCAAGCTCAGGGCCGCGGAGTCGGCGAGCAGATCCATCTCCTCCACCCGCCGCCTCATGGCCGCGACGGCCCGACGGGCCCGCCCTGCGATCTCGTCAAGATCCGCGCAGGTCTGTCGGATACGCTCCGCTGCGGCCTTGTAGCGCTCGATCAAACCTCCACCCCTTCTCGTTCGATGACGGCCCGGAGAGACGACCGACACGCATCGACGACGACGAGATTCACTTCGATCTCCGGGTCGATGTCCATGGCGGCGCCGATGGCACGGAAGGTATCCCCCGGCGGGATCCCCCAGGCGGCCAGATCCACATCGGACCATCGCGTGAAACACCCGGGGTGGACGAGAGATCCGAACACGACGACGCGCGCGGCCCCGAAGCGCGCACGCAGCATCGCCGCCGCGCGACGCGCCACCTCCCACGCCCGGGTCTCGCGCGGAGCGGCGATCGCGCGCTCCTCGGCCTCCCGCCGGAGTGCCGCCGCCCTGTACTGGGCCAACCGTTCAGGTGGAATGGCTAGCAAAGCGCGCCCCCTTCGGTGAGATGGATCTTCCCATGCCCGGACACCACCCGGGCGGCGTATCGAATCGCCCGGAGCAGGCCCGCGACATCCGGTCCATTCTTCATACCACGTCCACGAACGTCCGCTCCATCCGGCGGTAGAACGCCAGCCCCGACACGAGGAGCGCCAGCATCATGGCCGTCGAGACCCACAGCATCGGGCCGGGCGGCGCGCCCCGCAGGAGCGCCCACCGGAACCCCTCGATCACCCCCGCCATCGGATTCAGCCCGTACAGCGCCTTCCACACCGGATGGCGGATCATGCTGCTCGGGTACGCGATCGGGGAGGCGAAGAACGCGACGTTGAGGAGGAACGGAACCACGTACCGGAAGTCGCGGTAGTGGGCGTTCAACGCCGCCAGCCACAGCCCCAGCGCGAGCGCGGAGAGCATCGCCAGGAGCACGAACAGGGGCAGCAGCGCCGCCGCCGCGGACGGGACGATGCCGTAGTAGACCATCAGCCCGGCGAGCACCAGGAACGAGATGCCGAAATCGACGAGGGCCGAAAGGAGCGGCGCCAGCGGCAGGATCAGGCGCGGGAAGTAGACCTTGCTGATGATGCCCCGATGCTCGATCACGCTCCCGGACGCCCCGGCCATCGCGTGGGAGAAGTAGCCCCAGGGAAGGAGCGCCGCGAAGGCGAAGACCGGGTACGGGAGTCCGTCGGAGGGAAGCCCGGCCAGCTTCCCGAAGAAGATCGTGAAGATGATCATCACCGTGATCGGCTGGATCACCGCCCACGTCGCGCCGAGGAACGTCTGCTTGTAGCGCACCTTGACCTCGCGCGCCGCGAGCACCCACAGGAGTTCGCGGAACTCCCACAGTTCCCCCAGGCCCAACCCCGCCCAGCCCTTCCGCGGACGGATGACGGTCACGTCGGCCATGCTTCCCCTCAGGAGAGGTCGATGACGGCGAGCCCGACGCGCTCCCAAGCCTCCCGGCGGGCGCGCGAGGGCCTTTCAAAGACGACGAGGACCTCCGCATGGCCGTTCCCGTCCCACGCACCCGCGTACGATCCCCCCGCCTCCCGGACCGCCTCCAGAAGGATGGGGGAGAGTTCGCCCGCGCCGACGGAAGCGACGAGCGGTTTCTTGCGCCCCGTCTCGCGGATGCGCTGCACGACGGCCGTCCTCAGGTCGCCGTAGTACCGCAAGGACAGCCGGACGAAGTCCCGCGTCTTGCGGACCTTCTCCGCCAGCCCCCGCGGCGTCAGGGCGTACAGGAGCCGCCGTCCGGGGATCGACCGCACCTTGATCCACGCCTTCCGCGCCAGCCGCCGGATGAGGAGATTCGTCATCCCGAGGGAGATGTCCAGGCGCCGGCTGATCTCGCGCTGGCTGATGCCCGGGTCGCGCTCCAGTTCGCGGAGGATGTGGAGCGCCGCGAGGTCGTCGTGCCGGGGAAGCCCCTCTCCGTTCATGGCTTGAACACTTGCGTTCACAATCTGAACATATCACAATATCGGTCAACGTCAAGGCAGAACTGGACGAAATTCCAGCAGAACCCCAATGCGCCACGTCTCGTGCGACCTGTGCGGCGCCGACGACCCGCGGTTCCTCTTCTACGGGCTCGACCGGGTCTTCCGCCGCGACCGCGACTGGAGGATCGTCCGGTGCCGCCGGTGCGGCCTCATGTACCTCGATCCCCGGCCCGGCCCGGAGGAGGTCGCGCCGTACTACGAGGGCGACTACTACGCCTTCCACGCCCCGGCCGCGGACGGTTGGCGGGGCCGCGTCCGCGAGGGCGTGGTCCGGCGGTGGCGCGGCCTCTCCCCCCGCTTCGGCCCGACGGCCTGGGCCGCGGGTCTCTACCGGCATCACCTGCGGGGCTTCCCTGACGCCCGCCCCGCGGGCCGCCTGCTCGACGTGGGCTGCGGCGCCGGCGAGGCCATGCGGATCCTCAAGGACGCGGGCTGGAGCGTCGCGGGTATCGAAAGTTCCGCCGAGGCCGCCGCGCGCGCGCGGGACGAGGGCCTCGACGTCCGCGCCGGCTCGGTCGAGGACGCGGACCTCCCGCTCGCCTCGTTCGACTGGGTGCGCCTGAGCCATTGCCTCGAGCACCTGGAGAGCCCGCGCCGCGCGCTGGAGCGCATGCGCGGCACGCTCGTCCCCGGCGGCCGCATGATCCTGACCCTGCCCGACTGCGGAGGATGGCCCGCCCGCGCGCTCGGACGCCACTGGCTCCACTGGGAGATCGGCCAGCATCTCACCTTTTTCACCGAGCGCACCCTCCGCCGCATGCTGGCGAGCGCCGGCCTCGAGGTCGTCCGGGTCCGGCGGTACTTCCTCCCCCACCGCTTCCTGGCCGGGCTCTGGTTGAAGATGGGCTTGAGATGGCCCTTCCCCGTCGGCCTGCCGGTCATCGGCGGGGCCTTCGCCGAGGGCTTCAGTCTCTCGGACGAGCTGGTGGTGCTGGCGAGGCGTTCGGGCGGGGGAAAAGTCCCATCCCCATCCGTTCCAGCGCGGCGCGCCGCGCCCTGAGCGTCCACGAATTCCACGGCTCCCGCAGCAGGGCGGAGCGGATCCCGACGTAGGCGCCGTGCATCCACCGCCCGATCGCGGAGGCCCGGTCCGGCCGCGCGCGGAGGCGTTTCGGCGGCGCGAGGATGTGATCGTAGAGGCCCGTCGCGGCATACGCGGGGTCGATGGACGCGTAGAAGGCGTGCTTCAGGGGACGCCTCGCGGGGTCCATGTGGCCATAGTGCCACAGCGCCACGTCCGCCAGGATGCGTTGCCCCCGCAGGCCGTCGGGGATCCCGCTGCAGAACTCGTTCGCTCCGTGCGACGTGGGAAGATGCCGCAGCCGCGACGGATCCTGGCGGGAGACGTTGAAGGCGCGCGGGATCCAGCAGACGTGCGGCGAGTAGGACCCGTCCACGCGGATCGTGCGCTCGTCGTCCCAGAGGTGAAGCTGAAGCACCGTGATCGCCGCCAGGCCGGGGCGGAGACACGCCTCCCGGAAGACCGCCCCTCCCCCCTCCGCCACCTCCTCGTCGCCGTCAAGTTTGAACACCCAATCCGGCTTCCACATCAGCGCCAGGTCCAGAAGCCGGTTGAAATCGCGCGTGCTGTCCACGGGCCGGCCGATCCCGGACGCAATGCCCGCCACATGCCCGAACCGGCTGCAGATCTCCGGCGTGCCGTCGGTGGAGTCGTTGTCCAGCACGATGACGGCGTCCGCCAGGGGATCGAGCGAACGGAGCGCCCGATCGATCCAGCGGGCCTCGTTCCGCACCCGCATCACCCCGATCACGAAGAGCGGCCGGCGGCGATCGCCGAGCGGCCCCGCGGCACGGACCCGGAGGCGATCCCCCTCCTCCTGGGCGGAGACGTCGGTGAAGTAGCGCCGCAGGAACCGGCCGAACGTGCGGCGGTTGAGGCGCCAGCACCCCTCGGGGCTCGCGAGGTCGAGCTCCAGCACCCGGCAGGCGGCGGGGCCCCGGATGCGGCCCTCCAGCCACGCCGCGGGCGACTCCGTCAGTGGAATGCTCTCCGTCATGGATTCCGTCGCGGAAGATGGACCGCGTCTCACCCGCAGAACTCCAGCGGCTCAGGGGCGCCTGCCGGCGGTCCGATATATATAATCATCGAATGGCCGAGGCAAGCGATTCACCGGATTCCCGTGCCCCGCTCCTCTCCCTCTTCGTCGGCGCGCGCAACGATGCGTACATGGGCGACTCCCGGTGGAGGCTCGAGACCACGATCAACTACCTCGGCGAGAACCTGGAAAGGCTGCAGCGGCAGGATTCCGTGGAGCTCGTCGTCTGCGACTGGGGCAGCGCGCAGCCCCTGCACGCCGTGCTGAACCTGACCCCCGCGGGACGGCGCATCGTCCGCTTCATTCTGGTCCCGGCTTCGATGGCCCGGCGATATGCCATCCCGGAGAACGACTGGCCGATGGCGCTGCTGCAGAACGTGGCCGTCCGGCGGTGCCGGGGCCGGTTCATCGGACAGACGGACTCGGACATGCTCTTCCCCGCGCCGACCCTGCGCCGCATTCTCGCCCTGGCCGACGGCGGGTGCGTGGAGGGCGTGGAGACCGGCCGCGGTTTCTTCTTCGCCGGGCGCCGCCATGTGCCGACCTCGTACGTCGCCATGCGACCCCCGCTCCACGAGATCTCGTGGGTCGTCCGCCGATACGGCCGCGCGCTCCCCGAGAACCCGTGGTTCTGGTTCGTGGGCAGGGCCTACACCGGCACGGGGCTCGTCCTCATGCATCGGGATCTCTGGTCCGAGTGCCGCGGCTACGACGAGAGGATGGTGTTCTGGGGCAGCGTCGACCTCAATCTCGCCGCGCGCGCGCTCCGGCGATCCCCGTGGGTCGACATGACCCGGCGCGGGTTCGAGCTCTACCACCTGAACCACCACGGTCCGGGGGGAGCCGCGGGACCGTCGAGGGTGTGGAACCCCCGCAAGTTCGACGGGCTGCCCTTCTGTCCGAACGGACCGGACTGGGGGCTGGGAGACCGCACGTTCGAGGAGTTCGTTTACCCCGTGGAGCCGGCTCCGTCCGTGCCCCGGCCGGCCGGACCTTCCGCGCCGCGCTGGGACTGGTCCCGCTTCCGCCACCTGCTCCCCGCCCTGTTGACCGCTCCGCTGCGGCAGACCATGACGCCGCGCGCGCAATCCTCGCTGTGGTATCTGGAGGCGCAGCTCCGGGCGCGGCCCTGGTACCGCGCCCTCTCGGTCCTTCCGGACTACCTGCGCCGGTGGGCCGGACGGAAGTAGGCCCTACGCCGACCCGAACCGCCGCAGTACGTCCTGTCCCGCCTCGACAGTCACCTCCACCCGGCCGCCGGCATGCCGGATGCGGATGGCGCCCAGCTCGATCACCGACTTGCCCTCGATGGGGCTCTTCCGCCAGGCCACGCCCTTGTAGTCGCAGAGATCGCGCGCGAGCGTCTTGAAAACCCCGCGCGACTCCGACTCGCCGGCGGCGGAGACCACGCGCAGGCCCCGCCCCTCGAGAACCTCGGTCTTTCCCTCGGGTGCGCCGCGTGCCAGGACATGATCGAGGTGGATTCCCGGCCCGCGCGGCGTAGGCGGGGGCGCCGGCCGGGACGGCGGACGCAACTCGTAAAGCGGCTTGATGTCGAGAGACTCCAGCCGGCGGAGCGCCTCGTTCACGAGCGCCTTGCGCCGCATCTCGAACCAGCGCGCGTCGAGATCGGGGTACCTTGCCACGACGTCGCGGAAGCGGCGGAAGCTGCCCCGGCCTCCGATCGTCGCGCGGACAAGATCCTGGACATCGCGCTCCGCGACGGAGTGAAGCTCCCCGCCCCAAGGGTGGGCCTTCGCCACGCCGAAGCGGCGGGCTTCGGCCGCGCAGGCGAAATCGCGGTCAGAACTCCACTCCCACCTCGATCCCGCCCGATCCCGCCCACCCCTCCGCCTGACCGAACTGCCGGCGGAACTCGCCGAACGCGCCGATGCGGAGCGCCGAGCCGAGACGCGCCGATGCGCGCACCAGCGGCCCCGCGAAGAACGCGAACACGTTCTCGTCGTCCGCCGCGAGGGTCTCGCTTGCCGAGCCGCTGCGTTCCACTTCCATCCCCGTGAGCCGCCCCCACGCGATCCCCGCTTCCGCCGCAAGCTCGATCGCGAA
>JACPRC010000192.1 GCA_016190175.1 Planctomycetota bacterium
GCTCAAGGTCCTCAACGAGGCGGTGCCCCCGTTCCAGATCTCGAAGGAACGATTCCGCCGCGAGGCGGTCGCCTCGGCGCGGCTCTCGCATCCGAACGTGCTCCGGGTCTTCGACGCGGGCGAGGAGGGCGGGCGGTTCTTCCTCGTCATGGAGCTGGTGAAGGGGGAATCGCTCAGCAAGGTGATCGGCGACCGCCGGTACGAGATCCGGCCGATGCTGGAGATCCTCCGCAAGGTCGCACTCGGCGTCCAGCACGCGCACGAGCAGGACGTCGTCCACCGCGACCTCAAGCCCGCGAACATCCTCGTGGAGCCGGAGGGCGAGCCGAAGGTCGTGGACTTCGGGCTCGCCTACCTCGGCGGGGCCGACACGCAACTCACCCGCAGCGGGGCGATCATGGGGACGCCGGTGTACATGGCCCCCGAGCAGGTCCGCGGCGACCGCAAGAAGATCTCGGCGCGCACGGACGTCTACGCGCTCGGGGCGATCCTCTACGAGGTGCTGACCGGGCGGCCGCCGCACATGGGCGGGACGGCCATCGAGGTCTACCAGCGGATCACCTGGGACGAGCCGATCTCGCCGCGCAAGCTCAACGCCCGCGTCCCCGCCGACGTGGAGACGATCGCGTTCAAGGCGCTGGAGAAGGGGCCGTCGCGCCGCTACGCGAGCGCGAAGGAGTTCGCCGACGACCTCGGCCGCTTCCTCCGGGGGGAGCCGATCGTCGCCAGGCCCTCGCCGTTCTATTCGCGGATCGCGAAGAGGATCCGGCGCCACGCGGCGGCCTCCGTCGCGGCCGCGACCGTCGCGGTCACGCTGCTCACGGCCGCCGGCGTCGTGATCGCCGGCCGGATCCGCAGGGCGAACGAGATGGACCGGCTGGAGCGCGAGGCGGACAAGGCGGACCCGGATACGGCGATCGTCCTCTGGGCCCAGCTCCAGTCCATGGGCCATCCGGCCGCCTGGAAGGGGATCGAGGCGGCCCGCCGCCGTCGCGCCCGGGAGCAGATCAAGGCCGCGAGACGGCATCTCCTCCTGCGCGACGACGCCTACGAGCGTGCCGGACGTCATGTGCGGGAACGGGATGCGGAGATCGATCGGAAGGCCCCCTATTGGTCGCTCGACGACCGGCGGAAGATCTGGGATGCGGAGCGCCGGCATGCGGAGGCGCAGCTCGATGCGAGCGTCAACGACACCCGCGCGGAGCACGCGGCCCAGACGGCGCTGCACTATTCCGACGAGCCCGAAGCGCGGCGCCTGCTGGCGTCGATCTACTTCCGCCGCTGGCGAGATGCCGAGGAGCGCCGCAACGCGGCCGAGATGAAGCTGTGGGGTCCCCTGGTCGTGCAGTACGGCGGCCGGGAGTTCCAGGAGGAGATCGAGAAGCCCGCCACGATCCGGTTGACCGCTTCCGGCGCGACCGCGTATCTCTTCCGCTACCAGGAACACGAGCGCCGCGTGGTGCCGGTTCCCTGGGGAGGGCCGGCCCCCGAGTGGCCGTCCGTCGCGCCGGTGAAGCTGGAGTTCCGCCACAAGCGGGTCGATGGCCGGCTGGTCCAGCTCCCCTTCGATCCCTCGGTGGCGACTCCGGAGGGGGAGCCCATCTTCGCCGACGCGCCCGAAGCGGAGAAGGACGCGGCGCGAAAGGGCACGGCGTACCCGCTCGCCTGCGGGAGCGCGAACGAGGTCACCTTCCCGCTGCAGATCCCGGCCGGGAGCTGGCTGGTTCTTCTGCGGTGGCCGGGGAAAGCCGAGGTGCGGTACCCGTTGTGGATCGCGCGCGGCGAGGTGGTCGAGGCGCGGGTCGAGCCGCCGGACGACGTGCCCGAGGGATTCGTGTACGTCCCGCCGGGCCCGGCGATCGTGGGACAGGATCCCTTCATCATCACCTCCCTCGACCGCAAGCGCAACGAGCAGAAGAGCGAGATCAAGGAGTTCTTCATCGCCCGGTTCGAGGTGACGCTCGGGCAATACTACGAATACATCCAGGACACGAAGCAGCAATTGAGATGGCCGATGGACGTGGCCGTCGGGGACTATCCGGTTTGCGCCGTCTCGTGGAACGAGGCCGTGGCTTACGCGGACTGGTGCACGCGGAAGAAGGGCGGCGGCCGGTGGACGTTCCGGCTTCCCACGCACCAGGAGTGGGAGAAGGCGGCCCGCGGCGCGGACGGGCGCTTCCACGTCTGGGGCGACGGCGGGGAGGGGATGTTCTACACCTCGCAGACGGCGCGCGGCGACCGCGTGGGCATCGAGCCGATCGGTCTGTTCCCCGCGGACGAGTCGCCGTTCGGCGTGCGCGACATGGCGGGGGGCCGGCGGGAGTGGACCGCGAGCTTCGGTTCGGACGGCAGCCAGAGGATCGTCAAGGGCGGGGCCTATGGCGCCTTCGCCAGCTCCGTGCGCGCCGCGTTCCACACCGTGGCCGCCCCCCACGCGGGGGACATCACCGTGGGCTTCCGCCTGGCGGCGGACCGCATCAAGTGAGGGGAAGCGTTCAGCGGTCGGCAATCAGCCGTCAGCAGGAAGCGCGTTTGGCACTCCTGGCTGAAAGCTGATGGCTGATGGCTGAGACGTGCGGCCATCCCGTGAACGGTTACCCGGTAGTCTTGCGTCGCCGCAGCGTGTGCTTCGGGTCGCGCACAGGCACCGGCCGGCCCTTGTCGTCCACTGCCACGTACACGACCACGGCCTCCGTGACCTTCACGAACTGCTCCGGCTCCCGCCGCCTCTGCGCCTCCACGTCCACGCGCACGGTGATCGATGTCGTCCCGATCCGCTCCGTCCGCGTGTAGAAGGAGACGATGTCGCCGACGAAGACCGGCTCCTTGAAGACGACCTCCTTCATGGCGACGGTCACGAAGCGCTTGCTCGATACCTTGCGGATCTCCATCGCCCCCGCGAGGTCGATCTGCGAAAGGATGACGCCGCCGAAGATCGTCCCGTGCTCGTTCGTGTCGCGCGGGAGGAGGATCACGCGGATCGCCGGGTCGCGGTCGGCCATGGGGGGAGATTATATAGTGGAAGCCGCTCCCGCCGTTTTTATAATGGCGCGATGCTCCGCTACGGCGTCGTCGTCCACGGAGGCGTGGGATCGCCCGCCGCCTGGAACGACGGCTGCGAGCGCGCGGCCGAGGCGGCGTTCCGCCTCCTCGAAACGGGAGGCCACGCGCTGGACGCCGTGCAGGCGGCGGCCGTGATCCTCGAGGACGACGGGCGCTACAACGCCGGGAGCGGGTCCACGCTCCGCCTCGACGGCGCGACGATCGAGATGGACGCCTCGCTCATGGACGCGGAGGGCCGCATCGGCGTCGTCGCCGCCGTCCGCGGGATCAAGAACCCGATCCGCGCCGCCCGCGAGGTGATGAACACGCCGCACGTGATCCTCTCGGGCGACGGGGCCGCCGCCTTCGCGCGCTCCCGCGGAGTGGCGGAGCCGCACCCCGGTCCGGGACCGCGCGCGCAGGAACGGTTCGAGAACGTCCGACGCGCGCTCGGCGGGAGGACCTTCGACGGACTCGCCGAGGCGTGGAGGAACTTCGATCTGCGGGCCCACTGGAACTTCGACGTCCCGTACGAGAAGATCTTCGGCCACGGCGACACGATCGGGGCCGTCGCGCTCGACCGCGAGGGGCGCCTCGCCGTCGCCAACTCCACGGGCGGCGCGAGCCCCATGCTCGCGGGGCGGATCGGCGACTCGCCGATCGTGGGCTCCGGCTTCTACGCCGGGCCCTCCGCCGCGGTCGCGGGCACCGGCATCGGCGAGGAGATCATCCGGCGGATGCTCGCGCGCGAGGTTCACGACGCGATCGCGCACGGCGAGGAGGTCGCCGCCGCCTGCGAGCGCGCCGTCGCGCGCTTCCCGGAATCGGTCCCCGTCGGCGTCATCGCCGTCTCCCGCCGGGGCCGGGCGGCCGTCCACAACCGCGACATGGCCTGGGCCTCGAAGGGGAAGGAAGAGTGATGGCGGACGAACCCGGCGCCCGGGATGGACCCAGCACGTCGTACATCCTCCGCGTCGTCTCGAAGGACGCCCGCGGCGTCGTGCGCCGGCTGCAGAAGCTCCAGGAGATCGGCATCGCCCTCTCCGCGGAGCACAGCCTCGACCGGCTCCTCGACCTCATCCTCAAGCTCAGCCGCGACCTCACGACGGCGGACTCCGGCTCCATCTTCATCCGCGAGGACCACGTCGAGACGAACCCGAGCGCGACGGGGAAGGACCCCATCCACCGGATCACCCCGTACCTCAGCCTCAAGATCGCGCAGAACGACTCGATACACTTCCCGTTCAAGGAGATGCGGCTCCCGTTCGACCGCCGGACGATCGCGGGCCACGTCGCGGCCTCCGGCGAGATCGTCAACATCCCGGACGTCTACAAGATCCCCAAGGAGGTGTCCTACTCCTACTCCACCGCCTTCGACGAGATCAGCGGGTATCGGTGCAGGTCGATGCTCGTCGTCCCGATGCGGAACCGCGACGGGGAGATCATCGGCGTGATCCAGCTCATCAACAAGAAGCAGGAGAACTGGGTCAAGCTGGAGTCGCGCGAGAAGGTGGACAACTTCGTCGGGACGTTCGACCCGATGGACGAGGAGGTGCTCCTCGCCCTCGCCTCGCAGGCGGCCGTCTGCGTGGAGAAGACGAAGCTCTACGAGGAGATCGAGGCGATGTTCGACGGCCTCGTGGACTCCTTCACCCTGGCGATCGAGAAGCGCGACTGCCCGACGTACGGCCACTGCAAGCGCGTCGCGAAGTACGCGCTCGCCCTCGCCGACGCCGTGAACACCGCGCCCGCGGAGATGTTCGGCGGCGTCAAGTTCGGGCGCGAGGACTTCCGCCAGCTCCGCTTCGCCTCGCTCCTCCACGACATCGGGAAGATCTCCGTGCCGGAGGCGGTCCTCGACAAGAAGAACAAGCTCACGGACGCGGAGATCGAGACGATCCGCTACCGCTTCGCCTACTGGAAGGAGCGGCTGCGCGCGCAGGAGAGGAAGGGGGACCATCTCGACGAGATCCTGGAGAGGATCCGGAAGATCAACGTCCCGCGCGGTTTCACGGACGACGACGCGAAGTTCCTCGACCGGATTCGCACGGAGACGTTCGTCGACGTGGACGGGAAGGAGAAGCCGCTCCTGTCGGACTACGAACACGAGAACCTCGCCGTGCGGCGCGGCAACCTGACGCCGCGCGAGCGGAAGATCATCGAGCACCACATCGTGGACACGTGGGAGATCCTGAAACGGATTCCGTGGCCGAAGCGGCTGGAGTGGGTCGCGAACATCGCCGCGTGCCACCACGAGAAGGTGAACGGCTCCGGCTACCCGTGGGGCCTCAAGGGCGAAGAGATCCCGATCGGCGGGCGGATCCTGGCGATCGTGGACATCTACGAAGCGCTCACCGCGGCGGACCGGCCGTACAAACCGGCGGTCCCGGTGGACCAGGCGCTGAAGATCATCGATGACGAGGTCGCGCGCGGGAACCTGGACGCGAAGCTCTACGCGCTCTTCAAGGAGCGGAAGATCTACTCGATCTTCGTGGACGACACCGGGTTCGTGTCGACGATCCTCCGGATGCCGGCGGCGACGTGATGGATCTCCTGGTCGTCTCCCTCGTCGTTTTCGCCTGGGTCGGGTTCGTCTTCGGCGAAGTCGTCGCGGTGTTGCCGGCCTTCGCGGCGAAGAAGCGCTTCCGGTGGCGGCTGGCGTTCGCGCTGTTCCCGTTCTCGCGGAGGGTGTTGTAGCGATCGCGCCGGCGGGTCCGTCGTATCATCTATGTCGATGCTGCTCGCGCTGCTCCTCTGTGCCCCTCCGTGGCTCTGCGGCTCCGTGGCCGCGCAGGACTCGGCGGCCGAACTGATCGACCGCCTCGATGCCCGCGTCGCGCCGCTCAAGGATGCCGAGGTCGACTACTCCCTCGACATTCCGGTCGAAGACCGCGAAAGCGACGCCTACCGCTGGCGCGTCCGCGCTTCCCTGGTCCGCGGGAAGGCCCTCCGGATCGACGCCCATCACCCGCAGGTCCGGGCGGACGAGGACGCGGTCGGGCCCTACTCGGTCCGATACCTGTACACCCCCGAGTCGTTCCTGTTCGAGCTCTCCACGCTGGAGCCGCGGGCCCGGGGCGCCGGCATTCCTCTCGGCTTGATCCGCTTCCGCTCGCCCGCGTCGCGGCTCCGCATGCGCGACCTCGATCCGTTCCTCGCGCCGCCCGAATTCCTGCTCCGCCTCTTCTTCGACGACCCGCTCCTCATCGCCTCGCTCGCGCCGAAGCTCGTTCTGTCCCTGGAGCCGAACCTGGCTGCACGACGGGACGGGGCGGGATGGGTCCTCGAATCCGCGTACTCGCTCATCGGGATCGGGCGCCGGAAGGAACTCCCCAAACTCCCGCTCGCCGCCGTGCTCCGGCGCTATCGCGTGGACGGGTCGTTCCGGATCGTGCGGGCGGAGGTCCGCCTCATCCCGCCGACCGAAGGGGAGGCGACGCCGCTCCTCGCCTTCTCCGTCCGAAAGTGGCAGGAGGTCGCGGGCGTCTCGATCCCGGCCGAGATCGAAATCGGCTACGGCGGCGTCGATGCCGAAGAGAACGACCGCTTCGACCGCCGCCGCGTCCGGCGCGTGGCGGTCTTGCGCGCAAACTCGGGGGTGACGGTCGCGGCGGACGACGACGTCGCCGCGGACCTGCCGCCGCGCAGGCCGGGGTTCTACGATACGCGGCCGGCGGACTTCCGGTTCGCCGCGATCCACTCGCGGTTCTTCTCGGGGACGTTCTTCGCGGATCCGGCGAGTCCGGGGGGCCGCGCCTATGTCGAGCCGGACGATCTCGCCGCCGAGTTCGAGAGGGCGCTGGAGGCGCGTCCGGACTCGCCGGTGCTTCGGTCGAGTCTCCTCTTCGTCCGCGAGGCGGACGGGTTCGAGGAGGCGGCGGAGAAGTACGGCGCGTCGGCGCCGCCCGACGTGAAGGCGTGGCTCTTCGCGCAGGGGCGGAAGGTCGGCGTCGATCCCGCGGCGCTCTCGGAGACGGGGCGCGACGTGTGGGCCGCGGCGCACTCCGACGCGTCGTTCCTCCGGGAGGAGCTGAAGACGCGGCCCTTCGCGCGACGTGTCGATCTCGCGACCGCGCTCGCGCGGCGGGAATCGGATCTTTCGAAGGAGATCCCGCTCTGCGCGGCGCTCGGGGGCGACGCGGCCGCCCTGGCGGAGGTGGCCGCGGACCCGGCGGCGGCCGGCTTCGTCGTGGACCGCGTCCGCGACCGGCTCGGCAAGGAGGACGAGGAGATCCTGGCCGCGCCCC
>JACPRC010000193.1 GCA_016190175.1 Planctomycetota bacterium
AGCTGAGTGCTGATAGCTGCCGGTCGCATGCATGAACTATTCCTGGTTTGACCCCCGCCCGCCGCGGCCGTATGCTATAATCGAAGTACCGGACCTACTCGCATGACGACGGAGCGCGCACAGACGCCTCGGGATCTGGCGTACGAACTCCTCGAGGAGCGGATCGCCTACCTCGAGCTGCTCAAGTCGTTCCACGAGGAGGTGGTCAAGATCATCCGGATCTACACCTCCAACGACGCCTTCACCGCCGAGCGATGCCTGCAGGAGATCGTCAACTTCATCCAGCGCCGCTTCGACCTCTACATGGTCACCGTCCTCCTCGTCGACGACCTCACCCGCGACCTCGTGCTCCTCGTCGCCGCGGGCGAGGAGGCATCGAACCCGGCGGTGAAGAGCACGCGCCTGAAGCAGGGCGAGGGGCTGGCGGGCCACGCCGTCCGCACCGGCGAGACGCTCCGGGTGGACGACGTGACGCAGGACGCCCGCTTCGTCCGAGGTCCCATCCCGGCGACGCAGTCCGAGGTGTGCGTCCCCATCAAGGTGAAGCACCGGATCGTCGGCATCCTGGACCTCGAGGACCGGGAGAAGGGCCGCTTCAACCGCGAGTTCGCGCAGCTCATGGAGGAGCTCGCGGTCAACATCGGCTTCGTCCTCGAGAACAAGAAGCTCTACGACGACCTCAAGGAGCACTCGAGCAGCCTCGAGATCCGCGTGGAGGAGAAGGTCTCGGAGCTCCAGAAGTCCGAGCAGCGATACCGCGCGATCGTCGAGAACGTGACGGACCCGATCGTGCTGACGGACCTCGACGGCCGCCTCACGTGGGTGAACCCCGCCTTCTCCTCCGCGCTCGGCTTCACGCGCGGCGAGATGGAGGGGACGAACATCTCGCGCTTCGTGAAGAAGGGGAACCTGTACAAGATCTACGGCGTCCTGCGCGACGTGTCCGAGGGCCGCGAGAGTCGCGGGGTCCAGATCGAGCTCACGACGAAGGGCGGCGAGGACCGCATCTTCGAGCTGGCGCCGCTCGGGGTGCGCGAGAACGGCCACGTCACGGGCCTCCAGGCGACGCTGCGCGACGTCACGGAGCGGACGATCGTCGACAAGCTGAAGAAGAACTACTTCAAGACGCTCGAGGAGGCCGTCGTCCAGCGC
Organism: Planctomycetota bacterium; assembly: GCA_016190175.1. Taxonomy (GTDB): domain Bacteria; phylum Planctomycetota; class MHYJ01; order MHYJ01; family JACPRB01; genus JACPRC01. Next base: position 1,153 of record JACPRC010000193.1, read on the forward strand.
ACGGCCGAGATCAAGGACACCCAGCGCGCCGCCATCCTCGCGATCGCGAACCTGGCGGAGTCGATCGACGACGACACCGGCGGACACATCCAGCGGATCCAGGACTACGCGAAGATCCTCGCCGTGGAGCTGAAGAAGAACTCGAAGTACAAGGAGCAGATCACGGACGAGTACGTCGAGCTCATCTACGACCTCTCGCCGCTCCACGACCTCGGCAAGGTCGGGATACGGGACTACATCCTGCAAAAGCCCGACAAGCTGACGCCCGAGGAGTTCGAGAAGATGAAGGACCACACGGACATCGGCGGCCGCGCGCTCCGGATGGCCGGCGAGATGATCCGGCGCGAGAGCATCTTTTCCATCGGCGAGATGATCGCGCGGTTCCACCACGAGAAGTGGGACGGGAGCGGATATCCCGCCGTCGAGATCGGCGGCGAACACCGCCCGCTGCGGGCCGAGGAGATCCCTCTGTGCGCCCGGATCGTCGCCCTCGCGGACGTCTACGACGCGCTCACCTCGAAGCGCCCCTACAAGATGCCCTTCCCCCACGAGAAGGCGCGTGAGATGATCCTGCGGGAGTCGGGGAAACACTTCGACCCCGAGGTCGTCGAGGCGTTCCGGCGCTCGGAGCCCGAGTTCGTCCGGGTCCGGAGCCAGTTCCCGGACACCCATCTCCCCGAGGGCAGGCCGTTCGAGCTGCCGGCGCGGGACCGCACGTAGAGGCGGACATGAAGACTCGGGGGAGCGGGCGGCACGCGCGGACGATCGAGGGCGACTGTTCCGGCGAGGGTCTCCGCTTCGCGATCGTCGTGAGCCGGTTCAACGAGTACATCACGTCGAAGCTCCTGGAGGGGTGCGAGAACACCCTCGCCCGGCACGGCGCGAAGCCGGAGCAGATCGACGTCGTCTGGGTCCCGGGGGCGCTCGAGATCGCGACCGCCGCCCGGCAGATCGCCCGCCGCCGCGGGGCGGACGCCATCGTCTGCCTCGGCTGCGTCATCCGGGGCGATACCTCCCACTACGACCACGTCGCCCGGGAGACGGCTCGCGGCATCGCCGAGGTCGGGCGGCGCACCGGCGTCCCGACGGTCTTCGGCGTCCTCACCTGCGACACCCTGGAGCAGGCGATCGAGCGCGCGGGCACGAAGATGGGCAACGCCGGCCGGAGCGCGGCGCTCGCGGCGATCGAGATGGCGTCCCTCGTGAGGAAGATCGGATGAGAAAGCGGACCCAGTCCCGCGAACTGGCGCTCCAGATCCTCTACCAGGTCGACGTGCGCGGTCCCGAGGTCCTCGACGAGATCGACGACCTCCTCCGCGAGCAGACGCAGGACGCCGAGGTGATCCAGTTCGCCCGCGGCATCGTCGTGGGCACGTGGGAACACCGAGCGCAGATCGACGAGAGCATCGCGGCGGTCGCGACGAACTGGGACCTGCCGCGCATGGCCGTCGTGGACCGCAACATCCTCCGCCTGGCCACGTACGAACTGTGCTTCTGCGACGACATCCCGCCGCTTGTTTCGATCAACGAGGCGATCGAGATGGCGAAGAAGTTCTCGACGAAGAACTCGGGCCCGTTCGTGAACGGGATCCTGGACAACGTCCGCCTGCGGTGCGCGCCGCCGGCGAAGCAGAAGAAATAGTGCGGCCGGCTTTCCGACGCGATATACTCCGAGAGGTGGATCTGAGAAGGCTTTTCAAGCTGGTCGACGCCAAGCCGTTCCGAACGTTCGAGATCGGACTCATGAGCGGCGAGCGGGTTCTCGTCGACCATCCGGAGAACGTATTCTTCTTGCCCAACCGCACGCGCGTCATGGAGATTATCGTCTACGTCCCTGAGCCGTACGATTACTCCCTCGTGTATCCGGAGGGAATCACGGCGCTCCATGTCATGGCGAAGGCCAAGCGGGGCGGCAACGGCGGCGCCCGCTGACGTCAGGCGCCGAGCAAGCGTTCAGCCATCAGCCATCAGCCATCAGCCGTCAGCAAGATGGGAGTCGTGCCGGTCCGGCTGAAAGCTGACCGCTGAGGGCTGATGGCGACCCATGAACGGTTGCGGCGCCGCCGCCGCTCCCCGTCACGGTCCTACTGCTCCAGGAAATCCACCGTCCAGTAGTACGTGAAGTACGAGCCCGGATGCTCGTGGTACCCGCCCCCCATGTGCGTCCAGAAGGGATCGTCGATCCGGTCGTGCATCGACGGGACGGACAGCCAATCGTCGAAGACCTCCACCGCGCTCGGCGAGCCCGCCGCGAGCACCTCGTCGTACCGATAGAACGAGAGCCCCGCCATCGAGGCGCGCGTCGCCGGGCCGTCGCCCTCGGGGTTCACCGGCCCCTCGAAGTCGTGGATCGCCATGTGCACGGAGTGGGCGCGCGCGACGTCGGAGACGGAGCCCGATTCGATGAGCGCTCCGCGGCCCGCCACGATCCGGTGGTTGTTGATCATCGCCAGGAGGTCGTCTTCGACCGCGACCGCGTAGTCGGAGTCCGGCTCCGCCGCGATCGGGTGGCCGTTGGAGTACTGGACGTACCACGGGTCGTGGATGTCCCCGCCCCCCCCGCCCCCGCAGCCCGCGAGGGCCAGGATCCCCATCAGCGCTATTCTCGTCCTCATGGATCCTCCCAGAATATATGTGGGGGTTACACGACGCTCCCCCGCGGATTGTTCCCTCGCCCTCTCCGGACAACCCTTGACGGCGCCGCGCGGCCCGCTAGCCCGCCTTATTCCCGTCGGCTTCGCCGCCGACGTGAAACGGCGCCCTACGGGCAGCTACGCCCGCTTCGGGCGGGCTCCGCTGGACGGCCCCTCCGGCTCCGCCCGACACCCTGTCGGGCCTTCGCCACGCCGAAGCGGCCGTGGCTACGGCCGCGCAGGCGGGCTTCGCCGTCGGCCCGCGGCGCGACTATTGCCCAGTACGGTACGCGCCGCGGGCGGATTATTCATGAAGGCTCTCGCCTTCATGAATAATCCGGGCTAGACTGTCCGGACCATGGGCTTCTTCCGCAACATCGCCGAGAAGATCAAGCGCGGGCTCCGGAAGACGAAGGACGTCCTCTTCGCCCCCATCCGCAAGCTCGTCGAGGTCTTCCGCAACGTCAACGACGAGGACATCGACGTCATCGAGGAGGCGCTGATCGGCGCGGACGTGGGCGTCGAGGCGACCCGGAAGATCATCGAACGGCTGCGGGTGGCCTACAAGAAGGGCGAAGTCAGGACGACCGACCAGCTCATCCCGTTCCTCAAGGCCGACCTGAAGCAGCGCCTCGTGGAGAGGGGGAACGACCTCCGCGTCGCCCCCGCCCCGCCCACCGTGATCCTCGTGTGCGGCGTCAACGGGACCGGCAAGACCACCTCCATCGCGAAGCTGGCGAAGCACTTCGCGGACGACGGGAAGAAGGTCATCCTCGCCGCGAGCGACACGTTCCGCGCGGCGGCGGTGGAGCAGCTCACGATCTGGGCCCAGCGCCTCAAGGTGGATCTGGTGAAACACCAGATGGGGGCGGACCCCGCGGCCGTCGTCTTCGACGCGGCGGACGCGGCCGTCGCGCGCAAGGCGGACTTCCTCGTCATCGACACGGCGGGCCGGCTCCAGACGAAAGAGAACCTGATGAAGGAGCTGACGAAGATCCGCAACGTCGCGGCGAAGAAGATCCCGGGCGCGCCCCACGAGGTCCTCCTCGTCCTGGACGCGACGACGGGCCAGAACGCGATCTCGCAGGCGCAGCACTTCCAGGCCGCGACGAACGTCACCGGCCTCTTCCTCGCGAAGCTCGACGGCACCGCCAAAGGCGGGATCGTCGTGGCGATCAAGGACAAACTCGACATCCCCGTGAAGTTCGTGGGGATCGGCGAGACGCCGGAGGACATCGCGCCCTTCGACGCGGACGAGTTCGTCGAAGCGCTGTTTGAGTAGCTATCAGCCATCCGCCATCCGCTTTCAGCCGGACGATGGCTGACGGCCGACGGCTGACGGCTGATGGCTTCTCCAAAGGACCTGCCTCGCTACTACCGGGCGCTTCTGAAGCACTACGGTCCCCGGCACTGGTGGCCCGCCGAAACGCCGTTCGAAGTCATGGTCGGCGCGATCCTCACGCAGAACACGGCGTGGACGAACGTCGAGAAGGCGATCCACAACCTCAAGGCCGCGGGGATGCTCGAGCCCCGTCCGATCGCCGAGGCGGACGCCGCGACGCTGGCCCGGCTGATCCGGCCGGCGGGCTACTTCAACGTGAAGGCGAGGCGGCTCCAGGACTTCGTGCGCTGGTTCGTGGAGCGCTGGCGCGGCGACGTCCGGATCATGCGGCTCGTGCCGCCGGAGCGGATGCGCGAGGAGCTGCTCGATGTGAAGGGGATCGGCCCCGAGACGGCGGACTCGATCCTCCTCTACGCGCTCGAGCATCCCGTGTTCGTCGTGGACGCGTACACCTTCCGCGTCCTGCACCGCCACGGCTTCGTGGGCGAGGAGGCGACGTACGACGAGATGAAGGAGATCTTCGAGGGGACGGTTCCGCGCGACGCGGCCCTCTTCAACGACTTCCACGCCCAGATCGTGAACGTGGGAAAGGACTTCTGCCGGGCGACGCCGCGGTGCGAGAAGTGCCCGCTCAGGAAGTTCCTGCCCGGCTGAGGACACAAGGACGCCGGCCCGGAGTACTCATGTCGGGTAGGCGTTCAGCCGTCAGCCATCAGCCGTCAGCAGGATGGGAGTCGCGCCCGCCCGGCTGAAAGCCGACCGCTGAGGGCTGATGGCGACCCGTGGTTACCATGTCGGCTTCGCCGTTCCCTTGTCCCCAACGCGCATCCGCGCGCGTCATCAGGGACCTCCTCGCGGCGGCACGAGTTGCTCGCGAGTGGACCACACGGGGGACGCGAGTGACGAGGGCGCAGCCGGATTTCTTCGTGGGCCCTCGTGTCCCGGTGCCTTTGCGGTGAAAAGAAAAACCCCGGCCTTTCGGCCGGGGTTCGGATGTTCGCTTCGGTTACGCCTCGGTCTGGACGCTCGGCTCGGCCTGAACGCTCGCGCCCGCCTCGCGCGTCACGTTGACGGCCTTGTAGCCCTTTTCATCCTTCTTCAGTTCGAAGTCGACGGCGTCCCCCGGGGCCAGCGTGCGGAAGCCCTCCATCTTGATCGCCGTGTGATGGACGAAGACGTCCTCGTTGAGCCCGTCCTGTTTGATGAACCCGTACCCTTTCTGGTCGTTGAACCACTTCACCGTACCC
>JACPRC010000189.1 GCA_016190175.1 Planctomycetota bacterium
CCCTCCATAGCTCCCGGAGGGAGCGACGGAGGGCCGCGACGGGCGAGCTTCGGAGGGCGAGCCCGCGGAACCGGCCCGCCTGCGCGGCCGCCCGCCTTCGCTCGCCTCCGGCGAGCTACGGCGTGGTCACGCCGAAGCCCGAAGGGCGGAGGCGGAAAGCCCGCCGCTTCGGCGTGGCGAAGGCCCGAAGGGGGCCGTTTCATGCGGGCGGCGTAGCCCGCATGAATAAGGCTAGCGGGGTGAACCGGATATGGCCGAAAGCTATCTCGACTTCGAGAAGCCGATCCACGAGCTTGAGAAGCGCATCGAGGAGCTGGAGAGCTTCTCGCGCAAGTCCGGCGTCAGCGTCAGCGAGGAGATCGCGCGGCTGCGCGAGGAGAGCGCGCGCCGCAGGAAGGAGATCTTCTCGAATCTCACCCCGTGGCAGCGGGTCCAGCTCGCGCGCCATCCCGAGCGCCCCGAGGCCTCCGACTACATCTCGATGATCTGCGAGGGGTTCGTGGAGCTTCACGGAGACCGCGCCTTCGGGGACGACCGCGCGATCGTGACGGGGCTATGCAGAATCGGCGGAATCCGGACGATGCTCGTCGCCGAGAAGAAGGGGAAGACGACGAAGGAGCGGATGTCGTGCAATTTCGGGAGCCCGCATCCCGAGGGCTACCGCAAGGCCCTGGACAAGATGAAGTTGGCGGAGAAGTTCCACCTGCCGGTCGTGACCCTCGTGAACACGCCGGGGGCCTACCCCGGGGTCGGGGCCGAGGAGCGGGGCCAAGCCCACGTCATCGCGAAGAACCTCCTGGAGATGTCGAAGCTCCGGACTCCGATCGTCTCCATCGTGATCGGCGAGGGAGGTTCGGGCGGCGCGCTGGCCATCTGCCTGGCCGACCGCCTCCTGATGATGGAGAACTCCTACTTCTCGGTCATCTCACCGGAAGGCTGCGCGGCGATCCTCTGGCACGACGCCTCGAAGGCCCCCCTGGCCGCGGATCTGCTCCGGATCACTCCGGCGGACCTGTACCAGATCGGGATCATGGACGAGATCGTCCCGGAACCGGTGGGCGGGGCGCACCGGAACGCCAAGGAGACCGCCGACGGCGTGCGGCTCACCCTCGTGCGCGTCCTCGAGGAACTCACGAGCGTGCCGATCGACCGGCTGGTCGAAAAACGCTACGACAAGTACCGCCGAATCGGCGTGTTCGTCGAGGCGGAAACGGCGAAGCTGGCCCCCGCGGCCGCACCGAACGGGTAGTCCCGCGACGCGGGTTTTCTCACCACGGAGCCCTCCTTCGCCCTTCGGGCTCCCGCCTGCGCTGACGCTCCGACGGGCAAGCGCGCAAAGCGCCGAGAGAAGATGTCGCGTCGATTTCGAAACGGATGCGACCTGCCTTTTCCCGCTGTCAGAGCACCATGGGAAACTCATGACCGTCTCCGTCGGCCGCAGGGGTGGGGCAAGGTCCGGTTCACCCTCCTTCGCCGGGAAGCCTCCTCCTGCGGAGCTACGGAGGGCAAGCCGCCGCTCCTGTCCTCCGTAGCCCAAGGGTGAAGCGGGATGGGGCGGGGAGCCTCACTCGCCGTCCGACCCGGGCGCGGCGGCGGCGCCGTCGTCGGCCGGTCGGGACCCGGCGCCGAGGAGCTTCTCGATCCGGACGACGAGCTCGGCGGCCTTGAAGGGCTTGGAGACGAAGTCGTCCGCCTTGGACTTCTCCTTCCAGTACTCGTCGCTCTTTCCGGTATCGCGCGTGATGGCGGTGAGCATGATGATGGGGATGGATCGCCACTTCGCGCTCGCCTTCATGTCCGAGCAGATCTCGAACCCCGTCTTGTGCGGGAGCATCGCGTCCAGGACGAGCAGGTCGGGGGCCATCGTCGTCGCCTTCTGCCATCCGTCCTTCCCGTCCGCGGCCTCGATGACCTCGTAGCCGCGGTTGCGCAGCATGTAGGCGACGATCTCGCGGATGTTCTTCGTGTCCTCGACGATCAGGACGCGTTTGGCCATCTGGGGGAATTATACCCGCGGATCCGGCCGGGTCAAACTATGGCGTACCCGCGGGGCGGGCGGACGACTCAAATCTTGACAGCGGATGGCCCCCGAGTATGTTAGGGGTTCCACCTTGGGAGGGCGAAGCATGCGACCCGAAGACGCGCGCTACTCGGAGACCCACGAGTGGGTCCGCGCCAACGACAAGAAGAAGGAAGCCTCGATCGGCATCACCGACTACGCCGTCAAGCAGCTCAGCGACCTCGTCCACCTGGAGTTGACCCCCAAGGTGGGAGACTCGATCGAGCCGGGGGCCCCCTTCGGCGAGATCGAGTCCGTCAAGACCGTCGCGGACCTCGTCGCGCCCATCGGGGGGCAGGTGATCGCCGTCAACGAGGACCTGGTCGAGAACGTCGACACCCTCAAGACGGACGCGTTCGACGACGGCTGGATGATCAAGGTGAAGTACTCCGAATCCAAGGACCTCGACGAACTGATGACGGCCAAGGAGTACAAGGAGTTCCTCGATTCCCTGGAGGAGGAGAAGGAGGAAGAGAACGAGAAGGTCGACGACGACGACTTCATGTAGTTCCCGGGCGGACTTCCGGCCTGGGGCACCGGGCGCCTGATCCGTCTCCTTTCCCGAGGAATCGATGGGCTACGTGCCGCACACCGAGCACGACATCCGGACGATGCTCTCCGCCATCGGCATCCCCTCCGTCGACAGGCTGTTCGATTGCATCCCGGAGCGGATCCGGCTGAAGCGACCGCTGGACCTGCCGCCGCCGCTCGCCGAGCTCGAGCTGCGCCGCCACATGGCGCATCTCGCGGCGAAGAACCGGTCGACCGCGCAGCTCCGGTCGTTCCTGGGAGCCGGCGCGTACGATCACTTCGTCCCCGCGATCGTGGACGCCCTCGCGTCGCGCGGCGAGTTCCTGACGGCGTACACTCCGTACCAGGCGGAGGCGAGCCAGGGGACGCTCCAGCACATCTTCGAGTTCCAGACGATGATGTGCGAGCTGACGGGACTCGACGTCGCCAACGCGTCGCACTACGACGGCGCCACCGCGCTGTGGGAGGCGGCGGCGATGGCGATCGACCATACCGGCCGGCGCAAGATCGTCGTCAGCCAGCTCCTCCATCCGCACTATCGCGCCGTCCTGCGCTCGATGCTGCAGCACCTCGACGTCCAGATCCTCGAGATCGCGCATGCGCAGGGCCTGACGCCGACGTCGATGCTCCGCGACATCTGCGCCGGCGCGGCGTGCGTCATCGTCCAGAACCCGAACTTCTTCGGGATCCTCGAGGACCTGCCCGCGGTCGCCGAGGCGGCGCACGCCGGCGGCGCGCTCGCCGTTGCGTGTGTGAACCCCGTCGCGCTCGGCATCCTGCGGTCCCCGGGCGAATGCGGCTTCGACCTCGCCTGCGGGGAGGCGCAGCCGCTGGGGATCCCCCTTTCGTTCGGCGGACCCTGGGCCGGGTTCCTCGCGGCGCGCAAGGAGTTCCTCCGCGCGATGCCCGGCCGGATCGTGGGGGAGACGGTGGACACCGACGGGCGGCGCGCCTTCGTGCTCACGCTCCAGACGCGCGAGCAGCACATCCGCCGCGAGAAGGCGTCGTCGAACATCTGCACGAACCAGGCCCTCATGGCCCTCCGCGCGACGGTCACGCTCTCCGCGCTGGGCCCCGGCGGCCTGGCCCGGATGGCGGAGTTGTGCGTCCAGCGCGCCCACCTGCTCGCCGAGAAGGTGCCCGGACGGCCCGTCTACAAGGCGCCGTTCTTCCACGAGTTCGCCGTCGAGTTCCAGAAGCCCGTGCACGAGATCAACCGACGGCTCATCGAGAAGGGCTTCCTCGGCGGATACGACCTTCACCGCGACTACCACGACCACCGGAACACGATGCTCCTGTGCTGCACGGAGAAGAACTCGCCGGAGGACATCGAGGCCTTCGCGGCGGCCCTCCGGGAGGTGGCGCGGTGAGCCCCGTTGGACAGTCCGGGGGGCCGTCCAACGGGGTGAGCCTCCTCTTCGAGAAGGGCTCCCCGGGCCGCTCGGGGGCCTATCTGCCCGCGCCCGATCCGGGAAAAGGGCTCCGGGATCTCCTCCCCGCCGCGCACCTGCGGCCCGTTCCTCCCCGGCTCCCCGAGGTGGACGAGCTCGGCGTCGTCCGCCACTTCACGGAGCTCTCGCGGCTGAACTTCTCGATCGACGGGAACTTCTACCCGCTCGGCTCGTGCACGATGAAATACAACCCGAGGATCAACGAGGAGGCGGCGGCGCTCCCCGGTTTCGCGGCGCTGCACCCCTTCCAGCCCGAGGAGGAGGCGCAAGGCTCGCTCGAGCTGATGCATCTCCTCGAGCGCCATCTCGCGGAGATCGGGGGGATGGATGCGACGACCCTCCAGCCGGCGGCCGGCGCGCAGGGCGAGCTGACCGGCCTCATGCTCATCAAGGCGCATCACAAGGACCGCGGAGAGCCGGGACGCACGGAGGTCCTGATCCCGGACAGCGCGCACGGGACGAACCCCGCGAGCTGCACGTTGTGCGGCTACAAGACCGTGACCGTGAAGTCGACGTCCGACGGCGGCGTGGACCTCGACGATCTGAAGAGGAAGCTCGGCGCGAAGACCGCCGCGATGATGATCACGAACCCGTCCACCCTCGGCCTCTTCGAAGAACGGATCGAGGAGATCGCCGCGATCGTCCACGGCGCGGGCGCGCAGATGTACATGGACGGCGCGAACATGAACGCCCTCCTCGGCCGCGCGCGACCCGGCGATTTCGGGATCGACGTCATGCACTTCAACCTGCACAAGACCTTCTCCACCCCGCACGGCGGCGGGGGCCCCGGGTCCGGCCCGGTCGCGTGCCGGAAGCACCTCGAACCCTATCTGCCGGTGCCGCGGATCGTGCGGGACGGAGAGCGCTTCCGCTTCGATTCGACCCACCCGAAGTCGATCGGCCGCGTCAAGAGCTTCTGGGGCAACCACGGGATGCACGTCCGCGCGTATGCGTACATCCGCCATCACGGAGCGGAGGGCCTCCGGCAGGTCTCGGCCGGCGCCGTCCTCAACGCGAACTATCTCCTCGCGCGGATGCGCGGCGCCTACCAGATCCCGTACGATCGGACGTGCATGCACGAGTTCGTCCTCTCCGGGAACCGCCAGAAGAAGCAGGGCCTCCGGACGCTCGACATCGCGAAGCGGCTCCTCGACTTCGGCTTCCACCCTCCGACGATCTACTTCCCGCTGATCGTCCCCGAGTGCCTCATGATCGAGCCTACGGAGACGGAGAACCGCGAGACGCTGGACGCCTTCGCCGACGCGATGCTCCGGATCGCGGAGGAGTGCAAGTCGGACCCGGAGAAGGTGCATCGCGCACCGCACACGATGCCGGTCAAACGGCTCGACGAGGTGCGCGCGGCGAAGCAGCCCGTCCTCCGGTGGCATCCTCCGCCTCCGGCCGAGCGCTGACGGGGAACTTCCCCCGCCGCGCGTCGTTGAATTCCGAAACCCCCATCTTTTGAAAGGAAGACGATGAACAGACTCTGGCTCGCATGTCTGGCGACGCTGCTCGCGGCCGCCCCCCCGCAGGACTTCGACAAGTCGAAGCACCCGTGGACGAAGTGGAAGGAAGGGTCCTACGCGAAACTGAAGATGTCCACCGAGATGGGCGAGATGAAGCAGGAAGGGAGCATCACCTACACGCTGACGAAGCTCACGGACAAGGACTTCACGGTCTCCACCGCGGTCGAGGCGGCGGGGAACACGCACGACGACGCGGAGACGGAGGAGTTCCCGACGAAGGCGGGCGAGGAGACGCTGACCGTGGACGGCAAGAAATTCGAGTGCGTCATCTGGAAGTCGAAGGGGACGCGGGGCGGCTCGGAGAGCGAGACGAAGGTGTGGGTCCCGAAGGGGAAGGACTTCGCGCTCAAGATCACGACCACGGGCGGGCAGGAGGTGAGCTTCACGGCCGTGAAGCTCGGCGAGAAGGTGAAGGTCATGGAGAAGGAGTTCGACTGCGTCCGTCTCGAGGGGACCATCGGCCAGGGCGGGAGCGACATGAAGGCGACGATCTGGACGCATCCGTCCATTCCCGGCGGGATGATGAAGGGGGAGATGAAGTTGAAGGCGGGCGAGCAGGAGGGGACGATCACCCTGGAACTCGTCGAGATGAAGGCGGAGAAAAAGTAGAAGCGAGTGGCGCCGGGGGGGCCGCGCGCGGCCCCCCGGCCCTTCACCGGCTTTCCAGGCGCCCGAACCTCCACTTCAGCAGCGGCGGGGTCACGAAGGTCGTCAGGACCACCATGATCACGCACGCGGAGAAGACCGCCGGCGTCACCACGGCCCGGTTCCCGAGGACGAGCGTCGTCCCCACCCCGGCGAAGACGAGCCCCACCTCGCCGCGGGGGATCATTCCGAGTCCCACCGCCCATCGGTCCGCCCGGCCGCCCCAGACGACGACGCCGCACGCATGCTTCCCCACGATCGCGACGGCCGTGAGGATCCCCGCGAACAGGAGGATCTCCGTCTGCGCGAACGCGCGCGCGTCCACGCGGAGCCCCATCAGCACGAAGAAGATCGGGAGGAAGAAACCGATCACCGGATGGAGGAGGTCGTGCAGTTCGTATTCCTCCTTCGTCGCCAGATCCCGGAACTGGACGTCCTCCAGGATCAGGCCGGCGGTGAAGGCGCCCACGAGGGCGGCCAGCCCGGCGAGCTCGGCGAGGAACGACAGCGCGAAGCAGAAGGCCAGGCTCAGGGGCAGGAGCCAGCCGCCGCTCCTCAGCCGCGTCGCCACGGCGTACATCCGCGGCGCCAGCCACAGCCCCACGACGATCGCGCCCACCAGGAAGAGGACCGCCTTGCCCGCGATCCATGCGACGCCGACGACGCTCAGCGTGCTCCCCCGGCCCGCGGCGAGGATCATGCCCGTCACTGTTGCCAGCAAGATCATGCCCAGGATGTCATCGATCACCGCCGCCCCGACGATGATCTTGGCTTCCGCGGAGTCGGACTTCCGGATCTCCTTGAGGACGCGCGCCGTGATCCCGACGCTCGTCGCGCACAGCACCGTGCCGATGAAGAGGTGCGCGTAGAACGACTCGTTCGGAAAGAACAGCTTCGCGACGACCAGCCCGAGGCCGGTGGGCACCACGACCCCCACGACCGCCACGAGCAGGGCCACCGGTCCCACGCGGAGCATCTGCGGGACGGTGGACTCCACGCCGACCTCGAACAGGAGCAGGATCACCCCGATCTCGGCGAGGACGGCGAGGACCGGCTGGTGCTTCAGGAATTCGAGCCCGTGCCATCCCGTCAGCGCAAGGTTGCCGAGGAGGATCCCCATGACGAGTTCGCCGAGGACCGTCGGCAGACCTGCGCGGACGGAGAGTTCCCCGCCGACCTTGGCCGCGAGGAGGATGACCACGAGCGAGAGGAGGATCTCGCCGAGGGGACCGCCCGCCGCCGCGAGAAGCGGGCTCATGACCCGACCGATGCGCGATCGCCGGACCGGCTCTCCAGCATGTCGGCCCAGCGGCGCGGCGCCCGCCCCTTCCACGTCCCCCTCTGGAGCGCGTACGCCGCCATCAGCGGAAACGCGATGGTCGCCTCGCAGAACACCATCTGTTCGTTCTCCAGGGCGACCTTCCCCCAGGAGTGCGCCTCCCGCAGCGTGGATCCGGACAGGCCGCCGTCGCGCGCGTCCGCCACCGTGATCTGGACGGCGTACTTGTGGGCCCTCTCCTCCCTCCCGAGGAACGCCGTCGCGACGGCGCAGTCCTGCGCGAAGTTCTTCGGCGCCCCTCCCCCGATCATGAGAAGCCCCGTTTCCGCGGCCGCGGCCTTGATCCGCGCGAATTCGAGGAAGTCCTTCACGCAGTCGAGGACGACGTGCCGCTCCGGCCGCGCGTGCTGGTGCTCGATGAGCCCGAAGCCGGCCGAGCAGTCGGCGAACGCAGGAACAAAAACGGGGACCCCGGCCTTCCAGGCGGCCAGCGTGACCGAATCGGCTCCGCCTTCCCGCGTCTCCAGATGCCGGCCGAGTTCCGCGATGAACTCCCGCGAGGAATAGGCGCACGGCTCCAGACCGTCGGCGATCTCCCGCACCGTGTCGTCGCAGATTCGCAGTTGATCCTCGTCGATGTACGTGTCGTAGATGCGGTCGACGCGCGCCTCCTGGAGCCGCCGGTCGTCCCCGGCGGGGTCTCCGACGTAGTGCCGGAACCCCAGCGCCTCGAAGAAGTCCTGGTCCACCATGATCGCGCCGGTCGAGACGATGACGTCGACCATGTTGTTCCGCACGAGGTCCAGCACCACCCGCTTGAGCCCGGCGCTGAAAAGGGACCCGGCGAGGCACAGGATGATCGAGCAGTCCCGGTCCGCCAGCATCTTCTCGTAGATCCGGGCCGCCCGCGCCAGGTCCCGCGCCGAGAAGGCCATCCGGCCCATCATCTCCAGGATGGGAACGGCATCGATGCGCGCGATGTCGACGTGCTCGACGGTTTCGCGGAGAAACGCATCCTTGCTCATGGATCCTCTCCTCGGCAATGAGAGATAGTGCGGCCTCTCCCCGCGACTGTGGATCGCGGGGCGGGCGACCTGCGCCGGTTCACAAGGGCGCCGGCGGAGACCGGTGATTCTGCGGTGTGGCGGGGAGAAAGATCTTCAGATATTCCGGCTTCGTCGCCTGCGAGGTCGAGCGGCCGAGCGCGACGAGGGGAGGCTGGGACGGGCGCCAGGGATCCGCCGGAGCCGCACGCAGCATGACGCTAGTGTAGGGCGAGCCGCATGATTGTCAACACAACTCCGGCGGAATCCCGGCTACGGCAGGACTGTTTACGGGCGACTCACTTCTTCACGTTCCCCGCGAACGGATTCGGGATCACGTCGAAGATGTTGATCGTCGGCACGGCGTCGGTGTATCCCCAGTAGCCGGAGTACGGCGCGCGCCGCGGGCCGCGATAGTACGCCGGCCAGAATTCGCTCGGGCGATACCAGTATTCCGACTCCGCCCGCGTCTGCGCTTCGACGGCCCGCCTCTGACGCTCGAACTCCTCCGCCTCGCGCCTTCGCCTCCGCTCCTCCGCCTCTTCCTTCGCGCGGATCCTCGCGTCAAGCCGCTTCGAGAGGACAAGTTCCTTCTCGGCCGACGTCATCCACCGCCCCTCGAACTCCACGAGACCCTTCGCGCGGTTCGCTTCGGGGCGGGTCATCCACTTCCCCTCGACCTTCTCGAAGCCGAGAACCCGCCGCGCCTCTTCGTTGTCGCCGTCGAGATTCAGCACCGCCTCCATGAGGCCCTTGAGGAACTTCGAGAGGCGGTTCGCGCGGGCGAACTTCGCCAGATCGAGGTAGTCCTCCGCCTTCGCGCTCCCCTTCACCGTCTCCCACCGCTCGTAGTATTCGTGCAGCGGCGTCCGCCCTTCGGAGAAGGAGAGCACGTCCTTGCGGTCGAGGCCGACGGTGCCGATGCCGACCTCCAGTTCGATGCGCTTGCCGTCGTTCTTCCGGATGATGCCGGAAAGCCGCGCGCCGCTGTGGAGCGTCACTTCGTCGGCCGAGGCGGCGCCGGACAGGGTCAGCACGAGCAGGATGGCCGTCGATCGGTTCATGGCAGATCCCTCGCTTTTCCTGGGAGGGGAAGGGGACACGCGGGCGAATCGCCCCGTCTCCCGTTCTCGCCTCCTCCCTTCTCCCTCTATTATACCGCTCCTGACATTACGACGGCGGAGGAACCCGCCATCCCCCCCGCAATGCGGCCGCTCTTGCGCGCCACGCGCAGATCCTCGGGGCAGGTCCGCATCCGCCGGGGAGGGCCCCGCCGGTCCCCAAGTCGCCGGATCGGTCGCTCTCTTCTTCTTTGCTCTTTGTTCTTTCGACAGGGCCGCACGATAAGTGCGGATCTGCCGGCCGGATTCGAGCAGAACAGCACGCTTGCATTTTGCGGGTTCACGGATCATTATAGGCAAGACCCCAAGCCTGACGATACTGGACTAGAGATGACCCTGAAGGACTATCTCCGCGTCTTCCGACGCCGGGCGCTCTGGTTCCTCGCCACCGCGGGGCTCGTCTTCGTTCTCATTCTCCTCTATTTCGTCCTGGTTCAGAAACCCGTCTACCGCAACACCACCAAGGTCCTGATCGAGTCGCCGCCTCAGATCAGCGTGGCGGCGCAGGTGCCGCAGCGCACCTACCTGACGCCGAACACCCAGGCGACGTGGCAGAACCTGATCACGGCGGCCACGGTCAAGGAGAGGACCCTCGAGCGGCTCCGGAAGGACTACCCGAACTACAACGGGGAGTGGATCAAGACCGTCGTGACGACGCCGGAGGGCGCGACGCAGATCGTTCTCATCGAGGGGCACGGCGCCACGGCCGAAGAGGCGACCGCCCTCGTCAACGCGCTCGCCAAGGAGGCGGTGACGTTCAGCACCGAGATGGCCAACGACCACGTGAAGGACGCCAGGAAGGCCGCCGAGACGGCGCTGAAGGAGGAAGAGGGGACGGCGGCGAAGCTGACCGCCGAGCTGACGCGGATCCGCGGCGAGTCAGGATCGGAGGATCTCCGGGCCGACTTCGAACACCTGCGCAACGACGTCCGGGACGCCGAATCCAAGATCCGCGCGGCCGAGAAGACGCTCTCCACGAACAAGCTCCGTCTGGACGCCCTCCGGCGCGAACGCGCCGACATCGAGTACCGGATGCACGGGCCGGTGCCGGAATTCTCCGATGGTGCGGATTGGTGGGCGCGAAAGAACCCGCGCGTCGCCCGCCTCTCCGAGGAACTGGAGCAGCTTCTCCGCGACGAGGCGGCCGCCGCGAGGAAATACGAACCGCAGCACGAGACGCGCCGCAAGCTCAAGGAGGCGATCCGCGAGAAGCGGATCGCCCTCGACGAGGCGAGGCGCGACGCCGTCGGCAGGGAGATGGACAAGGAGGAGCAGGCGATCCGCAGCGAGAACCACGCCGCGGAAATCGAGATCCGCGTCACCGCGGACCAGTTCAAGGCGCTTCGTCCGAAGTACGAGAAGACGGCGAGGCACCATCAGGAGTACGAGGCGATCGACAAGCGCCGCACGGAGGTGCAGAGCCGGGTCGCGCAGCTCAAGACCATCCAGACGACCCTGGCTGCCGCCGGGGAAGTCCAGGGTTACGTGCGGCCCCTTCCCGACGAGACGGCCAAGGTCGCCTCCGCCTCGAACATCGCCTCGCAGGCCGGGAAGTTCTGGCCGATGGGCCTCCTCTTTGCCCTCATCCTGGGCGCCGCGGCGGCGTACGTCCGCGAGATGATGGACACGACGCTGCGGACGGACTACGACGTGAAACGCCACCTCAACCTGCCCGTGCTGACGGACATCCCGAAGGTGGGCCAGTCGGACCTGATCATCCTGAGCGCGGCCGAAGGCTCCTTCATGGCGGAGAAGTTCGACACCCTCTCCACGATCCTCCAGAAGAGCGAGCATCCGGCGAAGACGATCCTCGTCACGAGCAGCGTGCCGGAGGAAGGGAAGACGACCGTCAGCGTGGATCTGGCGATCGCCTTCGCGCGGCAGGGCCGGCGGACGCTGCTGGTGGACGGCGACCTCCGGGTGCCCTCCGTCCACCGCTTCCTGCGCCTCGGCAACAACGTCGGGTTCTCCGAGCTCCTGCTCGGGACCGTGGCCTTCGAGGCGGGCGCGGCGGTGCTGCAGGAGTCGGGCCTGCCGAACCTCCAGGTCTGCACCAGCGGATCGAAACCCGAGAACCCCTACGCCCTCCTGGACCCCCAGCGGATCGAGATCGTCCTCGAAGCGGCCAGGCAGAACTACGACGTCATCGTGATGGATTCGCCTCCGATCCTCCGGACCGGCGACGCGCTCAAGATCGCCGCCCTGGTCGACGCGACGCTCCTGGTCATCGAGTCGGGACGGACGGACACGCGCGAGGCCACCTGGGCGAAGCGGCTCCTCGAGAACGTGAGCGCGAAGATCCCGGGCGTGCTCCTGAACAAGGCGGGAGGCGCGCGGGAACAGTACTACTACTACTACTCGTACTACGCCCACCGCCCGCGCTCCGAGCGCACGGCGTAGGCGAGGACGCGCCGCACCCGGCGCTCCCCCAGAAGATCCCCCACCGAAGCGACCACCCGCGCAATCCCGGCCGGCGTCGCTCCCACGCGGAGGGCACCCCGCACGTGGCCCGGGAGCTGCCGCCATGCATCGGTGGCCGCCAGGAGCGGCACGAGCACGAGCTCACGGACGCGCGGCTCGAGCCCCGGCCGCGAGAGGACGCGCCCGTACCCCTCCTCGAGGATCCCCTCCGCGAGGGCGGGGTGGAGCCGTCTCATGTTCCCGAGGAGGGGCCCAAAATCCCGCCCGTAGATGCGCCGGCACAGAGCCGCGCCCCGTTTCCGCCGCGTCGCAACGGTGCCTCCCGTCGGACGAAGCCCCTTCGACTCCCCCAGCAGGAAGAGCGCGTTGATCGCGCGCGGATACCCCGCGAACAGGACGAGCTGGAGGAACGCCTCGCGCACGGGGACGTCGGGCAGGCGGGGAGGTCGGGCCAGTTCGCGCCGGAGCGCCGACTCGCGCCCGCGCGCGGCGAGGACGGACAGGCGCGCGAGGCGCGCAATCTGCCCGACGGTCAGGCGCACCGCGCTAGAAATCCTGCTTCGATTCCCGCAGCGCGAAGAGATGGCCGTTCGGGCTCGCGCAGTAGAAGTAGTCGTCCGCCGGGTTCGTCACGAGGAACTGGAGGTGGCGCGTCTTGTAGCGCCCCGCGAGGTCGCCCGTCGCCTCCTGGAGCGCGTAGATCTCCTTCTGCGGCCCGAGGACGTAGACGTACGTCGCCCCCTTGATCAGGAATCGCTCGCCGAGCGGGATCTTCCATCGAAGCTCCCCGTTGCGGCGCCACGACGTGGCGTCCTCCGCGTTGTGCAGCGGCATGACGTTGAAGGCGAACAGGGCGCCGTCCTCCGACTTCACGTACACGGTCTGGTCCTTCGCGACCGCGGAGGTCTTGATCGGACCGGCGCATTCGTATCTCCACAGCAACTGGCCGCTGGCCGCGTCGATCGCGTAGAACGCGTTGTCCATCCCGCCGACGAAGAGCGCCTTCCCTTCGCGCTCGATCTCCTTCGTCTTGCCGGGATTCTCCTTGTCCGCCTCCCGCGCCTTGTACTTGTACCGGTGGATCACGGGCGCGGCCAGGATGGGGCCCAGCGTGCGGTGCGGGTTGCCCTGCTTCTTGTCCCGGACCGAGTAGAAGTACACCTTCCCGTCGTGGGAGCAGAAGTAGAGGACGGGGTCCTCGTACACCGGACGCGCCGTGATGTGGTTCTCGTCCGCCTCCACGTCGGCGGGGAAGAAGTCGATGATCTGGCCGCGGTCGCGGACGCTCAGGGCATACACCCGGGCATGGTCCGCGGCCGAGACGAAGATGAAGAACTGCGTCGCGAACGGCTGGGCGCTGGGGACGAATTCGACGCGGCGCGACCACCGCAGCGTGCCGGAACCGCGGTCCAGGCAGTAGAGGATCTGGCGCGAGAAGAAGTAGACGTTGTCGCCGAACTGGGCGACCTTGAGGGCCTCCCTCTTGACGGCGCGTTCCTTCTGCTTCTCCTGGCTCTCCTTGCAGGGGCCGCGCTCCTTGATGATCCCCTCGATTTCCCGGTTGATCGCCTGGAGCTCCTTCTCGATCTGCAGGATCATCTCCGGGACGCCGTGGGCCGCCACGGGCGGGAAGTCCAGCGGCGTGTCCGTGTCCACCCGGTAGATCCACTTCACCTCGCCCACGAAACGGTCGATCGCGATGAGCTCGTTCGTCGGGGTCTCGACGTAGAGGTGCGTGCCCGAGACCGTCAGGCGGCGAATCTGGTGCCGGGTGAGCTTGTACTCCCATTCGAGGTGCTTGAAGGGGAGCGAGCGCACCTCCGCGCGCAGCGCATTGGCGCCCGGATCGTCGGCGGACTGGAGGACGTCCGGGCCGTCGTACATGCTCCGGCCGCGCGTGTCGCCGCCGCCGGAGCAGGCGGCCAGCGCGGCGAGGGCGAGCCCGGCAAGGAACCTCATCGCCCCTCCTTCTTCTTGCTGAACTCCCCCAGGTTGACGTGGTGCTTCTTCTCGTACTCCATCAGCCTCTCGATGCGTGCGATGTCGTCCTGGATGCGGTTGACGAGCTTGAAGATGTAGGGCTTGCCCTTGAGGCGCGCGCGGAGATCCTGGAGCATCTGCTCCCAGGAGCGGCTGTACAGATCGTCGCGGAGCTCGAGGAGGACCTGCTCGTCCCGCGAGAGCGCGGCGTAGAACTTCTCGTGCTGGGATGCGGCCATCTCGGTTTTCCGTCCCTGGAGCGCGAGTCCCCCTCTCGCCCTCGACGCGGGACGGCGGCGCAAGGCGCCGCCACCGCGAGCCGGCGGGTTCCGCTTCGCGGAACCGTCCCGTGTCGAGGACGAGCCCCCCGGACGTCGAGGGCGGACGCCGTCCCCGCCGGGTCCTCCGCGCCCCGGAGCCGGCGAGCGATGGCGGACACGTCCCGCCGAAGCTCGCCGCCCGTATCCGATGCCGCCCGCCTCCGCCGCTCCGCGGCTTCGGCGTGGCGCCTTCGCTCCGCCTCGGGGTCTCGGCGAGCGAAGGCGGATTCTACGGTCATAATTTACAAGTGTCAACCAAATGTGTATGCTGGCTCACCGACCTCCGCAGACTAGACGGTCCCCGGGGGTCGGACCCATGCGATGGACCCGCGAAGAAAGGACATCGAACAGAACGAGTCGGAGATCGGCCGCCTGGAGCAGCAGATCACGACCGAGTGCATCCTCATCGGCAAGCGGATCTCGGAGCTGGACCACCACACCGTCCGCAGCACGGAACTTCAGAAGTACCTGAACAACATCGATTCCCTCCGCAAGACCATCGACGCGTACCAGCAGGACATCGTGCGGATCCAGGGGCTCGTCCGCCGGCTCCAGGAGCTCCAGCAGCAGGCCTCCGACAACCAGAAACGGCGCAAGGAGGTCCTCAAGGAGCGCGAGTCGCGCTTCGTCGAGATCGGCGCCGGCTCCTTTTCCCTCTTCAAGTCCCTGACCGATCGCGCCAAGTACCGCACCTTCTTCGAGGAGCTCCTCAAGCTCGAGGCCGACATGGACCGGATGCAGGCCGAGCTGAAGGAGCTGGAGGAGCAGGAGAAGGACAAGGGGTTCCTGGAGAAGCTCTTCAAGTACAAGAGCCGCAAGTTCGCGGTCCGCAGCGACCTGAACCGGTCGGAGAAGGAGAAGCTCCGGGCCCTGGGCGAGTCGGGCCGCCGCCTCGCCGACAGCGACTTCGAGACGATCACGACGGGCGATCTCAAGGCGATCTTCGCGCTCGACGGCGACAAGAAGAAGGAACTGGACAAGATCGCCGTGGACGACGCCCAGGTGCGCGCCGAGCTCGAGAAGACGCAGGGGGAGCTCCGGAAGTTCGGGATCCAGGACGACTCCGTCGAGAAGATCCGCGAGACGGAGAAGCGCATCGCGGACGTCCAGCGCGAGCTGGACGTCATGTACTGCTGGACCGGCCAGCTCTTCCTCGAGCGCGACCTTCGGCCCGAGCTGCCCGACACGACCCTCGGCGCGAAGTTCGACATCATCGCGGGCGTCCGGGAGTCGATCCGCAAGAGGCACGGGAATATCTACCGGCTCAAGGCGGAGCTCGAGATCGAGGATCTGGCGAAGAAGGAGAAGAACCTCCGGCAGCGGCGCAAGCAGCTCGAGGAGGAGATGCGGATCAAGGAGCGACAGATCGGCGTGATCGACCTGGAGCTCTCGATCGGCCAGCGGCGGCTCGAGGACCTGCGGCGCGTCC
>JACPRC010000196.1 GCA_016190175.1 Planctomycetota bacterium
CCCGCGGCGCGCTCCGCTTGGGCAAAAGAGCGCCGCGGGCCGGCGGCGACGGGCGACAGGATGTCGCCGCTCTTGCCGCCGGGGCTGTCCAGCGGAATCGGCCGGGAGGGCCGATGAAGCTGCCCGGAGGGTGACTTATTCATCCGGGCGGCGGAGCCCGGATGAATAAGTCAGGCTGGGACGAGTGCGTGTCGGCGAAGAGGATCAAGAGGCGTTGACGGACGCTCAGGCGGAGAGCGACCGCGACGGCCGCTGGGCGCCGATCCACCGGCGGAGGAGGCTCTCGATGCGCACCGACAGCGCGGCGGCGGCGATCGCCCGGCGCTCCCGCCTCAGCCGCGCCTGAAGCTCGATGAGCCGTCCGATCCTCGCCAGGTAGCCGCCGGAGGCATCCATGGTTTCGTATACGCCGGCGGCGTGCGATCGGCTGAGGAAAAGCAGGTCTACGTCCGCGGTTGTTCCAGGGCGCGCACCGTCGCGGTCCACTCCTGGAGCTTGCGGATGTAGGCCACGGCGCCGGCGGAATCGCGGTTGAGCATCTCGATGAACGGCAGCGCCCGATCGTCCGAGGACGCGATCGCCGTGAAGATCATCTCGGGGTCGCCGTCCAGCTCGTACGTGCGCAGGACGTCGCGGCAGGCGCGCCGCATCTCCTCCGCCCGGCCGCGCCACGGCGGGAGGTGCGACGTCACGATGGCCTCGACGCGCGACCGCAATCCGGCCAGATCGTCCGGCGTGCTCTGCCGCGCCTGAAGCGCCGCGACGACCTGCTCGCGCAAGATCTGTTCCTGGGCGAGCAGGGCCCGCGCGATCTCCCACTTCTGGAAGGAGAGCTCCGGCAGGACCGCAAACACCACGTCGGCGAAGCGCAGCGCATCGGCGGCGGAGGCGAGCGCCTCGAGCTGGCGGTCTTCCTCGGGATCGATGATGGCGACCACTTCGGTCTCGTGCAGGCGTTCCATCGCCTCCCGGCGCCGTTCGCGCAGCGTCTCCAGGCCGCCCTCGATCAGCATCGCCTGGCAGTCCGCCATGAAGGTCCGCGCCTCGGCGTCCAGGCACTCCATGATCGCGACCGTGCACCGGATGATCTGATCGCGCCGCTCCGACAGGGTGAGGATCTCCGCGAGGACGTCCATGGCCTCCTCGCGGCTCCGGATAAACATGCCCCTATTCTATCCCACCCGCCTCCCGCTACGCGACGTTCTTCGCCGGCGCTGCGCCGGCCTCCTTCTCCATCGCGCGCAACGCCACGCTCAGCTCGTGGATGCGTCCCAGGAACTCGACCGCCGCCGACGGGTCATGCTCCGCCCGTTCCAGGAAGGGGATCGCCCGCGTGTCGCTGGTGGCGACGACGTTGAAGAGGACCTCGCCCTCCGCCGCGGCCTCCTCGCGGTCCGTGAGGCCGCCCTGGCGAACCACGGCGACGCACGAGCGGCGGATCTCCTCCGTGCGTGATCGCCACTCGGGCAGGTGGGAGATAACCAGCGCCTCGATGCCCCGGAGCGCCTCCTCGAAGTCGGCGGGAGAGCCCTTCCGGGCGCGCAGACCGGCCACGATCTGGCCCTGGACGGACGCCTCCGAGCCGATGAGCGCCCGCGCCACCTCCCACGGCTGGTAGCGCGTCGTGAGCGCGGGGAAGACCTCCCGCACGACGTCGGAGAGCCGCAGCGCGTCGAAGGCCGACGCGATGGCCTCGAACTCGCGGTTCTCCTCCGGATCGATGACGACGACGAGGTCGTTGTCCTGGAGCTGTTCGAACATCTCGCGCCGTTTCTCGCGCAGCGTCTCCAGGCCTCCGCTGATCAGCATGACCTGGCAGTCGGCGAGGAAGTCCCTCGGGTCGGCGTCGAGACACTGCATGATGCCGACGGTGCAGCGGATGATCTGCGTGCGCCGTTCGGGCAGTTCCAGGATCTCGGCCAGCGCGCTCAGCGCGTCTTCCCGGTTTCGAATGTACATGGCTCCTCCGGATCCGTTCGCCCCGTCCACGGAACCCATAACATATGACACCTAAGTATAGCACATGTATCCCGAAATCGAGAACTTTTCCGCGCGCGGGCCTGTCCAACGGGAAACACCGATCGAAAGGGGACGGCATGACGGGCCCGGTCGCACGCTCCCTGTCGGCACTTTTCCTCGCCGCCGCGACGCTTTCCGCGGCCGCCCGGCAACCGGAGGATCTCAAGAAGGCGAAAGCCTACGTTGCGGAGGTCCGCAAACACCTCCTCGAATCGTACGTCGAACGCGAGAAACTCTCCGGGGAGAAACTCGACAAGGCGGGCCTAGCGGGGCTCGCCGCCGCGATGGACCACCGCGACTACGCCGCCCTCGACGAGAAAACCCGCGTCCGTATCCGCGGATCGGTCCGCGAGGCGCGCTCGGTCGAGGCCGCGCTCGACGCCGTATCCATCGTCGTCGACGACGGCTTCGATTTCCTCAAGTTCGCCGACCACGCGGCCCGCGCCATGGTCCGCGAGACCGGAGACCCGTATTCCCGCATCCTCACCTCCGACGAGTTCAACAAGCTGCTCAAGCTCATGCAGGGCGGCGGGCGCGAAGAGAGCCCCGGCCTCGCCGTCCAGGCCGCCGACGGCGCGGTCGCCTACGTCCAGTACGGATATCCCGCATACGAGGAGGGGATCGAGATCGGGGACGTCGTCGTCGAGATCGACGGGAAGCCCGTCGCCGGACGCGCCCAGGAGGAGATCAACGAGTCGCTGAAGCTGAGGCCGGGCACGCCGCTCGCCGTCAAGATCCGCCGTCCGGGACATGCGGAGCCGTACGTCTTCCGCCTCGAGGCGCGCGCGTCGCCGGTGAAGGACGTGCGCACCGAGTACCTCGGCGAGGGGATCGGGTATCTGCGGATGACGATCTTCGACCTCAAGCTGTCGAGCGAGGTGAGAAAGGGACTGGAGGATCTCAAGAGGCGCGGGATGAAGAAGCTCATCCTCGACCTGCGGCACAACCCCGGAGGGGCCCTGCCGGCCGCCACGGCGGTCGCGGACCTCCTCCTCCCGCAGGGCCTCGTCATCACGACCACGGAATCCAACTACAAACCCAACCTCTTCGGGATCGAGATCCCGGGAGTCGGCGGCGACCAGGAATACAAGACCAAGGTCAGGACCGACTTCGAGGAGATGCCGCTGGTCGTCCTCATCGACCGTGCCAGCGCGAGCGCATCGGAGCTTCTCGCGGGCGCGCTCCAGGACCACAGGCGGGGCAAGCTCATCGGCCGGACGACCTACGGCAAGGGGGTGGGGCAGGCGCCGATCTTCCTGACGTCCGTCTTTCAGAAGCGATACCTCTATCTCACGGTCATGACGTACAAACTCCCGAGCGGCCGCTCGATCCACCACAAGGGGGTCGTGCCCGACATCGACTTCGCCGAGGAGAAGCCGTCCCCGGAGACTTTCGCGCGGATCCGGAGCCTGCGCGAAGGCGGGAGAGTCGCGAAGTACGTCGACGCGGCGTGGGGCGGGCATGCCGGCGCGCTCCGCCGCCTCGCGAAGAACGACGGCTTCGAGTGGGGACGGTACCCCGGGTTCGACGCGCTGTACGAGTCGCTGGAGACGCGCCTCTCGAAGGACGAGGTGCGCGCGGAGGTGCGTCGCGCCGTCCGGCGCCGCATGGAGCGGACGGAGAACGTCGTCTGGACGAGCGATCTCGAGACCGACGCGCAGCTCCAGCGGGCGCTCGTGGAGCTGCTCGACTGACGAGACCCCGCTCGCTTTCGCCCGCGCCGACGGGTACACTCGATCCGGGGTGACCCATGATCAAGAGAATCCTCGTCGGGTTGTGCGGAACGCCCTGCACGCCTCCCGCGATCCAGTATGGGCTCGATCTTGCCCGCGCCCATGGCGCATCGCTTACCGGCATCACGGTGATCGACGTCGGCAGCATCGAGCAGGAGGTGCCCGATTTCGTGCGGGTCAGCCCGCTGGCCGGCCTGGCGGTCCAGCCGAAACTGGAGGAGGTCGGGCGCCGCGTGGAGTCGTCGATCGCCGACTTCCAGCGCGCCTGCGAGGCGGCGGGCGTGCCCGCGGGCGTCCGGCGAGAGACGGGCGAGCCGCTGGATTCGATCATCTCCGCCTGGCGCTACCACGACCTGGTCCTCCTCGGGCTCCGCGGTTTCTTCGACTACGGCCTGGTGCACGAACCCCAGGATGCGATCTACCGCCTGATCAGCCACGGAGTGCGGCCGATCATCGCGGTGCCGGAACGCCACCGCCCGGTCCGGCGGGCGCTCGTCGCGTACCACGGCTCCATGGAATCCGCCAAGGCCATGAAGCGGTTCGCGCAGATGCGCCTGTGGCCCGAGGTGGACGTCCACGTCGCGTGCTTCGAGAAGCCGGATCCGGAGGCCGAGGAACTCCTCCGGGATGCCGCGGGCTACCTCGCCGCGCACGGCTGTCCGGTCACGACGCACCGCGAGACGGGACCGGCGCGCGGACACCTGCTGTCGCTGGCGGAGCGCCTGGAGGCGGACGTGCTCGTCCTCGGGAGCGGCCATCGCGGGATGCTCTCGCGCAGGCTCTTCGGGGACACGGTGTTCGACGCCATCCGGCGGGCGGAGCTGCCGCTCTTCCTCGCGCACTGACCGGCCGGTAGCTTGCGTTTTCCGCCGCGCGCGGTATCATGTTCGCATGCCGAAAATCAAATCCGTGGGCCACGTCGAAATCCGCGTGCGCGACGTCGTCCGGTCCGTGCAGTTCTACAAGAAGCTCCTGGGGCTGAAGCACGTCGTCGACTCGGGCGACTTCCATGCCTTCGAGGTCGGCGACACCCACTTCTGCATCTCGAAGGGGAGACCGAAGAAGCTGCCGCCCTTCGACTTCACGACGGACGACCTGGAAGCGCTGAACGTCAAGCTCGGGACCCTCGGGGTGCACGTGTCGAAGATCAGGAAGGAGCGCCGATCCGGCCACCGTTCCTTCTTCTTCGTGGATCCCGACGGACACCGCGTCACGGTCCAGTCGTCTCACCCGCACCCGATGGAGGAGATCCGGTAGCGGGCGTTTTTGCTTTCCGCGCCCGGCGCAGCCGGGTACACTCCGCCGTCATGAATCCCGTCGGACTCCCGTGACCCTTCGGCTGCGGCGACTCCGGCGGGATGACCGGCAGCAGGAACATGTGTGCATGGCCTCGTCTTGAGAGGAGTCCAACGGGATGAAACGAAGCTGGCTTTTCCTCCTCCTCGGTTGCGCCGCCGCGGCGCAAGAGAATCCGGGCGACGGCATCCGCGCGGAGAACCTGCGCAAGCACGTCGAGTTCCTCGCGTCGCCCGAACTGAAGGGGCGCAACAACCAGACGCCCGAGGGCGAGAAGGCCGCTCAGTACGTCGCCGATCAGATGAAGCGGATCGGCCTCAAGCCCGGCGGCAAGGACGGCTACTTCCACCGCTTCAAGACGTCCAAGGCGCGGGGCGGAGACGTGGGCGGCTTCGAAGGCACCAACGTCGTCGGCCTCCTCGAGGGAACGGACCTCAAGCACGAGTACGTCGTCCTCAACGCCCATCACGATCACCTCGGGGTCGTGAAGGGCACGGTCCGGCCGGGCGCCGACGACAACGCCTCCGGCGTCGCGATGATCCTCGAGCTCGCCGCGGCCTTCGCGAAGAAGCCGCCGCGCCGGAGCCTCCTCGTCGTCTCCTTCGACTGCGAGGAGGACGGACTGGTCGGCTCGCGCGAGTTCGTCGCGGCGAACCTCTACGATCCCGCGACGATCGCCGCGGACGTCTGCTTCGACCTCATCGGGGGCGACTTCTATCCCTGGGAATCGAAGACGATCTACGCGCTCGGGACCGAGTACTCTCCCGAGATCGCCGGAACCGTGAAGCGGCATTTCCGCGAGAGCCTCCAGATCCGCCAGGCGGGCGTCTTCCTCATCGAGCAGATGGGCTGGGCCCGGAGCGACTACGGCAACTTCCGCCCGAAGAAGATCCCGTTCGTCTTCTTCACGACGGGCACGCCGTGGTACTACCACTCCGCCCACGACACGCCCGACAAGATGAACTGGCCGAAGATGGAGGCCGCCGGCCGCTACTGCTTCGACGTGGCCGCCGAGATCGCGAACGCGGAGAAGCGCCCCACGTTCGTGAGCGGCCCGGTCCCGTGGCGCTCCGACGCCGAGCTGATGCGCGACGCGATCGGCCTGGTGCTCGCCTCGCCC
Source organism: Planctomycetota bacterium (assembly GCA_016190175.1). GTDB lineage: Bacteria > Planctomycetota > MHYJ01 > MHYJ01 > JACPRB01 > JACPRC01. The sequence continues at coordinate 6,169 of JACPRC010000196.1, forward strand.
GACCAGATCAAGTTCACGGACGAGCAGAAGGAGAAGGGGACGAAGCTGATCGCGTCGATGGAGGATCTGCTGAAGAAGCCGGCGCTGGACAAGGGCGACATCCCGGTCATCCAGCAGGCGATGATCTGGCTCTTCGTCGTCCAGGCGGGGCAGATCAAGCACAAGGGGAAGTGATGCGGGCCTACATCGAGGATCTGAAGAAGCACGTCGGATCGGAGGTCGAGATCCGCGGCTGGATCTACAACCGCCGCGTGAAGGGGAAGATCGCGTTCGTCCTCGTGCGCGACGGCTCCGGCGTCGTCCAGTGCGTCGGCGTCCGCGGCGAGATCGGCGACGAAAGGTTCGCGATCTGCGACAAGGCGCCGCAGGAGTCGTCCGTAGTCGTGAGCGGCGTGGTCCGCGCGGACGAGCGTTCGCCCGGCGGCGTCGAGCTGGGGATCCGCGACATCCGCGTGCTCGCCGAGGCCGCGCCGAACTACCCGATCCAGATCCAGGACGTCGTGCCCGAGGTCGGCTTCCTGATGCAGAACCGCCACCTCTGGCTGCGATCGCGCAAGCAGGCGGCGCTCCTGCGGATTCGCGCGGAGGTCATCCGCGGCATCCAGGAGTTCTTCGACTCCCGCGGCTTCATGCGCGTCGATTCGCCCATCATCACGCCCGCCGCGTGCGAGGGGACGACGAATCTCTTCGAGATCAACTACTTCGACGAGAAGGCGTATCTGACGCAGAGCGGGCAGCTCTACGCCGAGGCGGCGGCGATGGCGCTGGGCCGCGTCTACTGTTTCGGCCCGACGTTCCGCGCGGAGAAGTCCAAGACGCGCAAGCATCTCACCGAGTTCTGGATGGTCGAGCCCGAGGTCGCGTTCCTGGAGCTCGATGGCCTCATGGAACTCGCGGAGCAGTTCGTGAGCCATCTCGTACAACGCTGCCTCGAACGGCGCAAGGAGGAGCTGAAGGTCCTGGAGCGGGACACGACGAAGCTGGAGAAGGTCGCGCCGCCGTTCCACCGGATGCACTACAACGACGCGGTCGAGAAGATCCGCAAGGAGGGGCTCGAATTCCCGTGGGGCGAGGATCTCGGCGCGCCGCACGAGGAGGCAGTCACCAAGGGCTTCGACAAGCCGGTGATGGTCCACCGCTACCCGGCGGCGGTGAAGGCGTTCTACATGCAGCCCGATCCGCAGGACGCGAAGCACGCGCTGTGCGTCGACGTGCTCGCGCCCGAGGGATACGGCGAGATCATCGGCGGCTCGCAGCGCATCCACGACTTCGCGCTGCTGGAGAGGCGGATCGAGGAGCACAAGCTGCCGCGCTCGGCGTTCGAGTGGTATCTCGACCTGCGCAAGTACGGGGCGGTGCCGCACTCGGGCTTCGGGCTCGGCGTGGAGCGCACGGTCGCGTGGATCGCGGGGACGGAGCATATCCGCGAGTGCATCCCGTTCCCGAGGATGCTGTACAAGATCTATCCGTGATCTCGTTCGAGTCCTGCGGCATCCGATTCCAGTACCGCCTCAGTGGCCCACGCTCCAGCGGTGTCCGCACATCCGGCACCGCCGGCGCACCGGGATGAAGAGAAGCGGGAGCCCCAGGAACAGGACGCTCACGGCCACCTCCAGGCACGAGAACTTCTCGCGCATCGTGTCCCTGGACCGGCATTGCGGGCAAGCGGGGCCGGACCCGCGACGGACCATGTCGAGGGCGCGCGGGCCATCCGACTTCGGCACCTTGACGATCACGCCGCCGATCGCCATCCCGAGCAGGGGATGGACCGCGGAGACCCCCTGGTTCTCCATCTCATGGCGGATGTCTTCCGAGTCCAGCCTCGCGATCAACGGCGCCGCTTCGACCTCCGTGGGGAACGACGCCAGCGCGACCCAGTCGTCGCCGCCCGTCGCTGCGGCAGGCGGGGCCGGCTCGACAAGATCGACGTCGCAATCGGCGCACGTCCGGGCTTCCGCGCGGTATTCGGCGCGGCACTTCGGGCATACGGGCATGGAGTTCTCCAAAGAATGGGGAATTCAGGCGCCGTTCGAGTTCACCCGCTTCCGCACGGCTTCGAACAGGTCCGGCAGGTTCCCCCGCGTCACCGCATTCACCACGAACTGCGGGATCAACCCGGCCTCCACGTCCACCGTGTACGTGACCAGCGTCTTCCCCTTGCCGTGCGGCTCGCACCGCCAGCTCCCGTCGTTCCGCGCGAACGAGCCGCCGTGCTTCGTCCAGCTCGTCGAGTGGCGGGCCCGATCGTGCGTGATCCGCAGCGTCACCTCGACGGTCTTGAAGGCGATCTTGATCTTCTCCAGCAGGATGCAGACCTCCTTCGAGTCCCACTCCAGGACCTTCGCGTCCACCACGCTCGGGATGAACTCGCGGTAATGGTCGTAGTCCGTGACGACGCGGTAGACCTTCGCCGGCGCCGCATCCACGATGCCGATCGCCTCGACGCCCTGATCGTGGAGCAGGCGCGTCAGCACCTCGCCGCGCTCCACCTTCTCCCGCTCCTCGGGGCTCAGCTTGATCTTGGCCATGCGGCGCATGATATCGGGCCCCACCCCGATGCTACAATGATCCGATGGCGCCCTGGGGGATCTACGTCCACGTCCCGTTCTGCGCGAAGCGCTGCCCCTACTGCCACTTCGTCCTCGTCGAGTCGGACGGGAGCCTCCACGAACGCTTCGTCGGACGCGTCTGCCGCGAGATCGAGGACTCGCCGCACCGGCCGCCGGAAGTCGCGTCGCTCTACTTCGGCGGCGGGACGCCGTCGATGCTGGAGCCCGCGCAGGTCGCGCGCATCGTCGAGAAGGCATGGACGGTCCTCGGCGCGCCGCGGGGCGAAGTCGCGCTCGAGGCGAACCCGGACGGGCTCACGCGCGAGAGGCTCGAGGGCTACCGCGGCGCGGGGATCAACCGCCTGAGCCTGGGCGTCCAGGCGCTCGACGACGGGGAACTCCGCGCGCTCGGGCGGACGCACACGACCGCGGACGCGCGCGAAGCGTACCGTCTCTCCTGCGGCGTCTTCGAGGACGTGGGCGTCGATCTCATCTTCGGCCTGCCCGGGCAGGATTTCGGCCGCACGCTCGACCGCGTCCTCGAATGGAGTCCGACGCACGTGTCGCTCTACGGGCTGACGTACGAGCCCGGCACCGAGTTCGCGCGCCGCCGGGACCGCGGCGAGATGAAGCCGCTGGAGCCCGGGCACGAGGCGGAGATGTACTCGCTCGCGATGGACCGGCTTGGGGCGGCGGGCTACCGCCATTACGAACTCTCGAACTTCGCGAAGCCGGGGTTCGAGTCGCGCCACAACCTCGGGTACTGGGACGGCCGCCCGTATCTCGGGTTCGGTCCCGGCGCGCACTCGTACGTGCCGCACCGGCGGTGGTGGAACCTCTCCAACGTGAACCGCTACCTGGACGCGGCCGACCCGGTGATGGGAAGCGAGGAACTCACGGAAGGGCAGCGGGTGCTGGAACGGATCTTTCTCGGGCTGCGGCGGGACGTCGGGGTCGATCTCCTCGCGTTCCAGGAGGAGTTCGGCGTGGGGCTGCTCACACGGTTCCGCCCGCAGGTGGCGGAGCTGGGTGCGCTGGGTCTCGTGGAGGTGGAGGAGGGTCGCTTCCGCCTCACGCGGAAGGGCCGGCTCGTGGCGGACGCGGTGACGGCGCGATTTGCGTAGGTCCCGCGCAAGCTGTCAGCCCTCAGCCGTCGGGCTTCGGCCGCCCCCGTGCGATGCCGCGCTGAGGCGGACGGCTGAGAGCTGAAGGCTGATGGCTCTGATGGCTTGCGGCCCCACGGGCCTACTTGCCGTCCCCTCATCAGCCGCCGCGCTTCTCGGTCTTCTTCGCCACGACGCGGCTCGCCTGCACCTTCTCCATCTCCGTGCCGCACTCGCAGCACTTCATGGGTGTCGCGGAGACACAATTCTGGTGTCTCGGACACACGAAGCGCCGGCCGTCCTTCTGCGGCGCGAAGACGACGTCGGCGGGGGAGAGGGCGGCGCGCAGGTCGGCCAGCGTGGGGATCTTCTCTCCCTCGAAGACGGCGACGATCGAGCGCTCCTTGACGACCGTGCACTGGAACCCGGGCAGGCCGGAGAGCGCCTTCTTGACCGTCTCCTCCGCGGGCTTCTCGGACGGCACGAGGTAGTGGACGCATTCGACGCTCATCGAGCCGTCCACCTCGTACCGGGTCCCCATCGCGTCGCCCATCTCCTTGTTCGCCGCGGCGAGCCCCTTCTCTATGTCGGAGAGGCGCAGGACGTCGCAGGACTTGAAGACGATCTCGGCGACGTAGAGATCCCCACGGACCTTGACGGTACAACTCTGGACGCCCGGCAGCGCCGCCAGCGCCTTCGAGACCGGCATCTCGCAGCACTGAGCCTTGAGGCCGCGGAGGGGGACGACGATGGTCTTGTCCTTGTCGTCGGGCCCGGGAGCGAGCGCGCTGAAGACGGCGGCGGCCAACAGAGAGTGCATGTGTAGACCTCCAGAGTCGTCGAAGGTACTACGGGCGCGGGAGACGGATTATTCCACGTTTCCGCTATCGCCACGCGGCCTTGGGGACCACCGCGCTGTAGATCTCGCCGCCGCGCTCCGGTTTGAAGTCCCCGTAGAAGATCCGCACGTCCCCGTTCTCCAGCACGATCGCGTCGGGATCGGCGCCGGCGATGCCGAGCGGGCCCAGCCTCTCGAAGGCAAGACCGTCGCTCGAACGCGCCCGATGAGTCCGGCCGTGGACGCTGTAGAGCAGGAAATACCGTTCCTCGTATCGAAGCACGAAGGGGTGCATCGCGTGGCCGGGCTCGCGCCCCTTCGCGGGCTGTTCGACGGTCGGCGCCTCGTCGCGACTCCACGTCAGACCGTCCTTGGACGAGGCTCCGAAGATCTTGCCCCGGGGAATCCTCCCGCGCGGCTCCGTGTCTTCGTCGAAGAGCATCCGGCAGGTCCCGTCGTCCAGACGGTAGATCGCCGGGCCCCCGACGCTCTTCGCCTCGGCGGCGGGTTCGATCCGCACCCCTTCCTCCTCGAACTTCCGGCCGTCTTTCGAGAAGGCCGAGGAGATCTTCGTTACGTGCAGGCTCCCTTTCGAGCGATGATGGCTCGGGTAGTACATGCGGAAGCCTCCCGGGAACCGAAAGACCCGTGGAGTGGCGACGCCTTCGAAGCCGAGATCCTCTTCGATCTCGAACCGAAGGCCGTCCTTCGAGACCGCCGAGGCGAGGTGACTCCGCAGAACCCGCCCCGAGCGCGCGTCGGTCGTGAAGGTGTTCAGGACCATCCGGTACGTCCCGTCGTCCAGCTTGAACACCGACGCGTCCGCGTAGTTCGTGCGCACGCCGTCCTTGGAAACGCTCGACGCAAAGACGGTCGATTCCCGCGGGATCTCGCGCCCCTCCTGCGCGGCGAGCAGCGCGGGGACGAGAAGGGCGAGAACGTTCATCGTCGGCGGTCTCCTTCCCGTGCTCAACGGCGCGGGCGCGGCGAAATTGTGCCGGAGGGCGTATAATCTCACGGATGCTCCTCCTGTTCCTCGCCGCGCTGTCGCTTCAGGACGCGAAGCAACGTTACAACGAGAAGATCCAGGAGATGAACCAGCTCTTCTGGACCGAGCGGCTGAAGATCGCCGACTGGGCGAAGGAAGCCGGCCTCTACCGCGAGGCGCGCGAGCACTACGAATTCATGGTGAAGAACATCCCCGGGAGCCACCCGTACAAGGCGCGCGCGTCGAACCAGCTCGTGGGACCGTGGAAGAAGCAGCCGAACAAGGCGGCGGAGGCGAAGCAGAAGGAGTACGCGAAGAGGCTCGACGCGTACTACCGCTCCGTAGCGGACCGGTGCTTCGAGGCCTACCGCATCGCGAAATCCGGCGGCCTCGCGGAGGAAGCCAGGACCTGCCTCGGCAAGACCGTCGAGTTCTACCTCGCCCATCCCGCGGCCCGGAAGGAGCGCGGCGAGGAAAGGGTCGAGGGCTTCGGGTGGGTTCCCAAGGCGGACGCGGACCTCTCGCGCGCCGCCGTGCCCGCGGGACCGCCGGACGAGCTGGAGAAGGACGACGCGAAGCACGAGACATGGGGGACCGCGTGGGTCGTGCGCTCGAAGCACTACCTCCTCCGGACCGATCTGCCGATCCGGCGCGCCGTCGCGGTGCTGGAGCTCCTCGAGAAGCTGTACGACGCGCTCGTGGCGTGGTGCGAGGGGACGTTCACGGAGCCCGCGCCTCCGCTCGGCGTCTACTTCTTCCGCAAGACGCGGGACCTCGAGGCCGAGCGCGCGAGGCTGCCGGGCGCGCGCTCGACCGTCGCCTTCTACCACCAGTTCACGGGCGTCGTCTACGTGCGGTCCTTCGACAGCGCCGCCGAGCAGGGCGACGGCGTGGGGCGGAGCGATCAGGAGTTCCTGCTCCACGAGTGCGCGCACCAGTTCTTCGACCTGGCCGCGGGCGCCCGCATCGTCTCGACGTTCCAGCAGGCGGACCAGCGCGCCGACGCGCCGGACAACTTCTGGATCATGGAGGGGATCGCCGGCTACTTCTCCACGCTGCGCTTCGAGAACGGCGAGGCGAAGCTGGGCGGCGACACCTGGCGGCTCCCCGAAGTCCGGAAGCTCCTCTCGTCCGGCCGGCTCCCCGGCCTGCGCGCGTTCCTGACGCTGAACGGCGACGAGTTCCTCGCGCGCTCCGCCGAGAACTACGCGATCGCCTATGCATTCGCCGCCTACCTCGCGGAGACGAGGAAGAAACCGTTCGTTGCGTTCCTCAAGGAGTATTATCTCGGCAGCGGCTCCGTGGACGCGTTCGAGAAGGCGGTGGGCAAGACGGAGAAGCTGGAACCCGAATTCCGCGGATGGCTCGAAGGGAGGTGACCGGATGAAGTGGATCGCGCTCTGCGCGGCGCTGCTCGTTCCGCGACAGGAGGCCGACGAGCGCAAGAAGAAAGAGGAGGCGGTGAAGAAACGCCTCCAGGAGCTGTTCGAACTCTGCCGGAAGGACGAACACGAGAAGGCGGCGCCGTACTTCGTGTACCGGAAGGACGACAAGGCGCGGCGGTGGAAGGACGTCTACGACTTCTCGAAGGACGAGGAGAAGAAGGAGGTCGTCGAGCTCTGCAAGCGGATCAAGGCGCTTCTCAAGGAGTACGAGGGTTTCGAGTTCGGCAGGTTCCTCGTCGAGAAGGAGTCGGAGGGGGAGTGGTGCGTCATCGAAGTGATCTTCAAGAAGGCGGAGAAACGGAAGAAGAACTCGTTCGCCTTCCTCAGGATCCGCGATGCGTATTGTCTGGGAGACATCGATTGACGGCGCGACGGAGAGTGCCCTGGGGGCTGATGGAGTTCCGGAGACTCCTCGACGGGCTCGCGAACGGCCTGGAGAAACGCGCAGACCCTGATCCGCTGCACGGAGAGTTCCACGCGGGAATCCTCCAGTTGATGAAGTCGATCGACGAAGCCCGGCGGCGACAGCAGGAACATCAGAAGGCAAAGGCGGCGGCCACCGCGGACCTCCAACGCGCGGTGCGGGCTGGACGCGAACTCGTGGCCAGGCTCTTCAGCTATCTCGACGGCACGTTGGGGAAGCGCTCGCATGAGTTCCACCACTATGGCGTGGACCCGCAACGCAAGCCGGGGCGGCCCCGGAAGGGGGCAAGGAGAGGTGAGAATCGCTGAGAGGATATCTCAGACAGGGGACACCCGTGCCGTACGTCCGGGAACGGCCGAAATACGTGTGGAAATCGCTTCCACATGTGCGTCCTCCGGATAGGGACGCCCGCCGGCGGGCTGGTCGACATGAACGAGGAAGGAATACCATGTGGAAGTCGATCCGATATGGTTTCCGGGCGGCCCTAACCATCCCAAGCCGCATCCGGGACGTCTACGATTGCAGTCGGCTCGTGTTGTGAGCGTTCACACATGGTTTTCTGGACGACAGGGAATGCAGAGCCGCCAGGCCGAGGCCGCAGCAGTCTCCCAAGTCCGCCTTCCGCGGGAAGGCCCGTGATCGGAAGAGGATGAAGCTCACCTGCGCGAATTGCGCGACGGAAGTCGAGGTCCCCGGCGACGTCCGGGTCGACGGCTACGTCTGTGCCGACTGCCGCGGTGCGCTCCCGCGCACGATCGGCAAGTACCCCGTCCTCGCGTTCATCGGTGCCGGGGGAATGGGCAGGGTCTACAAGGCGCTCCATCCCGAACTCCAGAAGACCGTCGCGGTGAAGGTCTTCTCGGGGGAGGGCGGCCCCGCGTTCCTCGAGCGGTTCCTCCGCGAGGCCCGGCTCTCCGCGACGCTGACGCATCCCGGGATCGTGCAGGTCCACGACGCCGGGCGCGACGGCGACCGGCCGTTCCTCGTCATGGAGTACGTGGAGGGCCGCTCGCTGCGCGACGAGATCGGCGCGGGCATGGAGCCGGCCCGCTGCGTCCCGATCGCGACGCAGGTCGCGCGGGCCCTGCACTTCGCGCACGAACACGGAATCGTCCATCGCGACGTGAAGCCGAACAACATCCTCATCGACCGCGAGGGGCGCGCGCGGCTCCTGGACTTCGGGCTGGCCCGGTCGATCCGGGACGAGCGGCTCTCCGTCACGGGCGACGTCATCGGGACGCCGAGCTACATGGCGCCCGAGCAGGCGCTGGGCGCGCCGGACAAGGTCGACCGGCGGGCGGACGTCTACGCCCTCGGCGCCACGCTCTACGACATGCTGACGGGCCGCGCGCCGCTCAAGGGCGACACCGTGTACGACCTGATCCGCCGGATTCCGACGGAGATCCCGGCGCCTCCGTCGTCGGTGCGGCCCGGCATCCCGCCTGCGCTCGACGCACTGTGCATGCGCGCGCTGGCGAAGAAGCCGGAGGACCGCTTCCCGACGGCCGCCTCGTTCGCCGACGCGATCGAGAGGGTCCTTGCGGCGCCGCCCCCGCGCCGCCGGAGATCCCGCGCATGGATCGCGGTCCCCGCGGTCCTCCTCGCCATTCCGGTTCTGTTCCACTTGACCTGGAGCCCCGCGAAGCGGGCCGCTTCGGTCCGCCTGCCGGAGCCCGCGACCGTCGCGCGGAGCCGGCCGCCCGTACCGAAGACCGCGTACGATCGCTTCCTCGACCGGCACGCCTCGTGCGACGCCATCCTCGCGCTCGCCGTGCCCGGGATCTTCGGGCTCGATGCGGGGGAGGAAACGGACGCGCTCGAACGCGAAGGGCTCCCGCTGGGACCGACGCTTCTCGCCAAGGCGCTGGTCGCCGTGTGGCACACCGACACGCTCGCGACGCAGTTCCTCGGCGGGGCGCGCGCGGCTTTCGCGTCGCCCGGCGACGTCCTCTTCGCCGAGGGGTTCCGCGCGCTCGTGCGTTTCGTCGCCGACGGCGAGAAGGATGGAGTCGTCCGCTGGATCGACCGGGTTCCGCAAGATCCGCCGCGCAGGACCCTTGTCCTGGCGGCGACGGCGAAGGTGCTTCTGGGCGACGAGTCGGCGGCCCCGGCGCGTCTTGGGTCCGTCCCGGAGGCGGGGCTCCTCCGCGCCGTGCAGCATCAAGTGCACGGACGGTACGACGAGGCGCAACGGATCGCCTCGGAGGCGGGGCGCCGGTACGGCTCATTCGACGGGGAGGCGTACGGCGAGGTCATGTGCATCTTCGCGGCGCTCGCCGATCCGGCGGCGCATCCGTATCGGGAGCACGACGCCCACGAACTGCTGAAGCGGCTTGAAGACGCGGCGACTCCTCCACGGCTCTTCGTGCGCATTTTCGCGGCATCGGTCACGGGGGACTGGAGCAGTGCCGCCGCCGACCTCGCGGAGTTCCGCAAGAGCAAGGATCGGGGGCTGAAGATCCGCGATCCGATGCTGCGCGCGCTGGTCGGCCCCTATGCGGACAAGAGGGCGGAGCTGATGGTCTGCGTCGCGGAGATCCAGCTCCGTCTCGGACACCACGAGACGGCGCGCCGCAGATGCCGGGATCTCGTGCAGAAGGGCCGGAACATCGTCCATCCGCATCCGGAAGAGGTCCTCCAGCGCGCGCATCTCGTGCTGGCGCTCATCGCGGACGCGGGGGGAAAGCCGGAAGAGGCGATCGAGAGCCTCGAGGAGGCGCTGAAGGCGGGATGGCCGGTGGGGGCGATCCAGGAGGACGCGCGTTTCGCGGGGTGGGCGGAGAGGGCGAAGGTGAAGGAACTGCTGAAGAGGCATGGGGGATAGGGGGATAGGGAGATAGGGAGACGGGGAGATGGGGAGATGGGGAGACGGGGAGGAGTAACGGTCGCGCGGCGGCGCCTATCAGTTGGGATGGATGGCCCGCAATCCGGAGATTCGATGAACCGGCTGATTCTACTGGCGCCGCTCAGTTCGGCGCACAAGACGCGCGTACTCGCCCGGCTTTGCGAGGACCTCACCGGGATGAACGCGGTGTTCCCGGGAACCCGGCTCCGCCTTCGCCATGCCGTCGCCCCGGTCCGATAGGGGGAAAAGCGGACATTCCCCGACGCCTGTACTGACCGTTGCGTTGGATGGGCGAACACGCCCCTTCGCAAGTTGCTCGAGCCCGGCCACTTGCGAACGGCCGTATAGACCCAAATTACGCTACGGACAGTATGTCAGGAGCTCTGGATTCACAGGGGACTCCGGGATCGCGTTGCGTTCGCGTCTCCGGCAGAGTATACTTCGCACCGGCGAAGCGGAGGAGAGGGCTCTGGGTTGACGTCCGAACCGTGGGGAGGATCACGTCATGGTGTTGAGGTACGCAGGCATCTCTTCGGTCATCCTGGCCCTGGGGGCGCGCGCCCTCGAGGCCGCCCAGGAATCCTCCTTCGAGGAGAAGCTCCTGGCGACGCTTCCGGAGGGAGTGGATGACGTCTATTCCGTGCATCCCGTCTTCAGCCCCGACGGTCGCTCCGTCTGTTATGGCATCGAGCAGTCGAAGCGCTGGTACGTCGTCTTCGAGGGCAAGAAGAGCGAGCCGTTCGATGACGTGAGCGATCTCCAGTATGCGCTTGGAGGGAAGGCGATCGCGTACCGCGCGAGCAAGGGAGGAAGGGCGTTTGCCGCCTGCGGAGACTCCCGGTCCAAGGACTTCGCTACGATCGAGCGGCTGGTCCTTCACCCGAACGGCAAGACGTTCGCCTTTCAGGCCTATGAGAAGGAGGGCGATCGGAGGAAGGGGTTCGTGGTGGTCGAGGATAAGAAGGGAGAGTCCTTCGATTTCGTCAGCGGCCTCCGGTTCAGCCCCGATGGAGCCGCGGTCGCCTATCTGGGAATCAAGGACTACGGGCCGAACTACAAACTCTACTACGTCGTCACGGGGGACAAGAAATACGGCGACTACAAGGAGGCGTACCCCCCCGTCTTCAGCCCCGACGGCAAGCGGGTCGCCTATGCCGCATTGGACGGATGGGGCTCGTGGCGGATCTTCGTCGACGGAGAGTCCAACGCGGGCGCCGGCCTCTTTCAGAATGCGATCGGTCCCACCTTCAGCGCCGATGGAAAAGTCATGGCGTACGCCGGACTGGAGGGCGACGGCTGGCATGTTCACGTCGGCGAGAAGAAGGGAGAGGCATATGCCGGAGTCGATTGGCCGGTGCTGAACCGCGACGGCAGTCTGGTCGCGTACGGCATTACGACGCGCAGCTACAACCAGCACATGGTCGTGGGAGAGAGGAAAGGTCGGGAGTTCAAGAGCGTCTGGGGCCCCACGTTCGATCCCGGCGGCACGAAAGTGGCGTACGTGGCCGGGAAGGAGGCCCGCGGAGGCAGTTACGTCGTACTCGGCGACCGCCTCGAGGGCCCCTTCGATAATGTGGGCGAACTCGTCTTCCGTGCCGATGGAAAGAAGCTGGCCTTCGGCGCCCGGAAGGGCCGCGAGTTGTGGTGGAAGGTGATGGACGTGGAGAAATAGACCTGGAGCGGATCCCATGATCGTGCATATCCTGTTCGCCTTCGTCCGACTCTGGACGGGTCCCTCGCAAGAGGACGCAGAAGCCTGCATCCGGCTGGGACAGGAAAAGTACCAGAAGGCGGACTATGACGGCGCAATCGCGGCCTTCGGGCGCGGGATCGAACTGGATCCGAAGAACAAGCGGTGCTATCACGGGCGCGGTCTGGCCAAGTCGAAGAAGCGGGACTTGCGGGGAGCGGTCGAGGACTATCGCAAGGCCATCGAGCTGGATCCGAACTGGGCCGAGGCCTACGTAGATGAAGGGCTCGCTTACTTTGGGCTCAAGAGCTATCGCGATGCGATCGGCGATTTCAGCCAGGCGCTGGAATTGGATCCGAAACTCGCGGCTGCGTACTGCTACCGGGGACGTGCCCGGACGGAACTCCGGGATTACGAGAAAGCCATCCACGATCTGACGCGGGCCCTCGAGATCGACCCCAAGATGATCGAGGCCTGGCTCGCTCGCGCGTGGGCCCGATACCTGCAGGACGACAACGATGGGGCGGTCGCGGACTGTACGAAAGCGGTCGAGCTCGACGGCAAGAACCCGGATGCCCTCCTGCTGCGCGGCAAGGCACGGTACTATCAGGGGAAATACAAGGACGCCATCGCCGACATGGATCGGGTGCTGGAGCTCGACCTCCGGTGTGTGGACGCCTGGTACCATCGGGGGCTGGCCAGGATGGCCGGCGACGAATACGCCGACGCGATCGCCGACTTCACGAAGGCCATCGAGTTGGACTCCAAACACAACCGCGCCTACCGCTGGCGCGCGGAGGCGAAGTATTTCGCGAACGACTATGACGGGGCGATCGCGGACGGAGAGCGCGCGAAGGGGTTGAGCGAGGAGGATGGGCACACGTATCGCATCGTCGGCCTGGCCAAACTGGCGAAGAAGGACTATCCGGGCGCCTTCGAGGAATTCCAACTGGGGGTCATCATCGACCCGAAGAACAAGTACTTGTGGTGCGACTACGGGTATTTTCACCTGAGGCTCGGAGAGTATTCCCGGGCCATCGGGAAATATGGCAAGGCGATTGCGCTGGATTCCCGATACGTGTGGGCGTACTCGGGTCGCGCCGACGCCCTCCGCCTCGCCGGGGACTCCAAGGGAGCTCTCGCCGACTGCGCTCGGGCCATCGAACTCAATCCGGACTTCAAGAGGGCGTATTGGGTCCAGGGACTGACGCTGTACGATTCACAGGACTGGAATACCGCGTCGCGAGTCTTCCTGAAGATCGGTGCGCTGGACGCGAAGGACGACTACGCGCGCCTGCGCCTCTTTCTGATCCGGGCGCGCTCCGGGGAACGGGAGAGCGCGGCCGCGGAGCTTCGGAAGTACCTGGCCGGTCGGCAAAGCAAGGAAGAGGGCGACTGGTTCGGCCTCCTCGGGAGCTTCGCACTCGGAGAACGGAGCGAGGCGGATCTCTTCAAAGCCGCGGCGACGGGAGACCGGAAAACTCCGGACGAGAAGAAATGCGAAGCCTACTTCTACGCCGCCACCCTGAGGTTCGTGTCGGGGGACCGGGAGGGAGCGATGGGCCTGTTCCAGAAGTGCCTCGATACCAAGGTGGACCACTTCGACGAATACCATAGCGCCAAGGCGGAGATCGCGGCTCAGCGCAAGTGACGATTCCCTCTCACTCGTACCTCAGCGCCTCGATCGGGTCGAGGTCCGCCGCCTTCTTCGCGGGATAGACCCCGAAGAAGAGCCCCACCGCCAGCGCGAACGAGAACGAGATCGCGATCGTCCACGGGCGGATGAGCACGGGCAGGCTCGGGATCACCGCGTGCACCAGGAGGGCGAGCCCGACGCCCACCGCGATGCCGATGGCGCCGCCGATCCCGCTGATCGTGCTGCTCTCGACGAGGAACTGCCACAGGATATCGCGGCGCGACGCGCCCACCGCCTTGCGGATCCCGATCTCGCGCGTCTTCTCGCCCACGGTCACGAGCATGATGTTCATGATCCCGATCCCGCCCACGAGGAGCGAGATCGCCGCGATCCCGGAGATCGCGTACGTGAGCACGTCGAGGATCGACGCGAGGGACTGGATCATCTGCGCCTGGGACGTGATGGTGAAATCCTCGTAGCCGTCGTGCCGCGCGACGAGGGCGCGGCGGACCTCGTCTTTCGCCTGTTCGAGCTGGCCCGGCCGCGCGCGGACGAGCACCTCGAAGAGGTCCTCCTTGTCGAAGATCTGCTCCGCCGCCCTGAGCGGGATCCACACGAGCCCGTCGATGTCGAAGCCGAGGCTGTAGCCCTTGCGCTCCATGAGGCCGATCACCTGGAAGCGCGTGCCGCCGACGCGGACGTACTCGCCGAGCGGGTTGTCGCCGGCAGGGAAGAGGTCCTTGACGACGTTGCGCCCCAGGACGCAGACGCGCTTCTGCCCCTGGCCCTCCTCCTGCGGCAGGAAGCTCCCGACGTCCGCGTAGATGTTGCGGATCATCTGGTGCTCGTACGTCGTGCCGACGACCATCGTCTGGTCGCGCAGCTTGTTGCCCCACTTGATCGCGGCCGTCCCGAGGATCACGGGCGAGACGTGCTCGACCGACGGGCACCGCTGGACGAGGTTGCGCGTGTCCTCGGCCGTGAGGGGCCGCGTCCCCGCGGTCCCCGTCATCGGCGGGCCGCCGCTCGTCTGCGACTTCCCCGGCGTGATGATGAGGACGTTCGTCCCGAGCCCCGCGAACTGGTCCGTGACGTACTTCTTCGCCCCCTCGCCGATCGAGACGAGCGTGACGACGGAAAAGACCCCGATGATGACGCCGAGCATCGTCAGGAAGGCGCGCATCGGGTTGGAGAGGATGTTCTCCAGCGCGTCCAGGACGCCTTCCCACATGCTCATATGAAAGAAGACAGAACAAAGAACAAAGAAGAAAGGGGGCAGGGGGGGACCCCTGCAACCCCCAGGGAAGAAACAGGCCAGGAGGGGGCCGATGCCCCCCCCAGCCGCGGCGCGACCATGAGGATCGGATGGGAGGGGAGCGGGGGGCTCTCCCCCCGCCCTCTCTCTTCTCGGTTCCTTGTTCTCGGTTCTATCATCCTCATGCCGCACTATCCCGGACAATGGAGCCGTCCCGGATCTCGATCGTCCTCCGGCACCGCGCGGCGATCTGGAGGTCGTGCGTGATGAGGAGGATCGTCGCGCCGCCGCGGTTCAGCTCCTCGAGGAGCCCGATGATCTCGCCGCCCACTTTCGTGTCCAGGTTCCCCGTCGGCTCGTCCGCCAGGAGGATCGACGGCTGCGTGACGAGGGCGCGCGCGATCGCGACGCGCTGCTTCTCGCCGCCGGAGAGCTCGCTCGGCCTGTGCGTCACGCGGTGCGAGAGCCGCACCTTCGCCAGCGCCTCCTCGGCGCGCCTGCGGCGCTCGGCGCGCGGGACGCCGGCATAGATGAGCGGCATCTCCACGTTCTTCCGCGCCGAGATGCGGGGCAGCAGGTTGAAGGACTGGAACACGAACCCGATCTGCGAGTTGCGGACGCGGGCGAGCCCCTCGTCGCCGAGCGTGTGGACCGCCTGTCCCTCGAAGTGGTATTCGCCCGACGTCGGCGTGTCGAGACACCCGAGGAGGTTGAGGAGCGTCGATTTCCCGGAGCCCGACGGTCCGATGACGGCGATGAACTCGCCGCGACGGACGGAGAGCGAGACGCCGCGGAGCGCATGGACCTCCTCCGCGACGGTGCGGTACACCTTGCGGACGTCCGCGAGGCGTAGGATCTCGTCGGTCACGGGCGTGCTCCGAAAGAACGAAGAACGAAGAACGAAGAACGAAGAGCCGGGGGACGTCTCCCCCGCCTGCGCGGCCGTAGCGACGGCCGCTTTCCGCCTCCGCGCTTCGCGCTTCGGCGTGACCACGCCGTAGCTCGCCGGAGGCGAGCGAAGGCGGGCGGCGTGGCGAAGGCCCGAGCCCCCTCCTCCCCCCGCGAGAAGTACGGGGGAGGGGGTGCGGGGGACGCTTCCCCCGCCCTCTCTCTTCCTTGTTCCTGGTTCTTTGTTCTTTCCCTCACGGCACAACCTCCAGCGCCGTGCCGTCCTCGATCGTCCGGTCCTCCTCGAGCCGGAGCGGGTTGACCACCGCGTCGTTCTCGGTGATCCCGTCGAGAATCTCCGTCGTCTCCCAGTTCGACAACCCCGTCTTCACCGGGCGCTTGCGCGCGCGCCCGTCCTGCGCGACGAGGACGAACCTCGCGCCGCCCCCGCGCTCCTCGTGTACGAGATGCGTGGGGAGGAACAGGCCGCGGTCCTTCGAGGCCACGACGATCTCGACGTGCGCCGACATCCCCGTACAGATCGTCTCCGGCATCGAGTCGAGCAGGATCTTGATGTCGATCGTCCGGTTGTTCTTCTGGTCCGTCGAGGCCGTGTCCTGGATCTCGCGGATCGAGCCCTCGAAGCGCTGCTTGTAGCCGTCGAACGTCACCCGGCCGCGCTTGTCCCGCGTGACGCGCGCCTTGTCGACCTCGTCGAGAGGCGCGCGGACCAGGAGCGAGCCGTCGCTGAGGACCGTGAAAAGCGGTTTCCCGGGCGTGACGAGTTCCCCGAGCTCGACGTGCAGCTTCGACACGATCCCCTTGAACGGCGCGGGGACGTGCGTCTTCGTCTTCTTGCGCTTGATGACCTCGAGCTGGGCCTGGAGCGTCCGAATCGAGGAGACGGCGATCTGCTCGTCCGTGCGGGCGATCTCGATCTCCTTCTTCAACTGGTCGAGCTTCTGCTGCGCTTCGTCGGTGCGGCTGAGGCGCTCGTACTCCTGCTGGAGCTTCTCGCGGCGCAGCTCGGCCTGCTTCGAGCGCAGTTCCTGCGTCGCGATGTCCGAGAGGGTGACCCGCTCCTCCGCGAGGATGTCCTCGGGGTCGATGCAGATGACGGGGGCGTCGGTCGTGGCGCGGCTCCCTTCCGCCGTCCCGGGACGCACCGCGATCTTCACGACCTTGCCGCTGATCTCCGCCGAGACGGTCGCGGTCATCTGCGCCTCGACGGTGCCGACGGAGTTCGCGGTGACGATCTCCTCGACGCGCCCGTACTGCGCGCGGACGATCTGGACGCGGACCGGCTTCTTGCCGTTCGTGAGGACGAGGGCGACGACGCCGCCGGCGAGGAGGATCACGACTCCCAGCATCCACCACCGTCCCCGGCGCTTCGCGGTCATGGAGACACGAGAGGATACATCATTCGGGAGTGGGCGGGTAGGGTTGCGTAGCCCGCGTCAGCGCCTCCTTGAACGCCTCCGCGTCCGGCCATCGCGCCGCCGGGTCCCGCGCCAGCGCCTGAAGGACGGCGGGATCGAGCCGCCGGGGAACCCTTGCCTTCGCCGACGGCGGCTCGGGCGGGAACTCGGGGCGCTCGCCCGTGAGCAGCTCGTACAGCACGACGCCCACCGAGAAGAGGTCGGCCCGGGGGTCCACGGACCGCGGGTCCAGCCCCTGCTCCGGCGACATGTACTGCGTCGTCCCGAGCACCTCGCCCGTCGAGGTCGCCAGGATTCCCGGCCCCGCGGCCTTCGCCAGCCCGAAGTCCGCGACCTTGACGCGGCCTCCGCGGTCGACGAGGATGTTCTCGGGCTTGACGTCGCGGTGGATGACCCCGTGCGAATGGGCGAACGCGAGTGCGTCGAGCACCTGCGCCATCAGCGTGACCGCCGCGCCCGGCGGCATGCGGCCCGCTTTCAGGATCTCCCGGAGCGTGGAGCCGTCGACGAATTCGGTCGCGAGGAAGAACGCCCCGGCGCACTCGCCGAAATCGACGCACGCGACGATGCTCGGGTGAGAGAGCGATGCAAGCGTCCGCGCCTCCCGCTCGAAGCGGACCGAGAACTCGGGATCCCACGACGGGCGGAGCACCTTGAGCGCCACGAGGCGTCCGGTCTGCGCCTGGCGCGCCTTGAAGACGTCGGCCATGCCGCCGCCCAGCGGTTCGAGGATCTCGAATCCGCGGATCGCGACGGGGGCCGGAGAAGGACGGGCCTTGCGCGCGTCGCAATGGGGACACACGGGGCCGACGAAGATCTCGCCGCAAGCTACGCACGTCCGGATGCCCGCCATGTCGCGGTTATAGCAGCGCGGTCCGCCCGACGCAATCCGCGTCTCTTTCCGCGGCTCCGGCTCGAAGCGCCGGAGCATCCTCACCGGGCGGGCCCAATGGTCGGGATCGGCGGTGGATTCCAGTTGAGGTAGCTCGCGATGGTGAACACGATCTCCGCCGGCGAGTAGCGCGTGACGTCGTCCCCGCCGAGGTCTGCGGGGTTCACCAGTATGTCGAGGACGATGCCCACGATCCTGGCCGCGTACTCGCTGATGCGGCTGACCAACCGTTCGACCACCCGCTTGAACGCCTCGCCTGCGGCTTCTGACAGGATCTCATCCAGGATCTCGTCGAAGGCACTCCTGCCCGGGACGTGCAGCACCGTGCGGATCTTCCCGTCCGCGCTGACGGTCACCTCGATGGCGTCGTACACGGCGTCGTAGACCTCGCCCGACGTGGGCGCGCGACGGTTCTTCAGGCTCCATCCATACCAGGGATACTGTTTCGCCTTCGCGATGAGGCCCCGCGCGAGATCGGCGCGAATCGCCGAGGCCAGATCGTCGTTGCCGGGTCGCATGGATGGATAGTACCACATCGCACGCACTCCCGCGCCGACCGCAATTTCGCCCGCCGAAGAGGCGCGATCGGCATTGTGAACGGCGAGGACCTCATGCTATAAGGAGCGCCGGAAGATGGTCCTTCTATCCAGCACCCTCCGCGGCCGCGTCTTGCGGTTCGACACGCCGGCGCTGGCGCGCAACACGCTGCTCGTCTCGGGCGTGGTCGGCGAGGAGCGCCTGTCGCATCCGTACCGTTTCCACCTCGATCTCGTTTCGACCCGGCCGGACATGGACGCGGCGGAGCTCATGCGCGCGCCCGCGCGGCTGGCGATGAAGGAGGGCGTGGATCTCGTGGATCGACGCCGGGGCATCCGCACCCGCGTGACGCACGGGACGGTCGCGTCGTTCGAGCAGCGGGAGAGCGCGGCGGGATGGGTGGTCTATCGCGCGACGCTGGTGCCGCGTCTCTGGCGCCTCTCGCTGGCCGTGCACAGCCGGATCTTCGTGGACAAGACGATCCCCGAGATCGTGGAGGAAGTGCTGCGGGAGAACGGGCTGACGGAGGAGGACCGGGAGTTCCGGCTTTCGGGGGCGTACGGGAAGAAGGAATACGTGGTTCAGCATCGGGAGACGGACCTGGCGTTCGTGTCGCGGTGGCTGGAGCACGAGGGGATCTTCTACTTCTTCCGGCAGGAGGAGGAGCGGGAGCGGGTGGTGTTCGCGGACTCGCCCGAAGGCTACGAAGGAGGGGAGGAACTGCCGTACCGGCCGATGGCGGGCGAGGAGGACTGGTTCCGGCCGGGGCGGGTGAGGGAGATCGCATGCCGGACGAGCCTGCTGCCGCGGGAGGTGGTGCTGCGGGAGTACAACTGGAGGACGCCGTCGGCGGGGCTGGAGGTGAGGGAGACGGTGTCGGAGGAGGGGGCGGGGACGGTGTACGAATACGGGGAGCACTACAAGGATGTGGAGGAGGGAAGGAGGCTGGCGCGGATCCGGGCGGAGGAGCGGAGGTGTCGGGGGAGGATGTTCGCGGGGAGAAGCGACGCGAAGGGGCTGAGGGCGGGGAGGGTGTTCCGGCTGACGGGACACTACCGGTTCGACGAGAGATACGTCGTCGTGGAGGTCAGGCACGACGCGACGCAGTCGTTGGCGCTGGGAAGTCCGGCGGCGCCGGTGGCGAGGTACGGGAACGAGTTCACGGCGATTCCGGCGGAGGAGGCGTTCCGTCCGGAGCGGAGGACGCCGTGGCCGAAAGGGGAGACGTGGAACGCGCGGATCGATGCCGCAGGCGACGGCGAGTATGCGGAGCTGGACGGGGAGGGGCGGTACAAGGTGCAGTTGCCGCTGGACGCGTCGGGGAGGGGAGGAGGGACGGCGTCGCGGTGGGTGAGGAAGATGGAGCCGTACGGGGGGGCGGGGTACGGGATTCATTTCCCGCTGCACAAGGGGACGGAGGTGGTGCTGACGCACGTGAACGGGGACGTGGACCGTCCGGTGATTGCGGGGGCGGCGACGAACCCGGAGACGAGGAGCCCGGTTGTCGACGAGAACCAGACGCAGAGCGTGATCCGCACGGCCGGGCGCAACGAGATCCGGATCGAGGACGTGAAGGGAGCGGAGGTGATCCGGGTGACGGCGGAGCGGGACTGGGAGTTGATCGTGCGGAACGATGCGAGGGAGCAAATCGCGAACAACCGGACGGTGGTGGTGGGGAAGGACGAGGTGGCGTTGGTGAGGGGGTACGCGCACGAGACGGTGGAGGGGAAGAGGTTCGTGAAGGTGGTGGGCGATCTCCACGAGACGATCCTCGGAAACGGGATCAGGGAGATCAAGGGTACGCGGTCGACGAGGGTCGCGGGGAGCGTGGTGGAGGAAGTCGCGGGATCGCGATCGGAGCAGGTGAAGGGACCTGTCTACCTCAAGGGCGCGCAGGTGGTCATCGAAGCGGAGAGCGGGGTGACGCTGAAGTGCGGCGGCCACAGCGTCGTGATCGACGCGGCGGGGGTGACGGCGACGGGCGGGACGGTGACGCTGGACGGGAAGCCGACGAAGATCGACAAGGGGCCGGGGTCGCCGGCGATGGCGGCGAAGGCGGTCCCGCTTCTGGAGCCCGATCGGCCAAGACGACCGGGGAGCGCGGGAGGGGAATCGGCGGAGGATGAGCTCCCGATCAAGGTCGAGGTCGTGGCGGTGAAGTTCGTGTCCGACCACGGCCTGATGAAGGACAGGCGCGGCAACTTCTTCAACGAGGGCGACCCGGTGCCGGAACCGGAATGGGAACGCGGCAGGGAGATGGGGCGGATCTCGCACACGAAGAACCGGCATCTCGAGATCGACGCGACCTTCCAGGTCGACTCCGGATCGCTCACGGGAACCCTCGTCGGCATGGGCGGCGCGTTTGTCTCGTTCCGGAAGGAGAACGTCACGCTCGCCTCGGGTCAGGCCGTGCGGATGACGTCGGAGGAGCCGCTGCCGGACAAGGTCCAGAGCGTCCTGCTCCGGATCGAATGGCGCCTCGAGGGGACGGCGGAGGGCGACGTTGCCTGCGGCACCTCGGGACCGCATCGGATCTACGTCACGTACGGTACGCCCATCGACGCGCAGGCGGAGCGGGAGGACGGGATCACCGTGAAGCGGATGCGCCACGCCGTCGAGTGGGTGGCCTCGTCCGGGAAGAAGGATCCGCTGGAGATCGTCCGGTGGAGTCTCTTCGAGAGGTTCCCCGGGTATCGTCTCGACTTCGACATGCTGTCCGCGTCGGACAAGCGGCTCCTCGAGGACCATCCGGAGCTCCGGGTGGCGCTGGAGACGAACGGGTTCCCCCGTTACACTTGGAAGAAAAGCGGCGCGTGGCGGCTGGCGAAGTCCATCAAGTACGGGCCTGACAAGAAGCTCAAGCCGCTCGCGGACTTCGGCGCCGAGTGCCAGGCGATGGTGCACTTCACCTACGGCGTCCTGCACCAGGTCGGGATCCCGGGCGCGGACATCCAGTACGTGACGGCGGACGTCCGGGACGGGCACGACCCCTCGGAGCCGGTGATCCAGGACCACGGGAAAACCGGGCCCTACGGCCCCAAGCCCAAGCCCTACGAATACGCGCTTGTCGGCAGGGTGATGGAGGAGGGGGACGAATACACCTTCGAGGAGGCACGGACGAACAGTTTCGAGGCGTACCTGCGGTTCACGCACGAGGGGAAGGAGCACTGGTTCGGCGGCGGCCTGGGCAGCGAGCGCGGCCGGTCGGAACTGCTGTCGACCGTCTTTGCGGGGGTGGTGGAATACCTGCCGATCTCGGGCGGGATCCACGTCACCGACTACTGGGAGATCTGACGCCGGCTACTTGTAGTGAGCGAGTCCCCGCGCAGCGCGCAGCGCTTCGCGGGACGAGTCGAACTACTTCTTCGCCCCCACCTTGCCGTGCTGCTTCTTCGACGTGACGGTCGGCGGCTTCGGCGGCACCCAGTGCGCCTCCTTGACGAGGACGTGCCCGCCCATCGGCCCCGGGACCGCGCCGTGGACGAACAGGAGGTTCTTCTCCTTGATGACCTTGACGACCTCGATGTTCTTCATCGTGACCTGCTCGACGCCCCAGTGGCCGGCCATCTTCTTGCCGGGATAGACGCCCTGGGAGATCGAATGCTGCCGGCCGAGGGATCCCGGCGCGCGTTCGCGGTCCGACTGGCCGTGCGTCGCGGGCAGACCGTGGAAGCCGTGGCGGCGGACGACGCCCATGAAGCCGCGGCCCTTCGACGTGCCGACGATGTCGACGCGCTTCTGCGTCTCGAAGACGGAGACGTTCAGCGTGTCGCCGACCTTGACGGCCTCCTTGCCGTCCCACGGGATCTCGCGGACGATCTCCGGAGCGTACTTCATGTCCTTGAGGTGATGCGCGAGCTGCTTCTTGCGCTCCTCGGGTTTCTGGTTCTCCTGCTTCGGCACCATGTGGCCGAGTTGGGCGCGCGGCACGTTCTTGGCCCGGCGGGCGCCGAAGCCGATCTGGAGGGCGTCGTAGCCGTCGCCGTCCTTCGTCTTGACCTGGAGCACCGTGCAGGGGCCGGCTTCGATGACGGTGCAGGGATAACAGCGGCCCTTGTCGCTGTAGATGCGGGTCATGCCGAGCTTGCGACCGAGGAGACGCGTGACCATATCGTCGTTCCTGTGCGTGAGGCAAGAGGCGCCCGGTGACGGAGGAAAGGTCGAAGGGCGAAGCGGTGTGCTCGTCCAGCGCCCGCGGATACGGTTTTGGCTACCGGTGGTTCGACTCGCCCGCCTCGCGGCGGGCTCGCTCACCACAGGGAAACACCATAAGTGCGGAATCAAGCCGAACGGCCGATTAGTACCGGTAAGCTGAGGACCTCACGGTCCTTGCACACCCGGCCTATCAAACTCGTAGTCTTCGAGTGGCCTTCGGGGAGATCTAATCTCGAGGTGAGCTTCCCGCTTAGATGCTTTCAGCGGTTATCTCGTCCGTCCATAGTTACGCTGCGATTGCCATGAGCATGACAACAGCCACGCCAGAGGGACGTCCACTCTGATCCTCTCGTACTAAGAGCAGGTCCTCTCAAATCTCCTCCGCCCACCACAGATAGGGACCGACCTGGCTCACGCCGGTCTGAACCCAGCTC
>JACPRC010000191.1 GCA_016190175.1 Planctomycetota bacterium
CGCCCTCGCCGAGATGGGCGCCTTCTCGGGCATCAAGGCGCATCTCAAGGAGCTGGAGAAGGAGCCCGGCGAGCGCGGCCGCCTCGCCCGCGCCTACCTCAAGCTCTGCGAGCTCACCGACCAGCTCGAACGCGAGCTCGCGAACAAGACCAGCGGCGCGAAGTACGACTACCGGCTCCTCGACGAGGTGATCGAGGCGCTCAAGGCGAACTACCACGACCCCGCGAAGATCGACGAGGCGAAGTTGATCGAATCCGCCGCGCGCGGGATCTGCGGCAGCCTCGACCCGTACACGTCCTACTACGACGAGAAGACGATCGAGATCCTGAAGAAGGAGGAGCTGGGCGGCAAGTACGGCGGCATCGGGGCCCGCGTCGCGATGCGCAAGGACAAGTCCGGCAACTCCTGGCTCACGATCACCGAGCCCATCTACTCCGGTCCCGCCTACCGCAACGGCCTCCGCTCCAACGACATGATCGTCGAGATCGAAGGCGAGTCCACCGCGAACCGCGAGGTGGACGAACTCGTGCGGCGCCTCCGCGGCCAACCCGGTACGAAGGTCACGTTCAAGGTCCTCCGCCGCGGCTGGCAGAAGGAGCGCGAGTACTCCATCGCCCGCGAGGAGATCCAGCTCGAGACAACGCAGCATCGCATGCTGCCCGGCCGGATCGGCTACGTCAAACTCACCACGTTCGGCGAGCAGGACATCGACCTCGTCGAGAACGCCGTCCGCGAGCTGAAGGACCAGGGGATGAAGGCGCTGGTCTTCGACCTGCGCGGGAACTCAGGCGGGTACCTGAAGACCGCGATCAAGATCGCGAGCTACTTCCTGGAGCGCGGCCAGGTCGTCGTCTCGACCCGCTCCCGCGGCGAGGAGCGCGACAAGCGCACGGCGGACGGGAACAAGATCACCGACGCGCCGGTCTTCATGCTCGTGGACGACGGGAGCGCCTCCGCGAGCGAGATCCTCGCCGGCGCCCTGCGGGACCACGGCCGCGCCGTCCTCATCGGCGAGAAGACCTACGGCAAGGGGAGCGTCCAGGACCTCAAGTACCTCAAGACCACCGACGAGAAGACCGCGGTCCGCGTCACGATCGCCAAGTGGTTCCTCCCCAAGGGCCAGTCCGTCGAGAAGGACACCCACAAGGAGAGCGGGATCGAGCCGGACATCAAGGCCGCCGCCCCCGAGCGCGACCTCTGGAAGGAGGCGGAGTTCGAGCGCCTCCGCTCCGGCGACCTGCTCGACGGCTACCTCAAGGAGCACTACGACAAGGACCGCGACCTCTTCAAGAAGCTCGCCGAGTCCGACGGGAACGACTGCGCGCGCTACCCCGGCTTCGACGCGCTCTACGACTCGCTCAAGACGCGCGCCTCCAAGGACGAGGTGCGCGAGGTGCTGCGCGAGTACGTGCGCCGGCGCGTCCAGGACGAGGCGGGCAAGCCGCTCTACTTCGACTTCCAGACCGACGTCGTCCTCCAGCGCGCGATCCTGGAAAGCTGCAAGAAGGCGAGCATCGACCCGAAGAGCGTGAAGGAGTACGAGTCGTTCGCGAAGGCGGAGAAGTAGGCGCCCGCAATAAGAACGACCGAGCACCAAAAGCTGCCTGTCAACTTTTGGAGTGGCGGCATAGTTGCTCGCGGATGCGCGCGTGCGGGCTCCTGCTCCTCGCCGGCTGCACGATCCCGCCGGCGCGGCTGTGGGAGCGTCCGCCCCGGCCGGCGCACGACTCGCGAGCGGCCGACGTGCGGGTCCCCCGCGTGCCGACGGCCGACTACGGCTTCGGCCCCGGCGTCAAGGCGGAGGGCGACCTCCTCTCCGGCGCGGTCATGTTCCTGAAGCTCCTCATCACCGATCCCGCAAAGCTGCTCGACTTCGAGCCCGGCGGCACGCCGCACTGGGGGAAGTACGACCTGCTCGACCTGATCGAGATGCTCCAGGAGCGGGCTCTTCCCCGGCGCGACCGTTGATCGCCCCGGACGGCGCCGCTACAATCCCGGCGTGAAAGGCTGGCTCCACGCGTCCCTCATCGCCGGCGCGGTCGTCCTCGTCGCGGCCCTCGCGGTCGTCCTCTTCCTCTCCACGCGCCGCCGCGACCGGCGCGACGAGTGCCGCTTCCATCTCATGCGGATGCACAACGCGCTCGCCGCGGCCGCGCCGGCGACCGCCAGGGAATGGGACCACGCGCCGAAGGGCCGCGCCTTCTGGGAGCGCTCCGACGACTGGCCCGGCGCCAGGATCCCCTTCGACCGGCGCGACCTCGCCTGCCCGGTCCTCGACCGCCCGACCGGCAGCGACTACCGCGGGCCCGCGGCGAGCTACCGCGCGCTCGGCCCCGACGACCCCATCGCCGCGGACCGCGACGGCAACCACCTCGAGCGCGGCAACGTCCTGCTCAAGTCCGGCACGATCGTGGAGGCCGACGAGCGGCTCTGGACGCGCGCGGCGAAGACCACGGCGGATTGACGCGGCCGCGCCGTGCGGGGTACAATGAGATCATGACCGGCGAGGACTTCCGCAAGTTCGTCTTCCGGTCGCCCTTTCGGGCGGTGCGCATCACGCTGGAATCCGGGGAGAGCTTCCTCGTCCGACATCCGGAGCAGATCGGCGTCGCCGGCGGGATGGCGCTGGTGGTCACCAATGAGGGCTTCGACTTCTTCGAGCTTCCCCGCGTGGTTTCGGTCCGGCAACTCCGCAACGGCCGTTGAGATGCCCGATCCGGTCGACCTCCTCGCCGACTCCATCCGCCAGATCAACTCCGACTTCGACCTCGTCGAGCTGCTCGGCGAGCTGCTCGACCAGGCGATCGCGACGACCGGATGCGCGCGCGCTCTCGTCGTTACGTGGACGGCGGAGAACCCGGAACCGATCGAGCGCGCCGCGCGCGGCGCGCCGGCCCCGTTCGCGCGGGACGAGGAGATCGATGCGCTGAGGCCGCTCCTCTCCGCAGGCCGCCTCGTCTGGACGGAGGACGCGGCGAAGGACGCCCGCTTCCGCGACGCGGCGCAGCGGAGCGGACTGCGCCTCCGCCGGCTCGGCGTCGCGCCCCTGCTGCCGCGGGGCCGCGCGGCGGGCGCCCTCGTCCTGTACGGGGACTCCCCGGGGAAACTCGCTCCGGAGGCTGCCGGGACGCTCACCCGCATCGCGGACCTCTCCGCCCTCGCCCTCGACGTCGCCTCCCTCCGCGCCGTGCAGCCGACCGATCCCGTCACCGGCCTTCCCACGCACCGGACCTTCCTCGCGCGCCTCAACGAGGAGGTCGCGCGCGCCGGACGGACGGGCCGCCCCTTCGCCGTCGTGCGCGCCGCTTTCGTCGTCGGCGGCTCCGACCCCGCCGCGCTCGCGCGCGAGGTCCGTCGCCACCTGAGACCGGGCGACCTCCTGGCCCGCGCCGAGGGCGCGCCGGCGTTCCACATCCTCCTCCCCGAGACGCGACGCGCCGAGGCGGCCGGCATCGCGCGCCGGATCCACGACGCCCGGCCCGGCAGCTTCGGCATCGCCTCGGTCCCCGAGGACGCGGTCGATGTCGAGGCGCTCCTCATGGCCCTCGAGGACGCCTTCGTCCGCGCGCGCGCCGCGGGCGGAGGCGTCTACGACCCCTCCGGCGCGGCCCAGGAGACGGAACCCCCGGAACGCGACCTCGCGTCGCGCGAAGGCCGCGCCCTCGCCGCGACGATTCGCGCCCTCTTCGCGCGCGAGCTGGACCTCAAGCTCCAGCTCGCCCTCGCCGCCGAGCTCATCGCCGCGGCGGTGGGCGCCGGCCCCGCGCTCTTCGCGGTCCCCGATCCCGCCGGGGGCTGGATCTCCTCCGGTCCGGACGCCGAAATCGAGAAGGCGGTGCCGATCCTCCGCGACGGCCGCACCGTCGGGGCCGTGTGGGTGCCCGGCGCCGGGCCCGGCGAGGAGCGTCTCCTCGTCGCGCTCGCCGGCGCGGTGGCCGCGGAGGTCGCGGCCTCGGCCGCCATGGTCCGCCGCCGCGGCGAGCTCCGCGCGCGGCAGGAGGAGCTGGACCGCGCGGTCGCGGAGCTGCGCCGAAAGTACGACTTCTCCGCGATCGTCGGGAGCGGCCCGAAGCTCATGGAGGTCCTGCGGATCGTCGCCCGCGCCGCCGAGACCGACGCGCCCGTCCTCGTCACCGGCGAGAGCGGGACGGGCAAGGAGCTGCTGGCCCGCGCGGTGCACGCCAACAGCGCGCGCCGGCGCCATCCCTTCGTCGTCCTCAACTGCGCGGCCGTCCCGCCCTCCCTCATCGAGAGCGAGCTCTTCGGCCACGCGAAGGGCGCCTTCACCGGCGCCGCCGGCGACCGGCGCGGGACGTTCGAGTCCGCCCACCGCGGCACCGTCTTCCTCGACGAGGTCGGCGAGATCCCCGTCGAGGTCCAGGCGAAGCTCCTCCGCGCGCTGCAGTTCGGCGAGATCCAGCGCGTCGGGAGCGACGAGCCGATCCACGTGGACGGGCGCGTCGTGGCGGCCACGAACCGCGACCTGACGGAGGAGGTGCGGCGGAAGCGCTTCCGCGAGGACCTCTATTACCGCCTCGACGTCTTCCGCGTCCACGTGCCGCCGCTGCGCGAGCATCCCGAGGACGTCCCCGCGCTCGTCGAGCACTTCTGCGCGAAGTTCTCGAAGGAGCTGAAGCGTGACGGGATGCGGCCGGACCCCGAGGCGGTCGAGGTCCTGAAGCGCTACTCCTTCCCGGGCAACGTGCGGGAGCTGGAGAACATCCTCCTGCGGGCGATCGCGATGTCGGCGGAGTCGGTGCTGCGGCCGGGAGACCTGCCGCGGGAGCTGACGGGAGGGGCGCCGCCGCCCGGCTTCGCCGTCCCGCGGACGGCGGAAGAACTGGAGGAGATGAAGCGGCGCGCGACGAAGGACGCGGCGGACCGGCTCGAGGTCGCCTTCGTGCGGCAGGCGCTGTCGGCGGCGCAAGGCAACGTCGCGGAGGCGGCGCGCCGGGCGGGGATGCACCGCGCGTTCCTCCACCGGCTCGTGACGAAGCACGGGATCGACGCGGAAGGGTTCAGGGGGTGATGCCGCGGGTCCGCGGCACCCGGGATGGGTCACGCTCATCGTCGGCGCCGTTCCATCTCCTGCTGCAGCGCGATCTCCCGAAGCCGCATCGAGGCCGGTCCGGCGCAGGCTCCGCCCGCGAGCACCGGTACGAGGACGGCCAAGTAGATCCAGACGCACCACCCCGACCCGATCACCCATGGCGCGAGGGCCAAGGACGCGCCGGCCAGGAAGCAGGCGCCACCCAGCACCAGGCGCCTCCGGCAGTTCCGGCGCTCGCGGTCAAGGTCCTTCACAAGTCCTCCGTTTCTCTCCGGAGAACCGCGGGAAGCAGGGCGTTTGGACAGCCGGTGGAACCGCTTCCGGCAGGCCGAAACGAGCGCGACCGCCGCGCGTCAAGGGCAAGGCAAGACTGTCTCCCTCCGACGCATATCCGGTACAATTCCCTTCCGAATGCCGGAGAGTTTCTCCCGCGGCGACCTGTCCCTGGCCGGCCGGCTGGTCGAGCAGGGGCTCGTCAGCCCGGAGCAGATTCAGGATTGCCTCCGCCATCAGGCCGATCTCCTGGCCCGCGGCCTCGCCGCGCCGGACCTCCTCCAGCTCCTCGTCAAGCGCGGCCACCTCGATTCGGAAGACCTTCGCAGGCTCCAGTCCGCGTCCCCGTCGACGGCGTCGCGCGTGACTCTCCCCGCGGAGGTCGGGGCCGCGCGCGAACTCCCCGCCAACGTCGTCGGCAAGTACGTCCGCACGAAGCGCCTGGGCAGCGGCGGCATGGGAGAGGTCTGGAAGGGCTGGGACACGCAACTCGGGCGCTGGGTCGCCCTCAAGTTCCTGAAGAGCGACGCCGCCGGAGAGGTCGCGCGCTTCCAGCGCGAGGCGCAGACCGCCGCCCGGCTCAATCATCCGAACATCGCGTCGATCCACGACGTGGGCGAGTCGGAGGGACGCCTGTTCATCGCCATGCAGTTCGTGGACGGGCGCACGCTCGCCGCGTGGCCGCGGAAAGACCGGAAGCTCCTCGTCTCCATGATCCGCGACGCCGCCCTCGCGGTCCACTTCGCGAACGAACAGGGGATCGTCCATCGCGACCTCAAGCCCGACAACCTCATGGTCGAGGGGGCGACCCGCCGCGTCTACGTGATGGACTTCGGGCTCGCCAAGCAGGTCGAGGACCAGTCCAGGATCTCCGTCTCGGGGATGGTGGTGGGAACGCCGGCGTACATGGCCCCCGAACAGGCGACGGGCGAGCGCGACCTGGACCGCCGCACCGACGTCTACGGGCTGGGCGCCACGCTCTTCGAGCTGCTGGCGGGCCGTCCGCCGTTCCGCGCGCCGGACCCCGTCTCCCTGCTCAAGAAGATCGTCGAGGAGGAACCCGCGGAGCCCCGGCGGCTCGACCCGAGCATCCCGCGCGACCTCGAGACGATCGTCCTGAAATGTCTGGAGAAGGACCGCTCGCGCCGCTACGCGAGCGCCCGGGAGCTCGCCGACGACCTGGCCCGATGGCTCGAGGGCGCGGCCATCCATGCCTATCCTCCGTCCGTCTTCTACCGTCTCCGG
The DNA here is from genome assembly GCA_016190175.1 of Planctomycetota bacterium. GTDB lineage: Bacteria > Planctomycetota > MHYJ01 > MHYJ01 > JACPRB01 > JACPRC01. The sequence goes on from JACPRC010000191.1 coordinate 6,569, forward strand.
AGATACACGGCGAAGCGCAAGGCCGCGGTCATCGCCTCCACCGCGGTCCTCCTCGCCCTGCTCGCGGCGGCCGGTTACGTGACGCTCCTCCGCCGCGAAGCGCGAGGATGGGAACGGGAGGCGCGCGCGCTCGCGGATCAGGGCCGCTACGAGGACGCCCGGAAGCTCCTCGACCGCGCCCGGGCGAGGATCGCCATCGACGAGTCGATCTACCGGCTCTGCGAGGACAAGATCGCCGCGGGAAGGGCGCGCGCGGATGCCCGGATCGAGGAAGACCGGGTCTTCGGACCGCTCCGAAAACGGCTCGAAGCGCTGCCCGACGACGTCGAGGGCTGGCGCCGCGGCGTGGAGCTGCTCGACGAGGGGCTTTCCCGGCACGCCGCCTCCTGGGACGCGTGGATGCGCAAGGGCGAATTGCACGAGAAGCTCGGCGAACACAAGGCCGCGCTCGAAGCCTACCGGCGCGCGGCCCGGCTGAACCCGGGTCTCGGGATGGCGCGATACCGGATCGGCATGATCCTCATGGACTATTCCGGGCGGCACGAGGAGGCCCGGGCGGAATTCGAAGCGGCGCAGGCGGTCGAGCCGGACAACGAGCACGCCATGATCGGCCGCGCGCGCGTCGCGGTCCTCCGGGGCGACTGGGCCCTTGCGCTCCGCCTCTGCGACGAAGCCGAGCCGATCGGGAAGCATCTGGCGGACCTCTACTTCGTGCGCGGGTACGTTCGCGGGAACGGACCGGAGTCGCTGCGCGACGGGAAGGCCGCCATCCTGGACTTCACCCGGGCGCTCGACCGGAATCCGCGGCTCTACTCCGCCCTCGCCAACCGCGGGGCGGTCCGGTACGGGATGGGCGAACTGCGGGAGGCGGACGCGGACCTCACCGCGGCGCTGAAGGCGTGTCCGGGACTCTTCGATGCGTGGTACAACCGCGCCGCGGTGCGGCGCGCCGGGGCGGACTTCGCGGGCGCCGAGAAGGATCTGACCCAGGCGATCCGCCTTCAGCCCCGGAACGCCCTGGCGCACGCCGTCCGCTCCTCCGTGCGGCTTTCCCTCGGGAACCTGAACGGCGCGCTCGCGGACTGCGAGTGGGCGATCGCGCTGTCTCCGGATCTCCCCGAGGCCTACTTCGCGCGCGGCTCCGTCCGGAAGGCGGCGAGAGAGTACGAACCGGCCATCGAGGACTTCAGCCGCGCGATTTCCCTGAACGAGAAGTTCGCGGAGGCGTACAACGAACGCGCCATCGCCAATCACTTTCTTTGCCGCCACGACCTGGCGATCCGCGACTGCACGCGCGCGCTCGAAATCAACCCTCGCTTCCTCGAGGCCCTCGGAACGCGGGTGGAAGCGTACGAGGAACTCGCGACCGAGGAGCCCGGCCGCGCGGTCGAGTACTTGAAGCTGGCGGAGCGCGACTGCCTGGAGATGCTGCGGCTGGCGCCGAAGGACTGGCGGTTCCGGCCCGCGGCGGAGGCGGCCCTCAGGAGAGTCCGGAACCGGCTGGGCAAGGAGTAGGCCGGTCACTCCCCTTTCGGCGGATCCGTCCACCTCGCCGTCTTGTCGGCGCGCACGTCGCCGGACTCCGGGACGAGGCCCACGCCGCACTTCTCGCACGGCCCCGGCTCCCCGATGACGTTGAAGCGGGTCCCGCACGAAGGGCACGCCATGAGGGTCTTGTTCTGCATCGCCAGCGTCGCGCGCACCGTCTCCGCCGTCACCGCCCCCACCGCCACGAGGATCTCCCCGAGGCGCTTGATCAGCCCCGACTCCGCCAGCTCCTGCTGCCGGCGGAGCGCCAGGTTCAGGAACTCCTCCCCGACATGGCCCCGCTTGACGAGGAGCCGCCCGAAGAGCATGTCGTCCTTGCGGACTCCGGCGTAGTCCACCGGCTCGTCGAGGCGGCGACGCTGCTCCTCGATGAGCGTGACGAGCTGCTCGTCGGTGATGTAGCCCTTCGCGACGAGGGCGGCGCCGATCAGGCGCGGCTGTTCCTTGAGGACCTCGCGGACCTGCTCGGGCGTGACGAGCTTCATGTCCAGGGCAATCTGTCCGATGAGGAGGTTGTTGCTCCCGGTCACGTACGTTCCTCCGGCACCATTCTAACCTCCCCGGCCCGCTTTCGCCGGGGAATCCGCGGGGCCCGCCGAACCGGAATCCCGGCGGCTGACCCCGGAACTCCGGATCCGACCGCCGGATGCACGTCCGACGAATCCGGATGTATGGACTCGTCTCCCGTACGTACGGGGACCGGATCCGGATGTACGGATCCCGGGGACGGATGCACGGCGGACGAATCCGGATGCACGGACTGCTTCCCCGTGCATCCGGGAAGCGACTTCGGATGTACGGGGCAGCCATCCGGATGTACGGGTCATGGGGGCCGCCCGGCCCGGACCGGCGATCCCCGATCCGGGCCAGGCTGCGGATGCAGCTACAACACGACCGGCGCGACGGCCGCCTGGGGCGCCTGCCCCTCTTCCTGCGGCCGTTGGCTTCCCTTCCGGCGAGGCATGATCCCGTACGCCTGGAGTTCCGCCGAGCGCTTTCCGAACTTGCTCTCCAGGTAGCTGATGAAGTTGGCGATCATCGGTTGGACGGCCGCCAGTTCCCCGTCAATCACCTTGGTCGCCTTGTGGAGATCAACCTTCAGGACCTCCTGCCGGGCGTTGGCGTCCGTCAGGACGTTCAGCGCCCTCAAGAGGGCCGTCTGGTAGGACCTCATCGCCGGATCGCTCTTCACCCCCGCCTCCAGACCGTGGACCATCCCCGACAGCAGATTCATCAGCTCATTGAATCTCTCGGGCACGCGATTCCTCGACATGTCATTCTCCTTTCTCACTTCGTTCCGAATCGTGTATCCAGCCGCTTCGCCAGCGCCACCTTGAACTCCGCCATCATCCGGTCGGCTTCGTCCTGCCCCCCGCTTCCCAGGTTCCCCCAGGCCGTGATCCGGATCTCCAGCCTGCGCCCGCCCTCCATCACCTGGAAGGCGTAGTCCGCCCGGTTGAACTTGCAGATCACGATCTCACTCACGACCGACGAGGACGCGGTGAGCATGACCGTCCCTCCTTCCCGGTCGATCGCCGACACGCGCAGGCCGAGCGACTTCCCCGTCTCGGCGACGATGTCGACGAGGTCGGGCCGCGATTCCGGCAGCGTGAGGACGTCGCGGCTCCGGAAGTCCTCGATGTGGCTGAGTCCCCCGATCATCCGGAGGGCCGTGCACCCGGACAACGGCACGACGAGCGTGAGGACGAGCATGCCCTTCCGCGCAAGGTTTGCCATCTCCGTTCCTTTCGCCGTCTCGCGTTCGCGGTCCCGCTCCCGCCGGCCGGTCGGGGCGGGGCCATCCTGCGGACGACGGCGACCGGGATTGCAAGCGGCGTGCCGCGTCGGCATGCGCCGTCGAACTGCGATTCCACCGCGAAATGCGGGTTGAGGTGTCACTGACCAGTGGCACATGTCGGTGACACCGTACACTTCGCCGCGCGCATCGGCTTGTCGCCGGCACGCTCCAGTTCGTCGTGCCCGTCGACGGTTGCACCCTCGTCTCTCGCCCACGCACCCGGCTCGTCCGCAAGTGTCACTGTCCAGTGACAGCGCCACTCATCAGTGACACTTTTCCGCGAAATCGAGCTGATTTCGAAGATCGACCATTGGCCGGAGGCTTGCAATAGCCTCATCATGAGGAAAGCCATCGCGGCCGCTGTGATGATCGGACTGGGTGGAATTGCCCTCCCGCAGGAGCAGGCCTCGAACGCCTACGAGGTGAAGTACAAGTACGAGAAGGCGCTCAAGCAGATCCGCGGCGTCCTCGACGTCTCGATCGCGGGTTCAGGCTCCGACCTCCGGCTCGTGCTGCGGGTGGAGTCGGAGGAGGCCCGAGAGACGGTGCGGATCCTCTTCGGGGACCAGATCCGGGGATGCCGGCTCCATTTCATCGTGTCGGGAGCGGCGGTCGCGGCCGACGCGCCGCGGACGGAAGGGGATTGCAGCCGCTGCGTCTGCCCGTGCCACAAGTCGGGACGCACGGTGGCAGCGCCGTGGCGGGAGGAGCCCAAGCCTGTCAAGGCCGAGGAGCCATGCGACGTGATGCGGGAGCTGCTCGGGCTGGCGAAGCGGCATGACGTCAAGAACGGCGTGGTTTGTCAGCAGATGGTCGGGTGGACCAACAGTCCGGTCCAGATCGAGTGGGTGAAGAAGAACAACCTGCCCCACTGGCAGTCCCAGGAGCTGGGTTCCTTCTTCGTCGCCTACACGTACATCAAACACCGGCGGAGCTGCCCGCACGGCCGGAAGATCCTGGACATGGAGATCGAGAACCTCACGCCCAAGGTGGGCAAGTAACTTTCTCCCGCTCACCCCACTGCGGGCCGCGGGGCGTACCCGCGGCCCGCGGTGGACCTTGCTCGCGCAACAAAAGCAGCCTGTCTGCTTTTATTGCGGTGCGCTTCCGGGCCGCAACGGCGTCTACGTCTTCAGCGTCGCGACCGGATACGAAGCCGCCTCGATCGTCACCTTCAGCTTTCCCTTGGAGCCGATGTCCGAGCACGTGGACTTCCCGATGCGCTCGATCTCGCCGAGAAACTCGTTCCATCGGCCGTCGAGGATTTCGACGCATCCCAGCGATCCGCCCACCTGGCCCAGCAGCGTGTTGGCGCCCTCATGGACCAGGAACCCCTTGCCCGGCAGCAGCCGCCAGGCGCCCGCGCGCGAACTTCCGGGGAAGCTGTGCGGGCTGTAGCCCGGCACCCACGTCGGGTTGCAGACCCGGGGCGACGACAGACCCGCATCGCAGGGACGGGTTGCCGGCGGGGGAAGGGTCCCCTTGTTCTGGAGCCCGAAGCGGACCGCCTTGTACTCGCCGCCCCCTTCCACCCGGATGAAATAGTACGGCACTTTGTAGACGACGGCCACGGGGCGCGGGGAGCCGGCGGGGGTCCAGTATTGAAGACCGTCGGCATGGCTGTACGGAACTATGAACGTCATGCCTCCGGACCTGCCCGTGATGACGACATGCACCGGACTTGCCATGATCTCCCACCTCCTTCAACGATCCGGCGAATGATACCACATCGCGCCGCTACTCGGACAGCCGTTCCAGCGCCAGGAGCGCCATTGCCGCGCCGTACGCGCGTCCCGTCATCGGGTTGTCGACGAAGCCTCCGTCCTTGCGCCGCGCTGCCAGCACGTCTTCGAGGAGCGCCTCGCGGTACCGGCGCCGCTCCTGCGCCGGAAGCTCGCCGAGCGCCTCCGCGGCGAAGGCAAAACCGTACAGGAGATAGTAAGACGCCGTCCCTTCGGGCCCCGTGTGGCAGAGCACCTTGCCGCGCTCCTTCGCGACGTGGCGCCGGTGCCTGAGATAGAGGTCCAGCGCCGTCCGGACGCCGTCGCCCTTGCCGCCGCGCACGAGCGCCAGCGCGCAGAGCGGGCCGCGCAGAGACGCCTCCGGCCCGCCGGAGCCGCCGCCCATGTAGCCGAACGACCCGTCCGCCCCGCGCATCCGCCGGACGCATTCGACCGCGCGGTCGATCGTCTCGCGCGGGACCTGCGCCCCCGTCTCCTTCGCCTCGAGGAGCGCGAGGACCGCGGCCGCCGTGATGAAGCTGATCGAAGGGTCTTTCGCCCCGCCGGCTTCCTCCATGTCCACGTAGGCCCAGCCGCCGGCGCGCGCCTGCCGTTCCCGCAGGTCGCGGACGAACCCGTCCATCGCGCGCACGATCCTCGCGCGGTCCCCGATCCCCTCCCGCGCGCAGCGGGCCAGGAAACGCAGCCCGAAGACGCGACCCCACGCCGACATGTCGAACGCCGTCCATTTCTCCTTCGCGAGCGAAGCCCCGATCACGAACTCCAGCGCGCGATCCACCGCCTTTCTCGCTTCGGGGAATCGCATGAGGCTCGACGCGCAGATCGCCGTCACGGCCGTCGTCCAGCCGGGGGAGCCGTAGGACACGTCGGGTGGCGTGGGCCACGAGCCGTCCGGGCGTTGCGCGGCGAGAAGGAACCGGACGGCGCCGCGTTCGGCATCGCGGAGCGGAAGAGATTCGGGCGGCGAGTCGCACGCGAGGATCAGGATCTCCTCGGACGGCCAGTCCGTCCGCTCGAGGAGCCGCCCGCTCAGGTTCGCCGCCGCTTTCCACGCCCAGCGGCTCTCCCGGTGGGAACGGATCAGCTCCTCCCATTCCTCCGTTGCGCCGGTCGCGCCGAGCCAGTACCGCGCCTCGGGGGATCGGGGTTCGACGGCACGCAGGATCTTCGCCGCCTCCGCCCCCCTACCCATCCGGAGAAGGATGACCGCTTCGTCGACCGCCGGATCGCTCCCGTCCTCCAGCTTCCGCGCTTTCCGGATCGCCGCGAGCGCCTGGTCCCCGAGCCGGAGCCGGCGGAGGAGCTGCGCCTGGAGCCGCCATCCGTGCGCCGTGGTCGGCTGCTTCAGCATCTCCCACGCCGCGTCGAGCTCTCCTCGACGCAGCAGCAGCTCGGGGTCCTTCGGGTTGCCGGAACCGCGCCCCAGCACCCGGCGCGCGCATTCGTCCACGTAGATGGGGGCAAAGCTGCACCCTTCGGCGACGACGCGCCCCTCGGGCTCGACGAAGAGGAGGCCGCCGCCGAACGTGGACGGCCCCATCCCGTAGACCGCGGGGTCCTGGAACGGGACGGTCATCCCGTACTTCCACCGGAGTCCCACGAACCGTTCTCTCACGAGCGCGACGACGTCGGGGTCCATGAACGCCGTGGCCGGCGCGCGCGGCGGGACGCGAAAGGACCAGTAGTTCTCGACGACGACGAGGACGAGCCGCTTCGACGCCCGGGCCCGCTTCGCCGCCTCCTCCCAGTCGCGTGCCCAGTCGATTTCGCTCCCGCAGCGGGCAGAGAGCTTTCTCAGCGTCCGCAGCCGGGGGTTCGCGGGGACGAGGGCGAAGCTCTTCAGGATCGCGTCGAGATCCTCCATCTCACCGTACGACTGGAGCGTGTAGATGAGGCCGTCTTCGACGACGTAGTGCTGCCGGACGTCGGTGCCCGCGTAATCGAAACGGAGCCACGGCGCGCGCCGGCCCGCGACCGTGGATTCGCCGCTGCGGAACTTGGAGCATCGCCCGTCCTTCCGGAGCGCCGCCTCGCGGAGCTTCCGCACCGAGTCGGCGTCGGTAGGCGTCGCCGACTCGTTCACGTACACCGTGAATCCGGTCCCGCTCTTTCCCTTCGGGTAGATCCAGAGCGTGGAGTCGGCTTCCGCGCTCTCGGGCCCCTCCTGGAAGACCCAATCGGCGGGCTTCGAGATGCGGAAGCCGTACGCCTCGTCGGCGAACTCGTCGCCGGACAGGAGAGCCGCCAGGAAGAGGATCACTCTCATCCGTCGCAACAACCCTGCCACACCAAAAGTTGACAGGGAGGATTTGGTGTGGTCGTCGGTTCATTCTCCCTTCAGGACCCGTTCTCCGCCCCGGATCACTTCGAATCGCGCGCCCGCGGAGACGACGTCGCTCCCGCCGTCGCGGACCACCGTGATCGCCCCGTCCTTCCACTCGACGGACCGGACGCAGGGCGCGCCCTTCGACACGGGCTCCAGGACCGCCGCGAAGCGCGCCGCCTTCCCGATGCGCGTCACCGTCACCATCGGAACGCGGTCGGCGATCGACTCGCCGGGCCCGTCGCCCACGACCACGCGCGTGCCGGGCTGATCGTCGAGCGTGAGATGCGTCGTGACCTCGCCCTCGAAGCGGATGGCGGGCGTCTCCGCGACCCGCCCGCGGTTATGATAGACCCAGTCGAACCGCCTGTCCGCGTCGGCGGCGAGGTCGTCGAACACGAGCAGGTACTCCGGCGTGAGGAGCAATAGTCGCGCGTGCTTCACGCCGGGGTAGGCGCCGTCGCACTCCGCGCGCGCGGCGACGAAGCGGTCGTTCGCGGCGAAGAGCGTCGCGCGCCCCGCGGCGGCGTTCTGCGACTTGCCGTCCACGACCACGGCGTTGTGGCCGACCGTGGCGCGGTACCAGTTCGCGTGGATCGGCAGCCGGTACGCCTGGCTCTTCGCGCGGCCGGGATCTACGCCCAGCTCGCGGCCGAAGCCGAAGAAGACGAAGCTCAGCTTGTCGAAATGACCGTGGTATCCGCCGTACGGCCCGAAGGTCATCGCGGCGGTCAGTCCGCCGGAACGCAGGATCGCGTGGCCCGCGCCCGGGAAGAGGCGGCTCTCGAGTTTCGGCGCGGTCCCCTTCTTCGCGGCGTCGCGCCCGAGCAGCACCGTCTCCCAGATCGGTTCGTCCGGGAGAGGCAGCGGCTCGCCCGTCGCGTGGTGGGCGGCTTCCATGAGCGCGCCCGCGCCGCGGACCGAGGAGTTCACGTCGTCGCCGAAACGCGGGAGCGATCCGTCGGCCATCGTGTACGCGACCGGGAGCGCGAACATCTTCCGCAGCGCCGGGTGGGACCAGAGATCGACGCCGATCCGGCGTGCCGTCTCGGCCGTCGCGACGAGGGCCGAGAGCGTGTAGAAGTGATAGCCCCAACTGTTCTCCCACCACATCCCCTCGGCGCTGACGCACTCGCGCAGTTGGAAGGAGAAGCCGTTCCTCCCCTGTTCGACCGCCTTGCGCATCCAGGCGACGTCTTCGAGGCACACGCCGCCGCGGAACATCCCGGCGTTGTGCCACGTCTGCCAGTTGCTTCTCCCCATCTTGTGCCTGTCCATGTTCTCGAGCATCGGGCGGATGAGCCTCTCGCGGATCGTACGCCGATCCTCTTCGCCCAGGGCGTCGTGGATCAGGTCGAAGGCGGGGGCGATGTCGATCGCCACGTGATACGCCTCGTTGAGCGTCTGTTCGAAGAGGCGCCCGCCGCTCCTGCCCGGCTTCGTGAGGCCGCTCCCGCTCGCGTTGTCGTGGTAGGGATAGTCCGCGTAGCGCGCCGCGTAGCCGAGGAGCACCGACGCGGCGAAGTCGGCGTACTTTTTCTCGCCCGCGATCGCGAACGCCCACGCGGCGTTGCGCATGTCCGCGAGGTTGCGCGAGTGCGTGCGCGCGAAGAGCACGTCGTCGTAGGGCGAGCCGCGATAGACCTTGTCGCACCCGGGGCAGCGGTGGTGCGTGTCGTCCACGGTCACGAGCGCGCGCTGGCACTTGTCGCACTGGTACCATTGATTGTGCTGGCCGCCGCGCGGGGGGAAGACGAGCGGCCGGGCGAGGGCCGCGTCGGCGTCCTTGATGACACGGGCGACGGGGGCCGATTCCCTCGCCGCCCGCAGCCGCGCCAGCTCTTCGGCCGTGCACGCGACGAACGGCCGGCGGTCGGGGAGGCGCCATTCGTCCTGTGCGCCGGAGATGAGAAATGCGAGGATGAGTCCCACGGGGCGCCATTCTACCGCGGGACGGGCGGCGAGCCCAGCGGCGATTCGAGATCAGCTCATCGTCGGCATCGCCACGAGGACTTGCGGCCCGGCCTTGACGTGCGTCCGCGTGTTCATCAGGATGCGCTCATGTACGGAGTCGTCATCTTCAGCAGCGGTCCCGCCTTCACTTGCGAACGAGTGCGCATGGGGATTCTCCTTACAGGGGCCGGATCATCACGAGCCCGGGTCCCGACTTCACACCGGAGCGGATATTCCTTTCGCCCATCTGGACATCGTCGGCATCATCAGGATGGACTTGGGGCCGACCTTGACCTGCGTGCGGACGTTCATCGGGCTCTTCTCATGTACGGCGTCGTCAACTTCATCAGCGGTCCCGCCTTCACTTGCGAACGAGTGCGCATGAACAATCTCCTTACGAATGATGATCCCGCGCCTCTGCCAGCCACCAGATAGGCTGGGATGCCATGGACATCGTGGGCATCGCCAAGATACGGTTGGGTCCGGCCTTGACTTGCGTGCGAAGGCGCATGGGGGTTCTCCTCACAAGGGCCGAATCATCACGAGCCTGGGTCCCGACTTCACACCGGAGCGGATGTCCATTTCGCCCTCCTGGACATCGTCGGCATCATCAGGATGGACTTGGGGCCGGCCTTGACCTGCGTGCGAAGGTTCATCAGGATGCGCTCATGTACGGCATCGTCATCTTCAAAATCGGTCCCGCCTTGACTTGCGAACGAGTGCGCATGAGTAATCCCCTTACTAGTTATGATCCCGTGCCTCTGCCAGCCACCAGATGGGCTGGGATGCCATGGACATCGTCGGCATCGCCATGATCACTTGCGGCCCGGACTTGACGTGCGCGCGCGTGTTCACTTCGGCCTCCGCGACATGGTCGGCATCATGAGAACGACCTTGGGTCCGCATTTCACGTGCGAGCGCGTCGTCATCGGGATTCTCCCGGCATCGCATGTTCCGTCGCTAGATCGGCCGGAGCAGCATCTTGCGCGGCCCGGCCCTGACTTGCGTGCGGACGTTCATCAGGCTCAACTCATGTACGGCGTCGTCAACTTCACCAGCGGTCCCGCCTTCACTTGCGAACGAGTGCGCATCGATTCCTCTCTTCCCCTCACATGGAGGGCATCGCCAGAATGCGGATGGGTCCCGCTTGGACTTGCGTACGAGCGTGCATGGGGGTTCTCCTCACAAGGGTCGGATCATCACGAGCCGGGGTCCTGTCTTCAACTGCGTGCGAGCGGTCATGGGGTTCCCCCTCAGAGCGGCGTCATCATCAGCGTCCTGGGGCCGTACTTCACGCCGGAACGAGCGTTCATGTCCTTCTCCGTCGTCTCATGCCCATGTCATCGTGGGCATCATCATCACGACGGCCGGTCCCGCCTTGACCTGCGTGCGAACGAGCATCCCGACTCTCCTCAAAGCGGCGTCATCATCAACGTGCGGGGTCCCGACCTCACGCATGTACGGACGTTCATCGCTTCTCCTCCACGAGATCCCCGTTCCGTGTCGACCGGGAACGGTTTACGGAATTCGCCGCGCGGGACACGCAACGGAGTCACCCGAAAGCCGCGGGAGTGTAGCGGCCCACCGCCGGAGAGTCAAGCCGTATTCCCCGGCGCCCGCCGCATGCGGCCCCCTTCCCTCATTCTCCCCGTCTCCGTGTCTCCCTATCTCCCTATCTCCCTATCTCCCTATCTCCCTATCTCCCCATCTCCCCATCTCCCCATCTCCCCGTCTCCCTATCCCCCCGTCGGGTCCTTCACCGTCCCCAGCGCGTAGCGGACGAATCGCGACCGGACCTGCTCGCTCGCCAGCGCCTTCTGCGCGGGCGGGAGCGCGGCGAGGGCCTGGAGCACCCGGTTCAGGAACCGGCTTCCCCGACCTTCCCCCTCGTCGAAGAGGAGGTGCGGGAGCTTGCCCCTCTCGATCGCCATCCGCAGCGACCGCTCGATCGTGTTGACGGGAACGGCGGGCCGCTCCTCCCGCCGCTTCACGTGCATCGCGTCGCTGGGACAGGCGTCCACGCAGAGGCCGCACCCGATGCAGCGGTCGAGGTCGATCCGCGGCTCCAGCTCGTTCTTCCGTTTCGCATCGACGCGGCGCGCGAGCATGGCGATCGCCGTGACGGGGCACGCCCGCGAGCAGCGCGAGCAGCCCCGGCAGCGCGCGAGGTCGGAGACGGGGACGAAGCCGCTGGGGTTCACCGCGGGGAGGTCGTAGCGGTTGATGCCCTGGAGCTGCCCGCAGCAGCAGCCGCAGCAGTTGCAGATGTACGTGGGCCGGTTCATCACGTTGTCGGCGATCTGCACCAGCCCGCGCTCGCGAGAGGCGTGCAGGAGGTCGAGCGCCTCGGCCTTCTCGATCTTGCGGCCGAACCCCCGGCGGGCCACGAACTCCGCGCCCCCGTTGAGGGAGAGGCAGTTGTCGGAGGGCGCGTCGCAGGCGTGGCCGAGATGCTCCGCCTTGTGACGGCAGTAGCAAAGCGAGACGGAGTGCGCCCTCGCGTCCTCCACGATCGCGGTGGCGCGCTCCCAGTCGAGCACGTCGGGCGGCGGCTCGTCGTCCCACACGCTCTCGTGCATCAGCGTGCGGCCGATGACCGTCTCGCCGCCGAAGACCTCCCGGGCGAAGGCGTCGTCGAACCGGACGTAGGCGTCGAGCGCCTCCGCCATCCGCTTCTTCGGGATGCCGTCCTTGACCCGCATCATCGAGAACTCGAAGAAGCCCACCACGGGCGGCGCGAGGAGGTACTTCACCGCGCCGGTCTCGGGATGGACCAGGTCGAGGACCAGCCCCCTCTCGCACATGCGGTCGAGCACGGGGCGGAGCTGATCGGGCGGGATGCCCACGCGTTCGGAGATCTTCTCGATCCGCGACGGCCGCACGGGCATCTTCGCCGCCAGCGCCGCATCCTCGGGACTGTAGAGGATCTCCAGGATCTCGCGCCAGCCCTCCCACGCGCGCGGGTCGTCCGGCTCGGGCAGTGCGACCTGGCCGGCCTCGAGGCGGTGCACCAGTTCGCGGTACTCCTGCTTGATGTGGCGGAGATGTCCCACGGCGCGCGATTGTAGCATCGCGGGCGGCCGCGTCAATCGCGCGAATCTCCCGACACGAAACGGCCGATGGTGATACTCTCTGTGAGGCGTTTCGACTTCCCGACATCCTGATTGGAGGAGGCATCCATGAAGCGCGTCCTGTCGCTGGCGGTGCTGGCGGGCGTCGTCCTGGCCGTCGTGGGCTGCGGTCCCGGCAGGGGCGAGAAGCTCGCGGACAAGACCAACGAGATCATGTGTGCAAAGATCGACAAGGGCGAGATCAAGAGCGAGGCCGAACTGCCGCTCGCCCAGCTCACGGCCATGGAGGAGGCGATGACGGCGCTGGGTCTCAAGAAGGAGGACAAAATCACCCAGGGCGACCAGAAGAAGATGGAGGAGAAGTTCGAGAAGTACAAGGGGGAGTGGAAGGAGCGGCTGAAGAAGAAACTCGGGAAGTAGCCCGCGGCGTCAGGCGCCGGACCGGGCCGGGTCCGGCACCCCGGGGACGAGCTTGCCCGCGGCCGCCACCGCCTCGGCGACCAGCGTCACCGGCACGAAGACGCGGAGCGCCAGTCCCAGGCCGACGAGGACGTGATCCTCCGCGACGGAGAGGAAGACGGCGAAGACCGTCGCCGCGACGGCGACCCCGATCCGCGCGATCATGGCCGATCGCCGCGCCGCCTCTTCGCCGACCTTTCCGCGCACGAGGCCGAGCGCCGCCGCACCCGCGACCGCCAGGAGCGCGAGCGGGATGATCCAGCCGACCGCGGCGAAGACACCCTTGACCCGCAGCGCGGAGGTGAGGACCGTCAGTCCGGCTCCACCCCAGTCGACGGGAACGACGAGGGCGAGCGCGAGCAGGATGCCGCAGCCGCCGAGGGCGACGCGCCACGGGTATCGGTCCGCCCGGCCGGCCACGACCCGAGCCAGGCCGAGCACCGCCGCCAGACACAGCACCAGGAACCAGAACGCGAGCGCGGGATCGACGCCGTGCCATCCCGTCGAATGCTCCCATTTCTCGTCCGAAGCGCTCGGACCTTCGATGATCGTCCCGTCCGAGCAGACGGCCGGCCCAGCGCCCCACCCTCCCGCGATCTTCCTCGGCTTGTGCCACGCCATCGGAACTCGTCCTCGGTAGGCGTGGATGCCGCGCACGAGCTGTTCGCGCGGCGCCAGTTCGTACGTGCCGTGGACGCACGAGAGCTGCTCCGGCCGCATCCCGAGATCCCCGATGCGCTCCGGCACCCGGCGGTTCGGATAGTACGTCGAGCGGATCGTGAGATTGATCTCCGTCAGGTTCAGCTTGCATCGCCGGTCGAGGAAGCGGCGGTAGGCGGAGGACATCTCCGACGCGAAGACGCCGGCGCCGAACAGGCCCGCCGCTCCCGCGAGGAATGCCAGCGGGACCGCGATCAGCGGTCTCCGGAAGAGCCGCAGGGATGGGAGGATCAAGAGCGCCGCCAGCGGCGCCGCGAGGATCCCCGCCCAGATCGTCCATCCGTACTCGATCCGCTCCGTAAAGGGAGTCCAGAAGAAGACGGCTCCCTTGCCCGATCGGAAGAGCGGCAGGAAGAGCGCCGCGAGAAGGAGCAGTCCCAGGACCAGAAACGTGCGGTCCCGCTTGGGCGGCGTCGGGACCGTGAAGACGTTGGCGCATCCGGGGCACTTCGCCCGCTTGCCCACCGAGGCGCCCGTGACGCGCAGGACCTTGCCGCACGCGCAGCGGACCCGGATTTCGCTCATCGTCGCGTTCATCAGCGCCTCCCGAACATCTCCGGAACGGGAGGAGACTTGTTGCAGGAGAAGCTCTCAGCCGTCCGCTATCCGCCTTCAGCCACCGTCGCGGAGAGCTGACGGCTGATGGCTGAGACTGCGCCCGCTATCCTCGGAGCACCCCGACGAGCGTCGTCGCCGGCCGCACCATCACCATGCGCCGCGGCCGGAAGACCCAGCCCCAGAACCGGGCGGCGAGGGACATGAGGAAGCGGATGACGTCGGGCACGACGATGAGCGCCGCCGCGGTGATCGCCAGCACGACGGCCGCCTCGTCCCCCAGCGAGTGGCGCGCCGGGAGCAGGGCGAGCGGGGAGAGGCAGATCATGAACCGCCGGCCCTCGCGCTCGAGCAGGAGCGACTCGAGCCCGCGCGGGCGCGTGACCTCGATCTCGGAGAGGTACTTGTCCGCCATCACGATGAGCGAGTTGAGCTGGAGGAACACGACGGAGAGGGCCAGGAAGTACAGGGTGCCGCGGTCCAGCCAGCAGACGACCGCCCACGAGAGCATCGCGCCCAGCTTGACCGGGTCGCGCCAGAAGTACCCTTCGCGGAGATGTTCGGCCCGCCGCCCCGGCTCGGTCGCGAGCAGCCAGCGGCAGAGCCGCGCGTCCGGCAGGAGGCACACCCCGGCCGCCAGGACGCACAGCGGCTGGAGCGACTGCGTGAGGCCGAAGTGGCGCACGAAGAGCATCGCGCCGACGATCGTGCAGGCGGTCAGGTTCGTCCAGTCCACGCACATCGAGGAGGCGAGGATCCCCGGATGGAGCCGCTTGCCCCACTGGTGCGACCAGCCGGGGAGCGAGAAGCGCGAGACGAGCGCGACGGCGCCCATCTGCACGACGAGGACGACGAAGAGCGTAAGGAGGAACGGCACGATCGGCGCGAACGTCAGCAGGAGCGCGCAGACGACGCAGCCGAATCGGACGGGGTCTTCCCAGAGGTAGCGGTGACGGTTGTGCAGCGCGGCGTCCAGCACCTGTCCGCGGCCCATAATGTCCCCCCGTGCCTGAGACGCCCGCTCACCTGCCCTATAGTGTACGACGTAGAAGCGCCGGGGGGGAATGCAAAGAAAATGATCGGCCGGCGAAGTCGCTGGGGGGCCGCACTCCTTGTGGGGAACCACCCAGCGAAAGAACGAAGAAGAGAGCAGGCGGGGGAGCGCCCCCGCCCCCCATCCGCGGGTTGCACGCCGGGGAGGAGGGGGTCCGGGGGAGACTTCCCCAGGCCTCTTTCTTCTTCTTTGTTCTCTGTTCTTCCTGACCGGTCCGATCCAATGAGCGCGGACCGGTCAGCCTTTGGACCCGAAGCCCGCTTCCGGTATAATGCTCGAATGTCCGTTTCCGAGAGCGATTGGTGGAAGGAGGCCGCGGAAGCCGATCGCAAGGCGTTCATTCTGCTGCGTTCCGAGAGAAGCTACGGTCTGGCGGCCTTCCACGCCCAACAGGCGGCGGAGAAATCGTTGAAGGCCGTCTGCCACGCCGGGAAGTTGCCCACGATCGGACACAGCGTGGTGGGCCTCGTGGACAAGCTCGAACGGAAGCTCGGGGTGACGATCCCCCAAGATGTCCGGGAAGCGGCGGTGCGGCTGGACCCTCACTACATCCAAGGGCGCTACCCGAACGGGGTCGGCGGAGTTCCCGATCGGTTCTACTCGGAGAACCTGATGCAGGAGATCGAGCGGTGGATGAACACGACGATGAGCTTTGCGGCGTCCCTGCGGTAAATCGGGAATGGGTCGCGGAGTTGACGGCGTATCTCGCCGCTTCCCTCGAACACCCGGAGGTCTATCTCTTCGGATCCCGCGCCCGGGGGGATCACACGACGTGGAGCGACTACGATCTGTGCGTCATCTCGCGGTCGTTCGAGGACATGGCCCCCTGGGACCGAGCCACCATGGTCCTGCGTGGGTGGAAGGGGCACCGGCCGTGCGAGCCGGTGTGCTACACCCCGCGGGAGTTCGCGACCTCCGACTACTCCCTCCCCCAGTCCATCCGATCCGAGGGGATTCGGATCGCGTAGGGCTCGCCGCAAAATAACTTCGGCGCTTTGCGCCAACCTCGCCTCCGGCGAGCCTGCCGGAATCGGCAAGGTTATTTTGCGGCGCGCCCGCAGTCCTGCCGCGCAGGGATCGCCAAGGCGGCCGGCGCTATTCGAGACTCCCGTCCGGATGGAGTCGCGCGATGCCGTCCACGACGGCGTGGTCGTACGTGCGAAACATGCCCCCGACAACGATGTCACCCGTTCCGCCGGGGACGAGAGCGATGGCGCCGACCCAATTGCTGAAGCCGTCTCCGATGTCGAACGTGGGATCGATGGAGCCGTTCGCGTTGACGCGAACGATGTAGTTGCACGGAACGCCGTTGAAGCTGTAGAACGTTCCGCCCACGTAGACACGGCCCTCGGGGCCTCCGGCCGGCCGGACGGTGTTGACCGCGATGGCCCCGCTGCCGATGTCGAAGCCCGGGTCGGGCGAGCCATCGGGCTTCAGGCGGATGACTCCCTTGTGCGGCAGACCCTGGTAGGAGCTGAAGTAGCCTCCCACATAGATGTCTCCGGTGCCTCCGCCCGCCGCCGGCGCGATCGCGTAGACCGTGTTGTTGAATCCCGTTCCGGCGTCGAACGCCGGGTCGACAGAGCCGTTCGCGTTGAGCCGGATGATGTTGCCGCAGGAGGTTCCGTTGTAGGAGCTGAAGC
>JACPRC010000198.1 GCA_016190175.1 Planctomycetota bacterium
GAGGCAGACCACCTCCACGTCGCGCTCGATGGAGGGGTCCAGCTCGGTCGGCCGCGCGGGCTCGCGGTGCAGGATGTGGTCGTACAGCGTCGCGGGGACGTCCGCCTGGAACGGCGGCTTCCCGACGAGCGCCTCGTAGAGCATCACGCCCAGCGCGTACACGTCCGTCCGCGCGTCCACCTCGGGAAGCAGTCCCTTCACCTGCTCCGGCGCCATGTAGGCCGGCGTCCCCATGACGGTGAAACTCGCCGTGAGGCGCGTCTGGAACGACTCCGAGCGCGCCAACCCGAAATCCGTGAGCGCGACGCGGCCCGTCGTGTCGACGAGGACGTTCTCCGGCTTGAGGTCGCGGTGGACGACGCCCTTCGAGTGCGCGAACGCCACCGCGCGCGCGACGTCCTCCAGCATCCGCAGCCGCTCGCCGCGCGCCACCGCCGGGTCGCGCACGACGGCGGCGAACGTGCGTCCGTCGACGAAGTCCATCGCGATGTAATGGGTGCACCGGTCGGCGTCGTCGCGCACCATCCCGACCTCGTGGATGGGGACGATGTTCGGGTGCCGGAGCTGCGCGGCGATGGCGGCCTCGCGGTGGAGGCGCGCGACCTCCTCCGCCCCCGCCTCCGTCTCCTTGAGGACCTTCACCGCGACGCGGCGCTTGAGCTTGGGGTCCTCGGCCTCGAAGACGATGCCCATGCCGCCGCGCGCGACCTCGCGCTTGAGGAGGTACTTGCCCAACCACATCCCCTCGGGAGGCGGCTCGGGGACGGATTGGCCGAGGAAGTCGCGGAACCGGCGGACGGCGCCGTCTTCGAGGGTCATTCCCCCGCCGCCTCCGCAAGCTCCCGCTCGACCTCGTCGTCCGATCCGACGTAGTCCCGGACCCGCGCGCGCAGGATCTTCTTCGCCGCCGCGCGGCAGTAGGAGAGGTAGTTCGTGACGTCCGTCTCCTTGATCCCGAGCTTCTCCGCGATCTCGCGGTACGTCGGCGCGTCCGGCAGGGACTTTCCGGACACCGCCGTCGAGCGCGACGCGTCGGGCGAATCGGCCGGGTCGAGGCAGTACATCCGGAAAACGTCGAAGTAGACGATCTTCCCCTCGCGCGCGAGCTGCCGCCGCAGGTCGTCGATCGCCGCGGCGAAGAGCGATCGGAACCACTCGCGGTCGTACGCGCGCTCCGGCGTATCGCCGGCCGCCTCGGGCGCCAGCCGGTCCAGTTCCTCCGGCTTCGCGTCGATGCTGAAGGCGGGCCTCCGAATCGCCTGCGCGCGTTCGCCGTCCACGAGGAAGTTCTTCACCGCGCGCTTGACGAAGCCGCGGAAGCTGCCCCGCTCGGGCCGCATCTTCGCGAACGCGTCCTTCTCCAGGAGGTGCGCGAAGAATCCCTGCGCGACGTCCTTCGCCTCCTCGGGAGACTTGCGGCCCGCCGCGCGGATGTAGGCGTACACGGGCCGCCAGTAGAGCCGCATGAGGTGCTCCAGCTTGGCGCGGCAGGCGGGATGCGACGGGTCGCCCGCGGCGAGGACGTCGGACCAGACCGTGCTCGGGAACGAGCGCGGACCCGGCATGCTCGAGGTGTCTTCCATCGGCCCGGCCATCATAGCACGGCGCGCGCGAATCCGCCAAAGGCGGAACGGGCCGGACCGTACCGTGACACAGCGCGGCAAAGCCGCGACGACCAGGAGGCCGGGGAGACCCGGGGACCATGAGACGCGGGGACCGTCGCCCCGTCTCCTTGTCCCTGACGCGCATCTGCGCGTGTTCAAGGACCTCCTCGCGGCGGCAGGAACTTGTCCGTGCGTCGTATGCGAGGGAGCCCTTGACATTCCCGGGGTCCGTGGTGTTGAGTATCGCTCCTTCACCTTTTCGGGGGGTCGGCATGATCGCCAGGACCGGTCTCGCGGGCCTCATCGGGCTCGCCCTGTGCGCGTGGTCGCAGGAGAAGCGATCGACGTGCGCCGTGATCTTCATCGGCACGGACGGAGGAGCGATCGCGTGTCGCATTCCCGGTCGGCACGCGTCCGACCCCCGCGGACTTGCGCCCCCGGACACCGGCCTATGCGGCGACCGGGATCGGGCACGACCGGACGGTCTTCATTTGGAGGGAACCCCGTGACGGCACGCCTTGTCTCCGCGACGCTGCTCGTTCTTCTCGCGAGTCCGGCGGCATACCCGCGCCCCGGCGGCGCGGCGGCGGATGCGCGCGGGCAGGAGCGCGAGCGGTGCCGACTGCTCGTCGAGATGACGCTCGCCGGGCGTCCCATGCACCCGGACCGATTCGGCGTCGAGTTGCACTACCGCGCCGCGCGGGATGCCGCGAAGTCCTCGATCTCGCCGCTCCAGGTCGACGGCGCCGCCCGGCTGGAGGTGGACCAGGGAAGGATCGCCGTCGTCATCCGGCAGTCCCCGGCGAAGCGGATGCCGGCCGGGGAGGGATGGAAGGAGTTCCATGTCGTCGCGGATCTTGCCGGACGAAAGGAAGCGGAACTGCGCTTTGCCCTCGACGCGACTCCGGTCTCAGGTCGAATCGTCGACACCGCGGGCCGGCCGGTCCGGAAGCTGCACGTGACTCTGGAGCTGGCGAAGCCCCGCGGCGAGTTCCCGGTTCCCGTCCGCATCGCATTCACGAAGGGGACCGAGACCGACGGCGAGGGCCGGTTCAAGCTGGAGAACCTCCTGCCCGGCGAATACCGGCTGGCGTTTGCGGGTCACTCATTGGAATCCCCCGCGCCGCGGGGGAGGGCCCCGGACTTCCTGATCAAGCGGGGGGTTTCCCGCTTCGTCGCGGCCGGACCGGCCGAAGTGGCGCTGGGAGAGATCGTGATCGATCCGTTGGACATCCCGGTCCCGATCCTCGTCCGGATGGGACAGGTTCCGGTGGCGGGCGCGGAGGTCACGGCCGTCCTCTCCTCCGAGAGCGAAATCGGAGGCCGGAAGGGAAGCGTGGAGGTCCGGACTTCCGGGAAGACCGGCGGCGATGGGAAGTACGCCATGACCCTTCCCGCCGGCGCGCTCTCCATCGACGTGGCGAAGCCGGGCGCCTTCGCCCGTGCGCGGAGCTTCGTCCGGCTCGGCTCGCGCAGGGATTCGTGCCCTGTCGACTGCGTGCTGCCCGCGGAGGGGCGATTCGCCGCAGTCCGCGGCTCGGTCGCGGGCGCGAGCGAGCTGCCGAGCTCGCTGGGAAAGGTCGATCTGAAGTGGTTCGTCACGGTCTCCCGCTCGCCGAAGTCCCCGATCGAAGCGGGGCGGTTCGCGACGGAGGACGGCGCCCCGCTCCGCGAGGACGGGAGCTTCGAGATCTCCGGGGTGATTCCGGGCCCGTACCTGGTCCTTCTCCGCGCGCGCATGTTCCATGACGGCAAGGAGGACATCCCCTCGGACGTCTGGCCCGGGATGGAGGCGTTCGTGCGGGTCCAGGAGCGGCATGGACGGGAGCTTCTTGTGGAGCTCGCCGAGGCGGAGACGAAAAAGGTGGAACTCGTCAAGAGGTAGAGGAGAGGACATGAGGATCTCATGGCTGGTCGTCGGGTCGATCTTCCTTGGGACCGCGGCATGGGCCGAGGCGCAGGATCCCACGACCACGACGTTTCATCGCTCCGATGGGCCCCATGCCGGGACCCACGGCGGCCACTACTGCCAGTGGTGGAAGGAAAGCACGTTCACGATCACGGCGGTCCGCGTCGAGGACGCGGGGGAGGTGTTCTGGGAGAAGGGCCGCGCCTGGTGCGACCGTCACTGCGAACCCAACGCGGACCTTCCGCCGGACCACGCCTGCGGTCCAGGGGTCTGCTTCACCGACGCGGACAGCGACTATGAGCTTGTCATCGAGGAGGAAGAGATCACGCGGATCGCGAACGAGGCGTCCGAGAAGATCGCCAGCACGGTCACGACCGGAGTGAAGATCCCCGAGGGCCTCTCGGCTCAGGTCTCGAGCACGATCAGCCAGTCCATGACGAAGAAGGTCGAGACGGAGACGCGCAAGCTCGTCGGGCAGAAGGAGACGGTCCATCCTCCCCACCCCACGTTCAACTGCGCGAAGCAGGCGAACGCGGGCGGCGTGACCGTCACGTACAGCATCGACGGCACCGCGTCCATCGTCGTGGAATCGTGGTACTATGTGACGGATCCGCAGCATCTGAGCGGGTGGTGGTGCGGGGGCACCCGGACCACGGCGGACAGCGGCTCGACGACGGAGGCGACCTTCACCGGAAGCGCGTCGGCCCAGGCGGTCATGGACAGCAGGAAGAAGGACGCGGAGAGGAACTGCGCCTGCCGGGGTCACAAGGATGATCCCGTCAAAACCGGGGAAGGCGACAAGAAGCAAGGCCGCCTCGACCCGCCGAAGAACGAGGACTACATGGTCGCCACGGTGGTTACCGTGAAGTCCGGGAACTACGAGCCCGTCGGAAACGACATGCCCGCGGGAACCACGGTGAACGTGCGCAGGGACGAGAGGACGAACGTCACGGTGCCGTCGGTCATCGCCGGCGCCGCCGGCATCGGCAAACTGGTCTACGGTTTCACGGCGCTCACCGACCGGCGGGGCTTCAACGACGCGACGCCGCTCGGGAGCGTCGTCGGGAAGCAGGTCTACCCGACGCAGCCGCTGGCCTTCACCGGAACGGGCGGGAAGGACTCGTTCCTCTACGCCGAAGCGGACGGCAAGGCGATCGAGATCGACCCCGTGCTCCGGAACACGGAGACGGGCGAGATCGTGTACGCGAACCCCAGGACGCCCGACGCGATCGCGAACGCGAAGGAGATCAAGGTCGATCAGATGACGAGGGACCTCCGGACGACCGCGACGAGCCGCATGGCGAACGGGCGGCTCCTCCTGGAGGCGCAGCCGAAGGACATCGGACCCGGGCAGAGCGCCGTCGTCATCGGCCGCATCCAGAACCCCGACGCGATCGATCCGGGGCGCACGTATGCGGTCAAGCTCGTCGTGAAGGGCGCGGGCATGACGTTCGGCAGCTCCGGGACCCCGACGGTGTCGCGCATCATGACCGGGGCGGAGCTGAAGGCGGGCATCAAGGACACCGCGAACGCCTCGGCCGCATCGGAAGGGGCGTGCGAGATCGCGGGCAGCTACTCGGAGGTCGTCCAGTGAGAAAGACGCTCGTCGCCGCGGGCCTCCTGGCCGTCGCGGCATGCTCCTCGGGCCCCGCCCCCGCGCGGGGCCCCGAACGGATGGGCGGCGGGCAGACGTCGGCGGACGGCGCGGTCCGGGTCCTGTCCGTGAAGCTTGCCCTGGAGGGGCGACCGAACGCGCAGGGCGCCACGTGCGAGATCGCGGTGGCGAATCCCATGAAGAGCGCGGTGAAGCGGCAGTGCCGGGTGATCTACTACTCGCACACCGGCGCCGAGCTGCTCTATCCGCAGGAGACGTGGGCCGAGTTCGAGCTCGCCGCGGGCGAGCACAAGGTGCTGGAACACACCTGCCCGTTCCGGACGGCGAAGGAGGCGCGGCTGGAGATCCGGTAGTTCCGCTTGACGCGGGGCGGCCGTCCGCTAGACTGGGCGTGACATGACTCGCCCGCCCCGAATGCGGATCCGGTGCCTCGTCGCGCTCGCCTCCGCCTGCGCGATGGGGGTCGTGCTCCCGGCGGCGGGAGCCCCCCTCGAATCCCCGGCCTTCATCGCGGCGGTACCCGCGAGTTCCTCCCCGCAACCCGCTCCCGCGTCCGCACGATGCGACCGGATTCGGCGCTGCGACCGGACGCGCTTCGGGCGCGAGCGCCTCCGACCCGATGCCCGACCGGAGCCCCTCCGCGCGTGCGCAACCCCGCCCCGTCCGACGGGGCTGAGGTCCTGCACCGAGTTCACGAAGCCCGACTATCTCCGCATCTTCCTCCCGGCCACTCCGCAGAATCACCGTTCCCCTCCGGCGTAGTCGCGCCTGTTCCTTCCTTCGATCCTGCCAACCGGAGGGTGATTCCATGTCGGACGAACCGGCCACTTCCGCAAGCGGCTGTCTCCTTCGCTTCCTGTGGATGATGGGCGGACCCGCCGTCCTGCTGATCGTCGGACTCGTCCTCGTCGTGCACCAACCGCGCATCGGCGGCGCTCTCGACCTCGTCTTCGCCGGGGCGGCGATCCTGGCGATCGGGGCGAGACTGCTGGACCGCCGCGCCGTCGGGAGCCGGCCCGGCCCGTACGTCGCCGGCATCCTCGCGATCGTCGTTGCGCTGTTCCTCGCGGCCCACTTCGTGGCGCCGCGGCTCTCATGAAGCGGCAAGAAGAAGGTGTTGCCCCGCCGAGGCGGGCGCGAGATCATGGGCGTGTCGGTGGTCGTCCTTCGGCCTCCCTTCCAGGGGATCCGTCGATGGCGCCGGCACGCCCCTTCGTGGTCCGTGATTCGTGGAGAAGGAACGCGTCACATCTTCACGAATCACGAACCACCATCCACGGAGGGTAGCATGAGCGACTTCTACCAGACCGGCGTGATCAGCACGCTCCACCGCTTTCCGGGCGGCAAGCTCGAGAAGATGGAGGCCGAGCTCAAGAAGTTCCAGCGCCAGCAACCGGTGACGCTCCTGCTCCCGTGCCTGTGGTCGGAGTTCGAGGGGCCCGCCATGCCCCGCATCGTGGAGCAGCTCAAGCAGGTGAAGTACCTCCGGCAGATCGTGCTCGTGCTCGCAAAGGCGAACGAAGAGCAGCTCCGCAAGGCGCGCGCCTTCTTCTCCGACTGCCCCACGCCCACGAGGATCCTCTGGAACGACGGGCCGCGCGTCTCCGGGCTGTACCGGATGCTCGAGCAGAACAACATCTCGGCGGGGCCGGACGGCAAGGGACGCTCGGTGTGGATGGCGATGGGCTACATCCTCTCCGACGAGAAGACGTACGCGATCGCGCTGCACGACTGCGACATCCTGACGTACAGCCGTGAGATGCTCGCGCGGCTCTGCTACCCGGTGGCCAGCACGAACATGTCGTACGAATTCGCGAAGGGCTACTACGCGCGCGTCAGCGACCGCTTCCACGGACGCGTGACCCGGCTCTTCATGACGCCCCTCGCCCGGACGCTCCAGCGCATGGCCGGGTACCTCCCGGTCCTCGTCTTCCTCTACAGCTTCCGCTATCCCCACGCCGGCGAGTTCGCGATCACGACGGACCTCGCGCGCATCGTCCGTCTCCCGAGCGACTGGGGGCTCGAGGTCGGCATCCTCTCCGAGGTCTTCCGCAACTGCGCCCCGCGCCGCATCTGCGAGGTCGACATCTGCGAGACGTACGACCACAAGCACCAGGAGCTGTCGAAGGACAACCCGGAGGCGGGGCTGCACCGGATGGCGGTGGACATCGCCAAGCACCTCTTCCGCACGCTGGCGAGCGAGGGCGTCTCCATCTCGGACGGCTTCTTCAAGAGCGTGAAGGCGGCGTATCTTCGCGAGGCGCAGGACGCGATCCGGAAGTACAATGACGACGCGGCGATCAACGGGCTCCTGTTCGACCGCCACGCGGAGGGCACGACGGTGGAGACGTTCGCGCACTCGATCGATATCGCCGCCAAGGCGGTGCTGGAGGACCCGCTGGGGACGCCCCTGATCCCGAACTGGAACCGCGTGACGAGCGCGATCCCCGATTTCCAGGACCAGCTCCGCGCGGCGGTGGAAGAAGACAACAAATAGAAGCCGTCAGCGGAGAGCTGACGGCGGCATGCTGATAGCTGATAGCTGATAGCTGAAGGCTGAAAGCTGTGCTCGACACCGCGCTTCGCGAATGGGCCCGCACGCGGCTCACCGAAATCGGCTGGGCCGACGTCGTCGTCGGCATCCCCTGTTTCAACAGCGAGCGCACGATCGCGCACGTGATGAAGGCCGCCTCCGAGGGCATGAGCAAGTACTTCCCCGGCAGGGCTCTCATCCTCCTCGTCTCCGACGGCGGCTCCACGGACTACACGCGCGAGGTGGCGCAGAAGACGAAGCTCGCGCGGGGCGTGGACAAGGTCGTCACGATCTACCGCGGCGTCCCCGGCAAGGGCACGAGCCTGCGCTGCATCTTCGAGGCGGCGCTGCTCCTCGAGGCGAAGGCCTGCGCCGTCGTGGACAGCGACCTGCGGAGCATCACGCCCGAGTGGATCCGCGCGCTCGTCTCGCCGATCTTCGAGCAGGGGTACGACTTCGTGAGCCCCTTTTACATCCGCCACAAGCACGACGCCACGATCACGAACAACATCGCCCGCGGCCTGATCCAGGCGCTCTACGGCCGGCGCCTCCGCCAGCCGATCGGCGGCGAGTTCGGTCTCTCGCCCAAGCTCATGAAGACCCTGACGGCGGAAGACGTATGGGAGACCGACGTCGCCAAGTTCGGCATCGACATCTGGATGACGACGATCGCGATCTGCGAGGGCTTCAAGATCTGCGAGACCTTCCTCGGCAGCAAGATCCACGACGCGAAGGACCCGTCGAGCTCGCTGAGCCCCATGTTCACCCAGGTCGTCGGCACGATGTTCGCCATGATGAAGAAGTACGAGCGCGCGTGGCGGGCCGTGAAGGGCAGCGACCCGGTCCCGATGATCGGCGGAGCGAGCCTGGCGGAGCCCGAGCCCGTCGACGTCTCGCTGGAAAGCCTCGTCCTTCGTTTCCGCGAGGGCATGGACCACTTCGGAACGCTGTGGATGGGGATCGTCGGAGCCGAACGGTTCGCGGAGTTGAGCGCCCTGGAGGCGCGCGAGCCGGAGGCGTTCGAGTTCCCCATGGACCTCTGGGTGCACGTCGTCTACAGCTTCGCGGTCGCCTACAACCGGTGGAAGGGGGACCGCCGGCAGCTCGTCGACATGATGGTCCCGATCTACTTCGCGCGCGTCGCCGGGTTCGTCGCGCAGTCGCGGCGCCTCACGACCCCGGAGGCGGAGGCGCTCATCGAGCGGCAGGCGCAGCGGTTCGAGGAACTGAAGGGCGACTTCATCGCGCGGTGGGACAGCGGCGAGGGGACTACGGTGCGACCCGCCGCCCCTCCGGCCCGAAGCGATGGAGCCGCGCCGGGTCCAGGCGCACCCGAACCGCAGGCCGCGCCGGTTCCCCCGCCGGTACCAGGGCCCTGAGCTCGAGGCCGCCGCCCGCGAGCGTCAGGAGCCGCTGCGGGCCCAACGGCTCCACCAGCCTCACGGACATCTCGATCTCCCCGTCGTCCGCGATCCGGACGTCCTCCGGACGGATCCCGACCGTCTCCTCGCCGCGGCGGAAGAGGTTCATCCGCGGGCTTCCCACGAAACCCGCGACGAAGACGGTCGCCGGACGGCCGTAGATCTCCTCCGGCGTCCCCACCTGCTCGACGGTCCCCTCGCGCATCACCGCGACGCGGTCCGAGAGCGACATCGCCTCCGTCTGGTCGTGCGTGACGTACACGACGGTGGCCCGGAGCTGCTTGAACAGGGCCTTGAGCTCGCCCCGCGCCCGTTCGCGGAGCTGGGCGTCCAGGTTCGACAGCGGCTCGTCCAGGAGGAAGAGCCGCGGCTGGCGCACGAGCGCCCGCGCGAGGGCGACGCGCTGGCGCTCGCCCCCGGAGAGCTCGCGCGGGAAGCGCCGGAGGTGGCCGGCGATCCCCAGGTTCCCCGCGGTCTTCTCCACGCGAGCCCGGATCTCCTCCCTCCCCGTCCCGCGCAGGCGCAGCGCCGCGGCGATGTTGTCGAACACCGTCATGTGCGGGTACAGGGCGTAGCTCTGGAACACGACCGCGACGTCGCGGTCCTTCGGCGCGACGCCGTTCACCATGCGGCCGCCGATCCAGACCTCGCCCTCGGTCGGGTCCTCGAGCCCGGCGATGATCCTGAGCGTCGTGGTCTTGCCGCAGCCCGAGGGCCCGACCAGCACGAGGAGCTCCCCGTCCACGACCTCGAGGTCCATCGCGCAGACC
>JACPRC010000206.1 GCA_016190175.1 Planctomycetota bacterium
CGTTGAGCCCGTCCTGTTTGATGAACCCGTACCCTTTCTGGTCGTTGAACCACTTCACCGTACCCTTGGCCATCCTACTGACCTCCAAACTGAAAAATGAACGGAGGAATTCTACCCTCGGAAGAACCCCTGTCAAGGACAAATTATCGACACGACGGCGGGCGGAGGTACAGCGGTTTATTTCTTCTCGAACGAGAGGACGTCCGTCTCCATCTCGAAAGGGCTCGGCTGCAAGACCTTGACGCGCATGCGGGCGACGGAGCCCGGAACCTCGGCGCACGTCCAGACCCGGACCACGGCCTTCGAGGTCGAACCGCCCTCGGTGGATTCGACGTCGCTCTCGACCCAGCGGCATCGGAGCGTCTTGCCGTCGACCGTGAGATCCTCCTCGCCGCGGCTCGTCTCCTTGACGCGCAGGACGGGTCCCTTCCGCGGCGGCTTGATCGGAAGCTCCCGGCGCTCCCGTCGCGTCTCGCGAAGCGCGGTGAACTCGTGCTCGAAGACCAGCGCCTCCTTCGTACGCTCGGTCAGCGTCAGCTTCGACTCGGTCGCGCTCTCCGCCTTGTCGTCGAGTTTCGTGACCGTCTTCGTCCGGACCCAGGAGCCGACGCCGAAGTCCTTCCAGCCTGAGGCGGGATCCTGGATCGGATCCTGCGCGAACAGGAGCAGCCATGCGAGCATGCAGGAAGTCTAGGGTCCGCGTCGCCGGCGGTCAAGCGATCACCCGCCTTCGCGGCGGCTGCGGCCGCCGCTCTGGCGCGGTGAGCCGCCCTCAGGGAAGAGACTATCCGTGGGCGGATCACTTCGGCCGCACGATCACGCGCCGGACCGACAGGCCCCGGCCGCGCACCGAGAGGCGGAAATCCGCGCCCCCCTTCTGCCGGTTCCCGAAGAAGGCGTCCGGCAGTTCGAACTCGGCGACCTGCAGCGAGTTCGTCCCCCGGAACGCGCGCTCGCCGGCGCTCTTGTGCCATCGGCCGGGCGGGGCGATGGCCGCGTCGGCCGAGTCGTACTCCAGCGAGAAGAGGCCCTCGCCGGCATCGAGGTATTCGACCTCGACGACGAACGAACGCCGCTCCCAGAACGCGAAGGCGTCATCCACGTCGAGGTAGAGGCGCCTCCACCCGTCCCCCTTCCCTTTCGTGACCAGGAGCCGCAACCCCGTGACCTCGACGAGTTCGAAGGGGCCGTCTTCGTTCTTCACCGGCGCCAGGCCGAGGGCGTCGGTCGAGTACTTCAGGTTGAAGCCGACGCGCTTGAAGCGGGAGGCGAGCCCCCGCGGGCCGGCGATCGTCTCGCCTTTGCGGTACTTCTGGGCGAACCGCGCGGTCGCCTCGACGTAGGCGCGCCCGTAGGCGTCGCACTCGCAGATCTGCGAGTCGTCCTCGAAGCGGTTCCACGTCTCGATCGCGACCATCGCGGGCCGCGAGCGCAGCGCCGCGCACCACGACCGCTCGTAGAACGCGCCCTTCGCGCGGTCGCGCACGCCCTTGAAGCCGGGACCGACGGAGACGACGTCGAAGTCCCGAGGCCCCTCGCGCGCGGCGCCCCAGGCGTAGCGGCGTTCGGCGGGGATCTTGTCGGCGGTCCACTCCGCGACGAGGTACGGCGCGCGGCCGCGGAAGTCGGCGCGGAACCGCTCCGCGAACGACCACGCGCGCACGGACGGTCCGAGCCAGACGACGGGCCTCCCCTCGATCGCCGCCCAGGATCCGGGAGAGATCTTCGCGAAGAACCCGCGGATCGCGTCGTACGCGGGCTCGGCGTCGCAGAAGAGCGCGACCTTCGGCGCGGCCGCCGCTTCGGGCGCGCCCCCCGAGAGCGCGACCAGCGCGACGTCGACCCCCGCGCGCGCCATCTCCTCGAAGTCGCGAGGGGACGGCTTCCAGCAGTACGCGGCGACGAGCCGGCGGTCGGCGCCGAAGGAGTCGATCTCCTTGGCGCCTGCCTCCGTAAGGACGGGCTCCTGGAGGGCGGCGAGAAGAACGAGGATCACGGGACCAGTAATATAGAGACGGAGGATCGCGGCCTCCATCCGTTTCTTGCACGCCGGCGCTTCGCGGGAGTAGAATCCGCCCTCATGATTATCGGAGTCGGCATCGATCTCGTCGAAGTCGAGCGCTTCAAGGCGGTGATGCGCCGCCGCGGGGAGCGCTTCCTCGAGCGGATCTTCACGGCCGGCGAGCGGAAGTACTGCGAGGGCAAGATGCACCGTCTCGCGCACTACACGGCGCGATTCGCCGCGAAGGAGGCGATCCTCAAGGCGCTGGGGACCGGCTGGAGCGGCGGCATCCACTGGACGGACATCGAGGTGGTGCACGAGGGCACGGGCGCGGTGAGCGCGAAGATCGGCGGCCCCGCGGGCCAGGTCGCGAAAAAGAAGAAGATCCGGAAGGTCCACATCTCGATCACGCACTCGGAGCGGTACGCGAGCGCGGTGGCGGTGGCGGAGGGGTAGAGGCCTCGCGAGGGGGGTCCCATCCCCCGCGAGGCCCATCGTGCAAGTACCGAGGCGCGTCAACCCCGGTCCCAAGGTAGCCGTCAGCAGTCAGCCATCAGCTATCAGCGCATCTTCTGCTTGAGGCGCCAGGCTTCCGCGGCGATGCGGTACTGCCGCACCTCCGCGGCAAGCGCCAGCACCTCCCGCACGCGATCGACGTTGGACTCTTCGAGGAATCCCTGACGAATCGGCCCGAAGCCGCCTTGTGCGGGGGGACCCGTCATCGGCGTGCCGCTCTCCTTCGTCTCGGTGAAGAAGACGCCGTCGTCTGACGCGAGCTTCTCCGGATTCATGAACCGCGTGAGCTGGATCTGCCCCATCGGCTGGAGCGTGGACGGCTGCGTCGGATCCAAGCCTTGGACGAGTCCTGCTGTGTCGATGAGGACGGTCGACATGCAGCTCGGCACAGTGATCTGTGGGCTCATCGACTCCCCGCTGAGGTTTACGAGGTATCCCTCCCCGTCCAGGGTGATCGAGCCGGCCCGCGTGTACGCGATCGAGCCGTCCGCCCGCGTGAACGCGAAGAAACCTCCGCCGTCGATCGCCAAGTCGAGCTGGCGGCCGGTGTTCGTCAGTCCTCCCTGCGACATGTCCCAACCGAACGAGGCCCGCGCCCGGTGGGCCGTGCGGCCGCACTCCATCAGGTTGTCGCAGCGCAACCGGATCGAGCGCCGCATCTCCTCGAGCGGCGCGTCGGTCTCGGCGAGAGTCTGGTGCGCCTCGATGAGGACGGCGAGGACGGGAGACTGTTCGCGGAAGTGCCGCGACATAAAATCGACGTTGATCACCTCCGTGCGTTGGACGACCCGCTCGATGGGCACCGGCGCGGCGCACGACGCCATCGCGAGGATGATCGCCCCGCGGCCGATAGTCTTCATCGCTCCTCATTCCGAAAAGGCCAGAGTGCGTCCATCAACCATCCGGAAAATCCCGCCTTGGGTCCTCCGTGGGCCGGTCCGTCGCCCGTGCATTCGATCTTCAGATTCAGCAGGTCCTCGGCCTTCACGACGCCGTCCGTTACGGCCCACGGCTCCGCCTCGCCGCTGACCCGGATCTTCTCCACCAGATCGTCTACTCTCCGGCGGCAGCAGGCCTCAAGAACCAGCCTCCCGTTGTTCCGCACGCCTACCACCTCCGCCGCGATTGTCCGGGGCGAACCGCCCGGAGGATCGGGCAGGGAGATCCGGACGACATCGTGCTTCCGGATCGGCGCCGCCGCGCACGACACGAGGGACAGCAGGACCGTCGCGCTACAGAATGTCCTCATCGCTCTCCAGCGCCTCCTTGAACTTGTCGAGGTTCTCGATCACCAGGCCGCACCCACGAACGACGCACGTGAGCGGGTCCTCCGCGCGCTTCACGGGGATCCCGACCTCCTTCTGGATCGCCTCGCACATCCCGCGGATGAGCGAGTTGCCGCCGCACATCGTCACGCCGCGCTCCACGAGGTCCGCCGCGAGCTCCGGCGGCGTCCGCTCCAGGCACTCGCGCACGG
The DNA here is from genome assembly GCA_016190175.1 of Planctomycetota bacterium. Lineage (GTDB taxonomy): Bacteria > Planctomycetota > MHYJ01 > MHYJ01 > JACPRB01 > JACPRC01. The sequence goes on from JACPRC010000206.1 coordinate 3,996, forward strand.
TGCGGACGATCGCGTCGAGGGGCTCGCGCAGCGCCTCGCGGATCTCCTCGCTCGTCACGGTCACGCGCCGCGGCATCGCCGCCATCACGTCGCGGCCGCTCACCTCCGTCTGCATCTCCTGCTCCGGCGGGTGCACGGAGCCGATCTGGATCTTGATCCGCTCCGCCGTCTGCTCGCCGATCTGGAGGTTGTAGGCGCGCCGGAGGTGCTGCATGATCGCCTCGTCCATCTCGTCGCCGGCGATCCGGATCGACTGCTTCGCGACGACGCCGCCGAGGGAGAGGACCGCGACCTCGGTCGTGCCGCCACCGACGTCCACGATCATGTTGCCCACGGGGTCGAGCATCGGGAGCCCCGCGCCGATCCCCGCGGCCATCGGTTCCTCGATGACGAAGACCTGCCGCGCCCCGGCGCGTTCGGCCGAGTTGATCACGGCGCGCTTCTCGACGCCGGTGATGCCGCTCGGGACCGCGATGACGATGCGCGGCATGATCCCGAACTTGCGGTCATGGACCTTGCGGATGAAGTAGCTGATGAGCGACTCCGTGATGTCGAAGTCCGCGATGACGCCGTTGCGCATCGGACGGATGACGTCGATGTTGCCCGGCGCCTTGCCGAGCATCTCCTTGGCGGTGTTGCCGACCGCCTTGCCGTCGAGGAGCACCTTGTTCGTGCCCTTGCGGACGGCGACGACGGAAGGCTCCGAAAGGACGATGCCCTCGCCGCGGACGTAGACGAGCGTGTTGCAGGTCCCGAGGTCGATCCCCATGTCCTTGGAGAAGACCCCGAACGCCTTCTTGAAGACGCCCCACATGCGATTCCCCCTCTCCTGTGAGCCGTCCGCTCTCCGCTTTCAGCAGTCAGCCCGGAGCAGAACCGGGCTGATGGCTGAAAGCTGACGGCTCCGTTTTGCCCCTCTCCTCGGACGGCTCTCTCTCCAAACCGTCCCTTACAAATTGTAACTTACGTTTTGGGAAATGCAAGCGAATTCCGGCGACGCGCGCGCCGGTACGCCAGGAGCCGCAACCCGCCGATCGCGACCCCGAGGAGCGCCACTCCCCCCGAGCCGACGAGCACCGCGGTCGCCGCGCGCCGCCGATCGCGTGCCGCATCGAGGCTCGACTCCAGACGGCTCCGGTCGGGCCGGGCCGGGTTGTACCATACGGCGGCCTCGCCCGCGAGACGAGCCGCCGTGCGGTCCTGCCCGATCCGCGTCTTCCCTCCGCCCTCGTAGGCGTACGTCACGACGTGTTCGTCCCGCGAGACCTCCTCCGCCATGAGGATCTTCCCGGAGACCCGAAGCGGGTTCGGTCCGAGATCCTCCTCCGGGACCGATCGTCTCCGGACCACGAAGATCAGCGCCGTCCCCAGGAGCAGCGAGAGCGCGGCGACGCGGAACTGCGGATCGACCTTCACGCACGGCCACAGACTCCGCGGAGCGCCGCCGCCGCGGACCCGCTCGCGGACCGTCGCCTCGACGTCACGCTCTCCGCGCGGGACGCACAGGGCGCGCCCTTGTCGTGAGACGAGAACGAGGGGAAGCGGAGGCGCGAGGCAGCAGGCTTCGGGATCCACGTCCTCCCAGCGCAGCGCGACCGCGCCGAAAAGCGACGACCGAGTCACACCCGAGTCGTCGGCGCGGAGGCGGGACAGCAGATCGACGGTCGTCCATCCGAGGAGAAGCGAGGCCGCTCCCAGCACGCCCGCCGCGTCCCACTGGCGCGCGAGGGCGCACCCGACCGCCCCCGCCGCGAGGAGCGCCGCGGCTGCGCCCGCGAGGATGCGCACCACCCCCCCGGAGGCTACGGCCCCTGCATTGTCGGGATGCCGGTGCCGACACCGGTGCCGTACCCCTGCCCCGCGACGGCCGGCACGATCCGCCGCCAGGAGATCACCTGATACGTCGCAGGCATCGGGGGGGTAAAGAGCTGGCCGAAGTTCACGAGCTGCATGATGGCGTTCTCGATCGCCACGCTGTCGTACTGGATCAGGATGTCGTCCCCGTGCAGGTGCACCTTCACCTTGTGCTTCTCGTCGTTGCCCGGGACCGCGACGACCACGCCCCCGTGCACGACGAAGCTCCCGTCCTTGTGGCGGGGCTTGTGCGCCTCGTGGTCGGGATCGGCGTGGTCGTGATGGTGGTGGTCCATCTTGGCGTCGAACTTCACTTTGTCCCCGTAGACGCCGATGAAGCCGTTGATCTCGAAGTCGCCGTGCTTCGCCTTGAACTCCGCCTTGTCCTGCGTCTTCGTCTCGTTCCCGTTCCAGACCAGGAGCGCGCCGTTGATCACCGTCGAGCCGTCATGCTTCCCCGTATCGTTGTCCAGGCGCATGGTCGCCTTCTTCTTGTTCTCGTCGCCGGCGAGGACGATGACCGTGCCGTTCACGGTCAGCTCGCCGTGCTTGTTGCGGAACACCGCGTCCCGGTTCGAGCCGCCGAGGACGACGATGTCTCCGGTCCAGTTGAATTTCGCGTTGTTCAGGATGGACATATCGCCGCGCACGATCAGGGTCCCGTACCCCGTCACGGTCGCCCCGGGGGTCACCTCCACCTTCTCGGCGTCGATCACGACGGTCGCGGGCGCGACCTGGTTTCCGTACGTCGTCTCCCCCTGGAACTTGTAGTTGTTCTGCGCGATGGTGATGACGCCGGGAGCGGTGGACATTTCCCCGACGACGACCTCGATCTGGTCCGCGATGACGTTCATGTTCTCGTAGTTGAGCGACGTAGGGTTGGTCTGGAGCGGCGCGATGCTGGCCGATTCCGTGATCCCGCCGTGTTTCTTCGACGTGATCGTCGCCATCGGGTCGCCGATGATCGTGTCGGGAAGGATCTTGTTGTGGTACATGTCGTGCGCGACCCGGTCCGTCACGGCCTCGTACGCGACGGGGTCCTCGATCCCGAGTCCGGGCAGGTTCGGCTTGACGCCGGCCGCGTCGTTTCCGTCGATGGCGATCGGGCTCGCGGAGGTCGAGGTCCAGAGGTCCTCGTCGCCGTCGTCGTCCATCCCGTCCGCGTCGGGGTTCTTGAACTCCTCGTGAGGTTTGTGCATGTGCAGCGCGATCTTGGCCTTCTTGCCCGTCTTCCCGAGGAACGCGAGGGCGGCCTGCGCGCCGAGCCCCGGCACCGGTACGGGCGGCGCGGAGGCGACGCGCACCTCGATGGCGCGGGCGGTCCCGTTGACGGAGGCCACCGCGACGAGCTCGAGCGTTCCGTCCCCCATGTCCGTCATCGTCACGGTATAGGGCGAGCCGTTGAAGCTCCCCGCACAGGCGCCGACGACCCCGTTGCCGTCGATGTCCTGGGCCGTGCGCAGCTCCATGACGGCCTGCGCGAGGCCGGCCTCGGCGACGTAGAAGGCGCCCGTGCCGGAGGAGGTGGAATGCTGCGTCCTGGCCTCGCCCATCACGATCGTGAAGTAGCTCACGGAGAGACCGAGGATCATGCTGATCACGATCACGGTGAGGAGAAGCGCCGTGCCGCGTTCGCGCGTTCTGCGGGTCATAGGCCCTCCGTCAATTCCGGATCTGGATGGTTGTGTCGATCGTCGTGCGGACCGGCTCCCGCCGCTCGTCGAGGAGTTCGAGCGTGAGCACGATGCGGACCGTGTTGCCGGCCTGCGTGAACGTGATGCCCCCTTCCGCGATGTCGCGGGAGAGGATCACGGAGTCGCCGTTGTTCTCGGTGCGGACGAGGCGGCCCTCGTCGACGCGCCCGTCCTGGTTGTCGTCGATGCCGTTGTCGTATTCGCCGGGCTCGTAGGCGAAGGCGTACGTGATCGGGGCCCCGAACGTGATCGCCCCGCCCGTGTACCCCGTGTTCCGCCGGAACGTAAGCGCGGTCGCGCCGTTGGGGAACGGCGGCTGGAGCGTGCTCACGCCGGCGTCCGCGATCTCGGCCGCGAGGCGGTCCAGGAGGTCGCGCGCCTGCTTGTTCAACCCCGCCCGGCGGCCCCCCGCCGCGAACGCGTCGGTCGACGACTTGAGCATCGCATAGACCATCACGACCACTACGGCGAGGATCGCCGTGGCGATCATGACCTCGATCAACGTGAAGGCTCTTCTCATTTGGGCACGAACACGGTCCGGTACGTCGTGCGGGTCGTCCCGCCGATGCTGCGCCACTCCACCACGACCGTCACCGGCAGGATCCGGTAGTCGGCCGCATGGTTGTTCCCGTCGACGAGACCGTCGCCGCTGAGGTCGCGCGGCATCTGGAGTTCGGGCAGGTCGAAATCCTCGCGCAGCTCGTTCACCACGGTGGGGAACTCGATCCTGCCCGGGAGGCCGTCCGGGTCTCCTTCGATCGCCTGGAGACCGGTAACGGCGAAGTTCGCGCCGGGCCCCGTGCCCGGCCCCAGGGGATCGTCCGCGGGATCCGAGTTGTAGAGGCGGAAGATTTCCGCGAACTCCTCGTTCCTCATCTTCTCGATCATGGAGCGCGCGGCGTTCTCGACGACGGTGCGCTCGCGGTTGCCCTCGTTGAGGCGGGACGTGCTGAAGATCACCGAGGCGAGGCCCAGGGCCGCGATCGAGAAGACGGCGAGGGCGATGACGACCTCGAGAAGGGTCAGACCGGCCGATCCCCGACGCATATGCGACCTCCGCTCCGCTGTACAGATTATACACCCACGACCCATGCAGTATGACAAAAAAACATAGGGTATGGGGTGAGGTCGGAGGGCCGCCCGTACCGGGCGGGATCAGTCGCTCGGGCGGTTCGTGACGCAATCGCCCACGAGAGGCGTGAGGCCCCGTATCACGATCCGCCCCGCCGCCCACTTCGACTCGGGCGGCCTGCGGCCGCCCTCGCTCAGTGCAAGCACCCGCTTCCGCCCGAGGCGAAGTGCCCTGAGCGAGCGAAGCGAGTCGAAGGGCTCGCCCATCGTTCGCCGAGAGTGCCGACACCCACGGTCGCGGCGGAAGCCCCTCCTACACGATCCGCCCTGTCTCCCACCCTCACGCCCCGATCCTTGCCGATGTCGATGATGACGAGCCTGTACTCGATCGACACCGCGGAAAGCCTGCCCGCGAGACACTTGCGGGGAGCGAGTTCCTGCCGGCCGGTCACGTACGAAGCGACGATCTCCTCGAGCCGCCGGTTTTCTTTCTTGAGCCGCGCGACTTCAGCCTCGAGCGATTGGGTTTTCGCCCCGTGATCGCACCGGGAAGTCGCGGCGCAGGATGCCAGGAGGACGAGGAGCGCCGGAAATGTGCGGAGGGACATTCGGCAATCAGCAATCGGCCATCAGCTGTCAGCCGTCAGTGCGGCGCCGGAACGGCTGGCGCGCAAACGGCGACGGAACGCGGATCGATGATAGCTGATTGCTGATCGCTGATAGCCGACAGATGGCCGCCGCAGGGCCACTCCGCCCCGTCGGACCGCCCTATTTCTTGCTGAGGATCCAGAACTGCACGTCGTAGTTCTGGTAGAGCTCCTTCGCCGCGACGATCGTGCCCACCAGGAACGCGAGGAACGCGAAGGCGAGCAGGAACGTGTACACGTCGGGCCGCGCCTTCGCGGCCGCCTCCGGGACGAACTCCGCCGCGCCCGCGTCGCCGCCCTCGTCCCCCAGCTCCTCGGCGCTTTCCACTTCCTCGTCGTACGGCATCGCTAGTTCCCCTTCCCCGAGCCGATCATCACGTCGTTGGACACGGAGTCGGCCACGCGCGGGTCCTCCTTCTGCAGGACGATCCGCCCGGCCGACCACTGGCGCTCGACCTTGTCGATCGTGATCTTCGCGACGAACCCCTTGTCGCGGTAGACCGTGAAGTCGTCGCCCACCATCACGCCCTGGTCCTTGCCGATGTTGATGATGACGAGCTTGTACTGGATCGAGACCGCCGCGACCTTGCCTTCCAGCTTCCTGCGGGGGGCAAGCGGGCTGTCGTGTCCGGCCGCCACATAGGCCGCGATCTGCTCCTCGAGCCGCTTGCGGTCGCGCGCGATCTCGACGACCTTGGATTCGATCTCCGCCAGGTCGCGCGAGAGCCTTTCCGCCTCCTGCCGCGCGTACTGCAGCTCCTGCTGCGTCACGAGGTACTCGTCCGTGACCTTCTTCGCCTTCAGCCGGTAGTTCTCCACCTTGTCCGCCAGGTCCGCGATCTGGGCGAGCTGGACCTCGAGCTGCCGCACGAAGACCGCGTGGTCCGCGGCGTATTTCTTCAGCAGCTCGTCCGCCCCGTTGAGCTGGCGGTGGGCGTCCGAGAGGCGCGCGCTGCGGCCCGCGAGCTCGTTCTCCAGGACGACCATCTTCTGGCGCAGGACGTCGAGCATCGCCGCGCGGTTGTCGAGTTCGACGCGCATCGCGGCGATCTCGGAGTTCTTCACCTGCTGGGTCTGGTAGTGGTAGTTGACCTCCTTGACGAACTTGTCCTTCCAGTCGACCCTTTGCGCGAAGAGCGTCGCGTCGATCCCCAGCTTGACCAGGGCGACCGCGAAGACCAGGATCACGAACACCTTGGACAGCATGCTCATCGCATCCCCCCGCGAAAAATGGCTCGACTCACCCGCCCTCGGCGGGATCGCTCACCATGAAGGCGACCCGAGGTCAGGCGCCCACTATATTGGGGCCCTTCCGGGCTGTCAACAATCTGCTCGCCGCCGCCCAGGCCAGCGCGCCCGCGACGAGCGCGCACGCCGCCCAGGCCAGCGCGTCCCCGACGCGGCCGTAGAGCGTCCCGCCGCGATGCACCCTCACCACCGCGTCCAGCGTCCCCTCCGTCTGCTTCCCGGGGATCCGCGCGGCCACCCGTCCCGTCGGCTCGATCACGCCGCTGATCCCCGTATTGGTCCCGCGCACGACGGCGATCCGGCTCTCGATCGCGCGGAACCGGCTCATGACGAACATCTGGTCCAGTTCGGCGGTCCCCTTGAACCACCCCTCGTTCGATATATTGACGAGGATGAGGCCGCCGTTCCCTGCAATCTCCCGCGCAATTTCCGGGAAGGCCGCCTCGAAGCAGATCGCCGTCCCGATCCGGCACCCCTTCGCCTCGAAGAGGTTGAACCGCGTCCCTTCCTTGAAGCTCACGAGGTCCCGGTAGCCCGTGTATTTCTCCGTGAAATGGCCCACGAGCGGCAGCTTCGGGATCTTCTCCGAGAACATCACGAGGTGGTTCTTGTCGTAGCGGTAGACGAGCCCGCGCTCTCCGTCCACGAGCGCGGCGGAATTCGTGTACTCCCAGCGGACGGGATCCTCCAGCGTGCCCGGCGGGATCGCGTCGACCTCCGAACCGAAGAGGATCGGCACGTTCACCTCTTTCGAGAGCGCCGCCATCTCGTCCAGGAGCAGGTCGCCCACGTACTGGCCGGAGGCCGGGAGATACACCAGGCCCTTGTAGATCACCGACTCGGGCCAGATGACGAGGTCGCGCTTCCCCGGCGCCGCGCAGACCTGCCGCGTGAGTGCGACGTGCTTGTCGAAGATCCGCTGCCTCTCCTCCGGTTCGATCGAGAGTCTCTTCGCCTCCTGCGGGATGTTCGGCTGGATCACCGCGATGCGCGGGCCGTCCTCCAGCTCCAGGTGCCGGACCCGGTACCATCCGTAGGCGACCGCCAGCGTGACAGCCGACGCCGCCGCGGCGACCGTCGCGCGGAACTGGGCGTCGCGCATCAGCACCGACCCCCAGAGGATCATCCCGCGCGCGACCGCCGCGTTGACGAGGACGACGAGCGCGCTCACGAGCCACGGCCCGAGGAGGTCGGAGCACTGGACAAGATAGAAGATCTCGTGCTGCGAGTAGGCGAGGAGGAACCACGGGAGGCCCGTGAAGAGGTGGGCGCGGACGTATTCGAGCGCGACCCAGACCGCGGGCGCGGAGAGCGCGAGCGGCATGCGGCGGGTCAGGACGCGGACCAGGAGAGCGAAGAACGCGAAGTAGAGTCCCTTGTAGATCGCGAGGAGGAACGGCCCGGCCGGCGCGGTCACGTACAGCCAGGAGAATGCCGCCGCGTAGTGGGCCCATCCCGCGAGCCACGAGACGAGGAAGACGCGCCACCCCTTCGCGTCGCGGACGGCGTAGGCGATGAGCGGCGCAAGCGCGACCCACGCCAGGAGGCCGAGGTCGATGGGATGGAACGAGAGCCAGAGAAGCGCCGCCGACACGAACGGCTGCAAATGGAAGAGAACGCGCTTCATCCCGTTAGACTCCTGCGCTCGCAGCTACGCACCGTCCCGTCCCCGGCCCGAGCGCTCCGACGGCCTCGGCAAGGCTCTCCAGGAGTCTAACGGGATTCATGACAGCATCATGACCTCGACGAGGTCTCCCTCCCGGGGCTGTTCGCCCGGCCGGACGACGATCATCGCGTCGGCCCTCGCGACCGTGAAGAGGTCGGCCGAGCCCTTCCAGGGGAGCGGCCCGGCGCCGCCGGGCCCGAGCGCCGCGGGCAGGTACTGCTCGCGGTCCGACTTCTTCGGCGCCGGCGGCCGGAGCGGGACGCGGACGCGCGGCCGGCGCAGGTCGAGGCCGCACATCCTCCCCAGAAACCAACGCACGAACACCTCGAACGTGACGAAGGTCGAGACCGGATTCCCGGGCAGTCCGAAGACGCGCTTCCGGTCGCGCGTCCCGTAGAAGAACGGCCGGCCCGGCTTGATGTCGACGTGGTGCATCCGGTGCCGCACCCCTTCCGCCTCCAGGCACGGGATCACGAGGTCCTTGTCCCCCGCCGAGACGCCGCCCGAGAGGATGAGGACGTCGTGCGCCAGCCCCTCGCGAACCTTCGCGCGGATCTCGTCCTCGCGGTCGCGCGCCACGCCGAGGTAGCGCGCGGCGAACCCCGCTTCCGCAAGCTGGGCCAGAAGAGAAGCCGCGTTCGAGTTGCGGATCTGGCCGGGTCCGAGCGGCTCGCCGGGTTCGACGATCTCGTCGCCCGTGACCAGCAGCGCCACGCCCGGGCGGCGCAGCACGCGTACCTCCGTCCGCCCCACCGCCGCAAGGGCCCCGATCGACGCGGAGCGCAGGACGGAGCCCGAACGGAGCACGACCTCGCCTTCCCGGGCGTCTTGCCCGCGCGGCGCGACGTTCTGGCCCGGCTTCACCGGATCGAGGAGACGGACGCGCGATCCGCGGCGCTCCGTCTTCTCGATCTGCTGCACGGCGTCCGCGCCCGGCGGCACCGGCGCGCCCGTCATGATCTTCGCGCACGTGCCCGGCCGCACCGCGCGCATCGCGACCTGACCCGCGGTGATCTCCTCGACGACTTCGAGCTCCGCCGCATCCGACGCGACGACGGCATACCCGTCCATCATCGCCTTCGCGAACGGAGGGAAGTCCATGTCGGCGGCGACGTCCTCGGCCAAGACGAGGCCGAGCGCGTCGCGCAGCGGGATGGAGGCGGCCTCGGGCGGCGGGACCTCGGACTCCAGGAGGCGGAGCGCCTCGTCGACGGAGAGCGTCACGGCATCTTGTCCAGCTCGTACTTCTGGAGCTTGTACCGGAAGGAGCGCAGGGACATCCGCAGGAGCTGGGCGGCCTTCGTATAGTTGCCGGAGGAGAGCTCCAGCGCCTTCAGGAGGTAGCCCTTCTCGATCTCCTCGAGCGTGCGCTCCAGGTCGATCCCGTCCTCGGTGAGCGCCTCGCGCCGGCCCACGACTTTCGTGTCGGACGAGGGCCGCAGCGTGTCGAAGAGGTCATGGTCCTGGATCTCCTCCCCCTCGCAGAGCGCCACGGCGCGCTGGATGCAGTTCTCCAGCTCGCGCACGTTGCCGGGCCACGAGCAGCGCTTGAGCGCCTCGTGCGCCTTGGCGGAGAACCGCTTCGCCTCCTTGCGCATCTCCGCCGAGTACTTGCGCAGGAAGGCGCCGGCGAGGAGCGCGATATCCTCCTGCCGGTCCCGCAGCGGCGGGATCGCGATGGGGATCACGTTGAGGCGGTAGAAGAGGTCCTTCCGGAAGCGGTTCTCCTTGACCTCGACGGCGAGGTCCTTGTTCGTCGCCGCGACGAACCGCACGTCCGCGTGGCGGGTCTGCGTGGAGCCGACCGGCTTGAACTCCTTCTCCTCGAGGAGCCGCAGCACCTTCACCTGGAGCTGGGGGCTCATCTCGCTGATCTCGTCGAGGAAGAGCGAGCCGGCGTGCGCGACCTCGGCGAGTCCGATCTTCTCCGTCACCGCGCCGGTGAAGGAGCCGCGCGCGTGGCCGAAGAGCTCGCTCTCGAGGAGCGTCTCGGTGAGCGCGCCGCAGTTCACGGCGACGAAGGGCTTGTCGCCCCGGGGGGAGCCGTGGTGGATGGCGCGCGCGACGAGTTCCTTCCCGACGCCGCTCTCGCCGGTGATGAGGACGGTCGAGTCCGTGGGCGCCGCGCGGCGGATGAGGTCCCGCACCGTGCGCACGGCGGGGCTGGCGCCCGTGAGGTGGCCGATCCTCTGGAGCATCTCGTCGAACGACTTCGATCGGACCCGCGACTCCTCGCGGATGCGGATCGCCCGCTTCACCGCGGCGCGGATGTCGTGGTTCGTGTCGAAGGGTTTCTTGATGTAGTCGAAGGCGCCGAGGCGCATCGCCTCGACCGCGCGGTCCCAGGTGGAGTAGGCGGTGAGGATGATGACGATCGCGTCCTCGCGCGACTTCTTCATCTCGCGCAGCAGGTCGATGCCGTCCATCTCCGGCATGCGGATGTCCTGGATGACGACGTCGAAGGGCTCGACTTTGAACCGGGCGAGGGCCTTGCACGGGTCGGTCTCGGCGGCGACGTCGAAGCCGTCCTTCCGGAGCGCGATGGAGAGGACGTCGCAGATCGCGGGCTCGTCGTCGACGATCAGGATGCGCTTGGGAGCATCGGACATCGCGGGGTCATTCTACTCGCGCGGCGGCGGCGGGGTCAAAGGATGCGGGACGCGCCCAGGAATTGCTCGAATCCTCGTCCGTGCCCCACGCCGGCAGGGTAGAATTGTCCCGACGGCGCTGCGAAGACGCAAATGGTCGCATCCTCGGCTGAACGTGGTGACCAATGCGTCTGCTGCGACCATGCTCGTGAAACTACATCTTGCGGCCGTCCATGGCGCCATCCCGAACTCGAGTCCCCATGAGGAGGGGTCAGATGACACCGGACCGGGAGTCGCCAAGCGATAGGCACCGTCCGACCACGCGACGACACCACGTCGTCGTAGCTCGGTCCAGCGCGCCCACCATTTGGATTGTTACGCTGTGTCTGGGATTCGCTGTTGTCATCTTCGTCATTGCCGCCATGACGCTCTCGAAGAAGCCCCTACCCAAGCAGGAGAGCGCAACGAATGGGCCAGATCTGCCGAGCACTTACAGGGAGACGCGCAAGGACTCAGCGCCCGCGCGGGATCGCGAACAGGACCAGATGATCGAGATGGCAAAGGAGTGCGACCGCGAGGGCCGGCTTCAGGACGCGCTTGGCTGGTATCGGAAGGCTCAATCCCTCGGCCATAGGCCGTGGGTAGCCGATCGGATCAAGGAAATCGAGAGACGCATGGAGGAGGAGACGGCGTACAAGAAGCTCCGGCAGGCCCTCCTACGACTCCCCGCAGCCCAGGCAGCAGAGGAGTGCAGGGAGTTCTTGAAGAGATACGGTGACTCGCCGTTTGCCGATGCCGTACGGACCGAGCTGGACGGACTGGTCGCGAGACTGGAGGAGGAACGCCGTAGGCCCGATACCCGGCCCAAGGAGGTTTCGAAGCAGACGATCGAGGATGAGGTCACCTCTCTCCTTTCCCAACTCGCTCTCAACCTCCCTGATGCCACACGTGCCTCACTGTCGCAGCAGTTTCTGCTTGCTCGCACGCGATGTCCGGCGAAGGGGGAGTTGGTCGGATTTGCGTGGCTGCTCACTTCCAGAACCGAAAAGGCGTGGGGTCTTTCCGTGGATCGGGTCAGGGCCGCCTCGCGAGAGTTTACCGGCTCCCTGGAACTCAACGCGGAGAAGTTGATCGTGCTGCGTGCCATGGACGGACAGAAGATCCAGTTGGAGAAGACCCCGGGGAATTGTTGGAAGGTCACTATCGGCACCAAGACCGCAGGGGAGATGTCCGATGTCACGGTCGAGAAGGACGTCGCGACGGCGTCCGCAACGGCACTGTCCGGGAACTTCAGTCGGCTTCCTCCCTCTTCTTGGATGAAGGCCAAGCCCGCGCAACATCTTGAGGAGACAGGGAAACTCGCCGGTGCCCTGAAAACTGCGGCGGTGTCCGCGTCTACCGCTGTGGTCCTGATTCGCGTACTTGCCGCGTCCCACGCACTGGCCGCCCTTGTCCCCGAACCCGAAGCGGCGAAGGCGCACCTAAAGGGCTTGGGCTTCGCAGAGGTGAAGGCTGGCCGTTGGGAACTCACGTCGGAGAACACCCTGCTCACGCTGGGCAAGATTCTGTTGTCGCGGCAGGAGCGAACGCGAGAGGAGATCCTGAAGATCGTGAGCGTCTACCGCGATGACAAGGACTTCCGCCTTCGCTATGCCGCCATGGCCGTTCGCCTGTGGGGGCCGCTGGACAAGAAAGAGGACGTCCAGGACATCCTGAAGAGCATCGAGTCCGCTTCGAAGGCCGTCCGCTCAGACGCCGAGGCGGCACATGTAAACGCGCTCTTGGATGCGGCCCGCGCTTTCATGCCATGTTCGAACTGCAAGGGCGTCGGCGATCTTCCGTGCCCGAAGTGCAAGGGCAAGGGAAGGCTCATTGCTAGCTGCAATCCGTGCAATGGACACGGTTTCCGCTTCCAGCCCGGGCCGGGTAACGTCGTTTGTGGTGACTGCGGCGGCAGGGGGACATGGCGGGAGAACTGCGATCAATGCTGCCAAGGAAGGGTCGACTGCCCCGCTTGCGAAACCCCCTTTGCCCTTCCTCAGCTCCGACAGATCTGTTCGAACAAGTCCTGCCCGATGTGTTCGGGGTCAGGCGAGGTGGGGGTCAGCCTGGTGATCGCCTGCCCGAGATGTCTCGGACTGGGTGTCCTGATCATTCCCGAGGGCGCTCCCAAGGCCGTCCTTCCATAGGCAGCAGCCATGAGAGTCTTTGTGGTCGCCTTCCTCGTCAGCCTCGCGCAGGACGAGGCCCTCCGACAACTCGAAGCGGACGTGTCCAAACAGAAGTCCGACCCCGTCGGCGCATTGCGGGCAATTGCCCAGCGCAATCTCGGCGAGAAGGCCGCGCCGTTGGCTCGCCGCACGCTCTTCGACGGGATCGATGCTTCGATTCGAGCGGGTCTGACCGCCTTTGCCGAGGAGAGGCTTGACGTTGCGGAACTGCACATACGCCGTGCTTGCGTCTTGATCCGCCCCTATTGCAAGGAACTTTCCGACCTGCTCGCGCGAATCCTCTTGTCGATGCGCACGAGAGCCCGTCTTGAGATCCGATCACTCTTCGCAAGGCACTCGCCCGAGCGCGTCGCGGCTGCGCGCAAGTCGGGGCTCTTGGCCATGACGTGGTCCAAGGAGCTGGGCGAGCTCGAGACGGCCGCTCGCGAATGGGCCAAGTCGCCGCCGAAACAAGAGGCCATTGACGCAGAGCGTGATCGATGGCTTTCCCGCGTCGGGACGAAGGGTGAGCCTTGCACGAAATGCGGCGGAATCGGCGAGTCGGGTTGCGACGGATGCCGGGATGGCGTTATCGCCCAACAGTGCGTAATCTGCTCGGGTGCGGCTCGCCTGACCTGTGCGGCTTGCGACGGAAAGAAGCGGGGCGACCACCAGGGATACGTCGGGAAGCTCCAACTTGACATCCAGAAGCAGATTCGCGAGCCAGTGATCGTCAAGGGGCGCCGGATGGAGAAGGTCCTCCAGCCGCAGTGGCTGGACTGGACGCTTAGCGCGTGCGACGGCAAGGGCCTGACTCAGTGCGAGGCCCAGTCAAAGCCGAAGGATGGCTCTCCGGGCAACCGGGAGACCAAGACGATTGCGTGCCGCTCGCTCTGGAAGGAACTTCAGAACTTCGTTTTCAACGGCAAGGCTACGATCAGCGTCCCTGACGGCAAGGGCAAGATGCGCACTCTTCTTCCGGCCGAGGCGCGCCGGTTCTTCGGGGACTACGGTGAGTGTGACAATGGCAAGGTCTCCTGCAATGCTTGCGCTCGAGCCGGTTTCGTCCCGTGCACCGCGTGCGGTGGCCGGGGGGCGCGCCTCCTGTCCTGCTCCGTCTGCGCGGGAACCGCAAGCCGGATCTGCGCGACTTGCGGTTTTGCAGGCGATGCGACCTGGATCATGAAACTCGTTCCCGAACCACAGGGGCCCGGTGGCAAACTGAGTCGATATGCAGAGGCGCTCGGCGCCTGGTTCGAGGAGCGCGAGCGGTTGTCCGCGATTCGCGCTACCCTCCTGGGGCAGATGGAGGCGGTGCGGCCCACGTTGGACCCGGCAGCGAAGCTGACGGAATCCGGCGTCCATCTGCCGTGCAAGTGCAAGGGCTCCTCTTCGTGCGAATTGTGCTGGGGCTCCGGGCACCGCGAATTCCCCGAGGGGAGTGCCGAGTTCGAGAAATACCGCTCTGCCGACCGGCTCGCCCGGCAGTTCGCTCGGGTGGAAGCCGAATGGCGCCGCGCCCCGCCGACTCTGGCCCTGAAAGCGGAGGATACGGTCGATCCTCAAGAGAAGCCGCCTGAACGCACTCGACCGAACTCGACGTTCGCGAAGACAGTCCGAGAACGGCTCGACGAGGCGAAGGCCCAGTATGAGAAGGGCGTAGCGAGCTTGCGAAAGGCGCAGGAGTCAGCCGATGCGGAGACACGCGCCCGCGAATGCCGCGAGGCGTTGGGGTCGCTTCGGCAGGCGCAGGAGCTCTACGCCGGCGCCCAGGAGGAGTGTCGGACGCGTGGGATCGACGTGCCGCAGGACGTGATGGAGTCGTATCGTCGTACGCTCCAGGCGCTGGTCATCGCGAGGAAGCTCTCGCCATGAGGAGGAGATGACACGGGTCATGTTCAGGATTCCGGCGTTGCTTGCGCCCCAATCTGCGTCCCCTCGCGGAGCTTCCGGCTTGGGCGGCAAGCGAGACTGAACCTCCAATCGTGATCGTCGTCCTTGACGTACGGATGCTATTATACTAGTATTATAGTTATCAGGGGGCCGGGTTGCCCGACAGACCGACCGTGGTGACGGTGCTGATCCCGCTCCCCCTCTTCTACAACGCCGACGAGAAGGGGCGCAGAGAGCCCGTGGAGGACGAGAAGTTCGTGATGACGGCCGAGGAGATCGCCATGGAACTCCAGGAGGGCGGCACGATGCACGTCTTCCGGGACGCAAAGCCTCTGGGGTTCTGGTGGAACGAGGGAATCGTCGAACGCGACGTGCATGCGCTCCTGGAGGTCGATGTGCCGGATACGGCAGCGGTACGGGCTTGGCTGAAATCCTACGCGAGGGACGTTCTCCTGAAGAGGTTTCATCAGAAGGCGATCTACCTGAAGTTCGTGGGGCCGATCGAGAGGCTGGTGGTCACCGATGAGGCGGTCGTCGGCGACGAGACCGAACTGAAGGAGTAGACCCATGGCAGGTGAGAAGAAGTTGAAGGAGCCGATCACGCTTTTCGCGGCGATCGAAGCCCAACAGCACGAGGCGCTTCGCCAGATCGCGTTCAAGGAACGCCGTTCGTTGGCAGACGTCGTCCGCGAGGCACTGGAGGCGTTCATCCGGGTCCGAAGCGGTCGGCAAAGAGCCCTGAAGGCATAGCGCAGTCGGCCATCCATCACGACGCGGATCGGCACGGTTCGACCTGCAATGGCGCGGATTGGGCCGCGGCCTCGCCGCTCGCCCGGATTCGGCCGCTTGCGATCGCGAAAAGCAGGCCGCCGTGTCGCGCACCAACGGGTCCGGACGGTCTCCGCGGGCCCTTCCCGCGAGTCCGCGGCGCCGGGGCGAGGATCGTCATCGGCGTTCATTCGCGTTCATCAGCGCTTCCGGGAATGTAGCCCGCGTTTGACCCACGTTGATTTGGCGGGGCCCTTCGGGACCAAATCGCGAAAAGGGCCCCCGGACCGCCTCCATTACCCGAAATGGAGGCCCTGGGTGACGTTTCCACCATGTTTCGAGGCCCCTCTGCGGGCCATTCCGCAGCCTTGGAGGCGGTCCGCGACGCCCGTTCCCGGAACGGGCGTCGGCCGAATCAACGTGGGTTTGAACCATTTCCTCTTTCCCCTTGCCAATCGTAATTTACGGAATATACTTTATGTTTGGACGAGGGGGGAAATGGGGAAGAGACGGGCCGCCTCTGGCCGTTCGCCGTCGCTTCGGTCGCGATGATGCTCGCGCCCTCCGCCTTCACCCAGCGGACGCGCCTCACGATCCTCCTCGGCTTCGCCCCCCTCCGCAGCCTCGCCGACGCCTCC
>JACPRC010000200.1 GCA_016190175.1 Planctomycetota bacterium
CGTAGGCGATCCCGTTGGCCATGGTGAAGCCGAGCTCCTGCGCCGCCGTCGCGCCGGCCTCGCGGATGTGGTAGCCCGAGATGCTGATGAAATTCCACTGGGGCAGCCGGCGGCAGGCGTATTCGATGACGTCCACGGCGACCTTCATCGAGGGTTTCGGCGGGAAGATGTAGCAGCCCCGCGCGGCGAATTCCTTGAGGATGTCGTTCTGAACGGTGCCTCCGAGGGAGTCGGGCGCGATGCCCTTCCTCTCCGCCGCGGCGACGTGCAGCGCCAGGAGGACCATCGCGGTCGCGTTGATTGTCATCGAGACCGTGACCTTGTCCTGCGGGATGCCGTCGAAGAGACGCTCCATGTCGGCGAGCGTCGCGATCGAGACGCCGGACTTGCCCACCTCGCCCCTGGCCGCCGCGTCGGTCGGGTCGTAGCCCATCTGCGTCGGGAGGTCGAACGCCACGGAAAGGCCCGTCTGCCCGCGTTCGAGGAGGTACTTGTACCGGCGGTTGGTCTCCTCGGCCGTCGCGTAGCCCGCGTACTGGCGCATCGTCCAGAGACGCGAGCGGTAGCCCGCGGGGTGAAGCCCTCGCGTGAAAGAGAACTGCCCGGGGAGTTCGTTCGGGTTCATGCCACCACGAAGAGCGCCTGGCCCTTCTCCACCGCCTGGCCTTCGCGCACCTCGATCGACCGGATCGTGCCGTCGCGCGGCGAGGCGATCTCGTTCTCCAGCTTCATCGCGTTCAGGTGGAGCACCGCCTGGTCGCGCTTCACCGGGTCCCCCTCGCGGAGCAGGACGCGCTTGATGAGGCCGGGGATCGGCGCGCGGACCTCGGCGTGGGCTGCGGGGGCCGCCGCCGCAGCCGACCTGGCGATCGACTCCGCGCGCGGATCGCGCAGCACGACCTCGTGCACGACCCCGTCGAGGAGGATCCGGTAGGTGCCGTCGTCGCGGGTCCACCCGAACTCGACGAGCCGCCCGCCGATGAA
This sequence comes from Planctomycetota bacterium, assembly GCA_016190175.1. Lineage (GTDB taxonomy): Bacteria > Planctomycetota > MHYJ01 > MHYJ01 > JACPRB01 > JACPRC01. Next base: position 985 of record JACPRC010000200.1, read on the forward strand.
GGCGCTCCGGATCGGCCCCTTCTGGTCGTCGAGCGCGATCTCCACCGCCTTCTCCCCGACGAGCAGGACCAGCCGTCCCGCCTCCTCCGAGACCGCGATCTCGACCTCCCCGCCTTCGACGCGCGCGAACGTCCTCATCGGAGTTCCCTCTTCCACGCGGAGAGCGGGCGGGGGCTGGCGTACCTGGGCGTCGCGCTCTCCCTTCGCCGGAACTCCAGCGCCGCGGCGAGAACCGCCGCGTCGAGGGCGCCGCCGGGCGGGCGCGGCTCGAACTCCGTCTCCAGGAAGCGCGTGTGGATCCTCCCCGCGCGGAAGCGCCGGTCCTGGAAGAGCTGGAGGTGGAACGGGACCGTCGTCCGGACGCCGACGACCTTGAACTCGCGCAACGCGCGCACCATCCGCTCGATCGCCTGCGCGCGGTCGGGCGCCCACGCGATGAGCTTGGCGATCATGGAATCGTAGTACACGCTCACGCGGCTCCGCGGCACGAGGTCGGTATCGACCCGGACGAACGGCCCCGCCGGACAGCGAACGCCCGCGATCTCGCCGATCGAGGGCGCGAAGCCGTGGAACGGATCCTCGGCGCAGATCCGCGCCTCGATCGCGTGGCCGCGCGGGCGGATCTCCTCCTGCTTCCACGGGAGCCGCTCGCCCGCCGCGATCGCGATCTGCTGCTTCACGAGGTCGATCCCGGTGACCATCTCGGTCACCGGATGCTCCACCTGGAGGCGGGTGTTCACCTCGAGGAAGAAGAAGTTCCCCTTCGCGTCGAGGAGGAACTCGCAGGTCCCGGCGTTGCGGTAGCCGACGAGCTTGGCGATCTTCTTCGCGGTCTCGCCCATCCGCTCCCGGAGCGCGTCGTCCACGGCGACCGAGGGGGACTCCTCGACGAGCTTCTGGTGGCGCCGCTGGATGGAGCACTCGCGCTCGCCGAGGTGGACGACCGCGCCGCGTCCGTCGGCGAGGATCTGGATCTCGACGTGGCGGGGTTTTTCGACGTACTTCTCGACGAAGACCGTGGGATCGCCGAACGCGGACTGCGCCTCGCTCGAGGCCTCGCGGAGGGCGCGCGGAAGTTCCGGAGCGTCGCGCACGACGCGCATCCCCCTGCCGCCGCCGCCGCCGGCCGCCTTGAGGAGGATGGGGAAACGGTGGCGGCGGGCGAAGTCCGCGGCCTCAGATTCCGTCACGGCGCGGCTGAGCCCCGGTACGACGGGGATCCCGTTCGCCTCGGCCATCTTGCGCGCCTCGATCTTGTTTCCCGCGCGCCGGATCGCGTCGGGCGGGGGGCCGACGAAGCGGATCCCGGCATCCCCGCAGGCCTTCGAGAAGTCCGCGTTCTCCGCAAGGAAGCCGTAGCCGGGGTGGATCGCGTCGGCGCGGGCCTTCTTCGCGATCTCGATGATGCGGTCGATCCGGAGGTAGCTCTCGCGCGCGGGAGGAGGCCCGAGCAGATGCGCCTCGTCGGCCTGCGAGACGTAGTGGGCCCAGCGGTCCGCCTCGCTGTAGACCGCGGCGGTCGCGATTCCCATCTCGCGGCACGCGCGGAGGACGCGCAGCGCGATCTCCCCGCGGTTGGCGACGAGGAGTTTGCGGAACATCGGGGGACAGTGTAGCAGGGAACGGCGAAAAGGGAAGCAACACGACCGGCGCGGCGCGGGTACAATATTCGCAGGCGCTCAGCTATCAGCCCTCGGCCTTCAGCGCGGCGACGCCGGACACGTTGCGGCGCGAGGGGCCCGCTGAGAGCGGATGGCTGAGGGCTGAACGCTTGCCAGTATTCGGCGGGATCGGATCGGAGGCGTCGCATGAGGCTCGCGCTCGCACTGCTCCTCTTCGTCCAGCAGGAACGGGGGAAGTACCCGGATCAGGGAAAGGGGCCTGAGGTCGGCAAGGAGGCTCCGGATTTCACGCTCAAGTCGCTCGACGGCAAGAGCGAAGTGCAGCTCTCGAAGCTGCGGAGCCGGCCCGTCGTCCTCATCTTCGGCAGCTACACCTGACCCCCGTTCCGCAAGCAAGCGGCTGCGCTTGAGAAGATGTACGGCACGTACAAGGAGAAGGCCGACTTCTACATCGTCTACATCATGGAGGCCCACCCGCAGGACGGGTGGAAGGCGCCGGCCAACGAGCGCGAGGGGATCAAGGTCGATCAGCCGAAGAGCTACGAGGATCGCGTCAAGGTCGCGGGGGAGTGCCTGAAGGACCTGAAGCTCTCGATCCCGATGCTCGTGGACGACATGAAGAACACGGCGCAGAAGGCGTATGCGGGGTGGCCGGACCGGCTGTACGTGATCGACAAGGAGGGGAAGGTCGCGTACAAGGGCGCGCAGGGGCCGCAGGGGTTCAAGCCGGCGGAGGCGGAGGAGGCGGTGAAGAAGATGGGGAGATAGGGAGATAGGGAGATAGGGAGACGGGGAGACGGGGAGACGGGGAGACGGGGAGACGGGGAGACGGGGAGACCGTTCGGCGCGGAGGGAAGACCCGCGTCGATGGGGCGACGACTACCCGAACAGCGCCGGCGCCGCCGTGATGGCCATCCCCGCGCGCCGGCCCGCTTCCATGATCTTCGTCTCCAACGCGCCCGCGGCGAGGTACGCCGGCTGCGCGACGAAATGGAACGCCCCCTCCTCGTCCACGAGCACGGTCATCTTCGAGAGGGTGCCGAACTCCAGCGCGTCGCGCCGGAGCATCTCGGGCGCGCGCCTGCGGTCCGCGGCCTTGCGCCACCAGAAGACGGTGACGACGTCGAAGATCGTGCTCGCGACGTGGAAGAAGACGAGGCCGCTCGACGGCGGGTAGTGCGGCCAGAGGCGCGGAAGGTCCGCCGCCGGGCTTCCCAGTTCGCAGAGAACGAGCACGTCCTCGGCGATCCCGTACTTCATGTCGGCGGAGACGACGGGGGAACGGCGCAGCGCCTCCGCGAGTGCGGGCGCGCGGCCCGCTCCGGTATCCGAGAAGCCGCCGAAGATGCGCGGCCCGGAGGGGAGCGAGGTCAGGATCGCCGAGAGGAACGCCGCCTCCATGCGCGCGTCGCGGCGGTAGTCCGCGAACTTCGAACCGGGCACCGCTTTCGGGACCAGCGTGACGGCCGCGTAGTCGGCGATCCGGGCGAGTTTCTTCGGGTCATGGAGGTGGTCGAAGGTGTGAAGCGGGCCCGTCGAGAGGGTGTATTCCCGCATCCTCCCTCACAATGGAATGTTGCCGTGCTTCCTCGGCGGATTGCGGTCCCGCTTCGTCTTGAGCGTCTCCAGCGCGTGGATGAGGCGGCGGCGCGTCTCCGCGGGCTCGATCACGTCGTCGATGAACCCCTTCTCCGCCGCGATGTAGGGGTTCGCGAACTTCTCGCGGTAGTCGGCGATGAGCTGCGCCCGCACCTTCGCCGGCTCCTTCGCCTTCTCGATCTCGTCCTTGAAGACGATGTTCACCGCCCCCTCGGGCCCCATGACCGCGATCTCCGCCGTGGGCCACGCGAAGTTCATGTCGCCGCGGATGTGCTTCGAGCTCATGACGTCGTACGCGCCGCCGTAGGCCTTTCGCGTGATCACGGTGACCTTCGGGACCGTCGCCTCGCAATACGCGTAGAGGAGCTTCGCGCCGTTGCGGATGATCCCGCCGTGCTCCTGTGCGACGCCGGGAAGGAACCCCGGCACGTCCTCGAACGTCACGAGCGGGATGTTGAAGGCGTCGCAGAAGCGGATGAAGCGGGCGCCCTTGACGGAGGAGTTGATGTCGAGACATCCCGCGAGGACGCTCGGCTGCTGGGCGACGATCCCGACGCTCCGGCCGTTGAGCCGGGCGAAGCCGACGATGATGTTCTTCGCGTAGTCGCGGTGGACCTCGAAGAAGTCGTGGTCGTCCGCGACGGTCGCGACGATCTCGCGCATGTCGTAGGGCTTGGATGGGTTCTCGGGCACGATCAAGTCGAGCGTCTCGTCGCGCCGCAGGGGATCGTCGCCCGCCGGGACGGACGGCGGCTCCTCCGTGTTGTTCTGGGGCACGAAGGAGAGGAGCGTCCGCACCGCGGCGAGGCATTCGGGCTCCTTCGGATAGCGGAAGTGCGCGACGCCGCTCGTCTCCGCGTGGACGGCCGCTCCGCCCAGCTCCTCGAACGTCACCTTCTCGTGCGTGACCTCCTTCAGGACGTTCGGGCCGGTGACGAACATGTTGCTCGTCCCCTCGACCATGAAGACGAAGTCGGTGATGGCGGGCGAGTAGACCGCGCCGCCCGCGCACGGCCCGAGGA
>JACPRC010000203.1 GCA_016190175.1 Planctomycetota bacterium
CTATCACATCGTGCGCGGTACGCTCGACGCGAGCGGGGTGGCCGGCCGCAAGCAGGGCCGCTCGAAGTACGGCACCAAGTCGAAGTAGCGCCGGTTTGAGAGGAAGGCATGCCGCGTAAAGGGAATGTGGTCCGCCGCGAGTTGGCGGCGGAATTCAAGTACGACAGCGTGCTGGTCACCCGCTTCATCAGCTCCCTCATGAAGAAAGGGAAGAAGAGCGTGGCCGAGCGCATGATGTACGGCGCGATGAACATGGTCGAGCAGAAGGCCGGCCAGGACGCGATGAGCGTGCTGAAGCAGGCGATGAACAACGTGAAACCGGTCCTCGAGGTGAAATCCCGGCTGGTGGGCGGCGCCAACTATCAGGTGCCCGTCGAAGTGCGTCCGGAGCGCCGGACGGCGCTGGCCATCCGCTGGCTGATCGCCTACGCCGAACAGCGGCCGGACCACTCCATGACCGAGAAGCTTGCCGCTGAAATCCTGGCGGCCGCCAAGACCGCGGGCGGCGCCGTGAAGAAGCGCGAGGATACGCACAAGATGGCGGAGGCGAACAAGGCCTTCGCCCACTACCGCTGGTAGATCGCTCGTTGGCAAGGCCGGCTTCCGCGCCGGCCTGGGCTCCCGTGGCCTTCCTCCGTCGAGCGGCCCATAGACGCTGCATCACCTTGCTTTCTCGAGAGGAAAGGGAGGTGGTGGTCTCTCGGATACTCCCTAACCGGATCAGGTGAGAGCCGATGGCTCGGCAAGTACCGCTCAATCGCTACCGTAATATCGGCATCATGGCCCACATTGATGCCGGTAAGACGACGCTGACCGAGCGCATCCTCTTCTATACGGGGCGCATCCACCGCGTCGGCGAGGTCCATGAGGGCGCCGCCACCATGGACTGGATGGAGCAGGAGCGCGAGCGCGGCATCACGATCACCTCGGCCGCGACCACGTGCTCGTGGCGGGACCACCGCATCAACATCATCGACACCCCGGGCCACGTTGACTTCACGGTCGAGGTCGAGCGCAGCTTGCGCGTGCTCGACGGCGCGATCGCCGTGTTCTGCGCCGTCGGAGGAGTGGAGCCGCAGTCCGAGACGGTGTGGCGCCAGGCCGACAAGTACACCGTCCCGCGCATCGCCTTCGTCAACAAGATGGATCGCGTCGGCGCGGATTTCCCGAACGTGCTCGAGATGATGCGCCAGCGGCTCGGCGCCAAGCCGGTGGCGCTCCAGCTGCCGATGATGCTGGCCGAACAGTTCCAGGGGGTCGTGGACCTGGTCGAGATGAAGGCCGTGACCTACCACGAAGAGAACCAGGGGACCACGTTCGACGTCCACGACATCCCGCGCGACGTCCAGGGCGCGGCCGACCAGGCGCACCACGACCTGCTCGAAGGCGTAGCCGAGTTCGATGAGCGCCTGCTCGACGACTACCTGCACGACCGCCCTTGCCGGCCGGAAGACCTCATGAACGCGATCCGGCGCGGCACGCTGGCGGGCCAGATCCACCCGGTGCTCTGCGGCTCGGCCTTCAAGAACAAGGGAATCCAGAAGCTGCTCGACGCGGTCGTGGACTTCCTTCCTTCGCCCGACGACGTGCTGCCCGTCAAGGGGCACGATCTCCAGACCTTCGCGCACCTCGAGCGCAAGCCCTCGGACGACGAGCCATTCGCCGCGCTGGCCTTCAAGATCATGACCGACCCCTACGTCGGCAAGCTCACCTACTTCCGCGTTTACTCCGGCCGCGTCGTGACCGGGACGACCGTGTTCAACGCCGCCACGGGACGCAACGAGCGCATCGGCCGCCTGGTCCAGATGCACGCCAACAAGCGCCTGGAGATCGAGGAGGTCTGCACGGGCGACATCGCGGCCGGGATCGGCTTCAAGCGCGTGGCCACCGGGCACACCCTCTGCGATCCCGACCACAAGCTTGCCCTCGAGTCCATGCACTTCCCCGAGCCGGTCGTCAGCGTCGTGATCGAGCCGAAGTCCAGCGCCGACAAGGACAAGCTCGACGACACGCTGCGCCGCCTCGCGAAGGACGACCCCACCTTCCGCATCACCGCGGACGCCGAGACGGGGCAGGTGCTGATCCACACGATGGGGGAACTGCACGCGGAGATCCTGCTCTACCGTATTACCAACGACTTCAAAGTGCCGGCGACGACGGGCGAGCCCCGGGTCGCCTACAAGGAGACGCTGACCGCGGCGGCGCGCGCGGAGGAAAAGACGGTCGTCCGGGCAGGGGAGAGGACGCTGTTCGGCCACGTCGTCGTCGATCTGCGGCCGAACCGCGCGACGCTCGCCCCGCGGTTCGTGCAGGAGGTCGATCCGGGGCTCGAGAAGGAGATGCGCCGCTTCCTGCCCGCGGTCAAGGAGGGGCTCCTCAGCGCGGCGGGCTCGGGGCCGATCGCGGGCTACCCGATGGTCTACCTCGACGTGGCGCTCGTCGGCGGGTCGGTCTCGGCGGAATCGGACGAGAGGGCCTACAGCGCCGCGGCCGTGCAGGCGGTGCGGAAGGCGTGCGAGTCCGCCCGCGCCGAGCTGCTCGAACCGCAGATGCGTTTCGAGGTCACGGTGCCGGACACGTACGTCGGGGACGTGATCAACGACCTGAACCGGCGGGGCGCCGAGATCGGCGACATGACGACGTCCGGCGGCGCGAAGATCCTGCGCGGGACGGCGCCGCTCTCGAAGATGTTCGGCTACACGACGACGCTGCGGTCGATCACGCAGGGGCGCGGCCAGCATACGATGGAGCCGCACGACTTCCGGCCGGTGCCGGCGGACGAGGTCAAGCGGCGGTTCGGGGACTTCGTGTAGGTCCTCTCCCACACCAAAAGTTGACAGTCCACTTTTGGTGCGGTCCATTCCCTGGAATCGGAACCGCGGAACACGATACAATGCACCCCGGGTGCCCTCGTGGAAGAGCGGCTCGACATCCAGGCCCTCCAGCAGGACCAGGTCCTTGCCCGGGACGTGCGCGCCCCCGACGGCACCCTGCTCGCCCAGCAGGGCACGGTCCTCACGGACGCGCTCATCGGACGCTTCGCGGAACTCGGGATCGAATCCGCCTGGGTGGAGACGGGAGGAGCGCGCGGGGAGACGCGGTCGGGGACGGCGATCAGGACGAGGCCGGCCGATGGGTCCTTCCGCTTTGTCCGGAAGAAGGATGCCCTCTTCATCACCGTCCTCCCGCCGAAGGCGGGAGGTGCTCCGGTCGACGCGGAGCGGGTGAGGGCGGAGGCGCAGCAGGAGAACCTGTCGCACGTCGACTGGGAGGTCTGCGAGCGCGCGGTGAGGGAGGCGCGCGGCGTCCCCATCGACGTCACGGCCCGGGACGGGACGTTCCTCCTCGAACTCGACGACGCGGGGCTCTCCCTGACCGTGTCGCATCCCCTCTCCGGAGGACGGAAGGTCGGTCTCTTCCAGGTCCGCAAGGAGATCGAGCTGCGCGGATACCGCTGGATCGACGACGCGCACGTGCAGCGCGTCGTCTCCGCTGCGACGGGACGGAAGGAGAAGATCGGGGAGAAGAACGGCACGGTACGGATCCAGGTCTCGCCCGATCGGATGTCCGCCGAAATGACCGTCGCGGGTCCCAACGGGGGCGCTCCCCCGAACGAGGAAGAGGCGAACCGGGCACTCCACCACGCGAAGGTGACGCACGGAATCCTGCCGCCGGAGGTGGAGGCGGCGCTTCAACCGGAGAATTGGGGGAAGCCCTTCACGGTGGCGCGCGGAGATTCCGTCGTGGAAGGGGCGCCGGCGCGGATCCTGGAGCGGTACAAGGAGAGCGGGACCGCCCGCTCGCTCGCCGAGCGCTTCGGCTGCACGATTCTCGAGCCTCACACGATCGTGGAGAAGGGGGAGGTCCTCGTCGAGAAGACCCCGGCCGTCCCCGGCAAGGACGGAGTGGACGTCAGCGGCGCCGCGCGCAGGCACAGGTCGGCCATGGACCGGGAGCTCCCGAGAGGGGGCGCGAACGTGGAGCGCTCCGCCGACGGGCTCCTCCTGACCGCCGCGGCCAGAGGCGTTCCGTCCTTCGAGGGAATCGTGCTGTTCGTCGCGCCGCTGGAGAGCGTGCGCGTGGAGGCGCCGGACGAGGGCCGCGCCTTGGAGGCCGGAAGCGGGATTCTGGGTCTCCCCCGGGAGGCGATCGGACACGAGGTGCAGCGCGGAGGTTCCCCTTGCCTCGCGCGCCTGTTCCGCAAGACCGAGCGGCGGAAGGGAACCGCAGTGATCCCCGCGAGCGCACCCTCGAAAGTGGCCGCCGAGCCGGCGAAGGTCATCGAGCCGGCCGACGAGAGGCCCGCCCGGACGGTCGAGATCGCTTCCGACCGCAACGCTCATCGCGAGATCGCCCTTCACACGGACACCGATCGCCTGCATCTCTTCCTCACCGTGCGCCAGAGGTCCGACCCGGCGGCGGTGCAGCCTGCGGAGGTCGCCGCCTTGATGGAGCGGGCGGGGATCATCCTGCCGGAAGAGGATGCGGCACGCGCCGCGGAGTTCCTCGCCACGCTCTCGGAAGGACCCGCGGAAGTCCGGTGGAAGCGCCTCGCGTCCGGGCGCCCGCCCCAACCCGGCTCCGATGCGCCGGTGAACTGGGCGGTCCGAATCGAGGACGATCGACCGGGCGAGGAAGACCAGACCAACTACTACCAGGTTACGAGGTTCGCCAACGTCCGTCAGGGCGACGTCCTCTTCACCCTTGGGGAACCGGGGTCCGGTGCGGACGGCCTGGACGTGTACGGCAACGTGATCCCCGCCTCGTCAGGCGCGGCCGTCCCGATTCAGGCGGGCGAAAACGCCCGCTTCGCCGAGGACGGGAAAACGTGCATCGCGGACGGGGACGGCACGGTCCTGGTCAAGAACGGCGTGGCCTCGGTCCACTCGATCCACCGGGTGCGCGGCGACGTGGACTTCCACGTGGGGAACATCGACTTCAACGGCGTCGTGGAGGTCGGCGGGAACATCCTCGACGAGTTCAAGGTCAAAGCGGCCGCCGACCTGCTGGTGGGGGGGAACATCGAGGGGGCGGAGGTGGAGGTCGGCCGCAACCTCCGGGTCCGGCACGGAATCACGGGCCACGAGAAGGGCCGGATCCGGGTCCACGGAAACGTCGAAGCGAAATACCTGAACGGCGCGAGGCTGATCGTGGACGGGGACGTCACGGTGCGCGCCCAGATCCTGAACAGCACGGTCGTGTGTCGCGGGCGGGTCGTCGTGCAGCAGGGCGGGATCCTGGGCGGCTTCACGGCCGGACTGCTCGGGGTGTCCAGCCCCGTGCTCGGCTCGGAAGTGGGCGTGAAGACGGAGGTGGCCGCCGGCGTCGACCTGGTGGGGAGCGTCCTGCTGGAGGAGATCGAGAAGGCCCTGGCGGATCTCGACGCCCGCATCGCGCGGGTGGAGTCGGCGGTGCTGCCTTTCCTCGAACGCCCGGAACTGCTCGACGACCTCTCCGAGGAGAAGCGCGAGGCGGCGCGCAAGCTCCTCGTGCGGCTCGGGACGATGAAGGGGCAGCGCGAGGCCCTGGAGGCGGAGCGGGATCGGCTGGCCGTCTCTCCGGCCGAGCAGAACCGGGCCGTCATCGCCGTCTCGAAACGGGCGTTTCACAACGTCGATCTTCGGGTCGGTCCGGCATGCCGGAAGCGTCTGGAGATCGAAACGAGCGGGCCGGTCAAGTTCCGCCCGAACCCGGAGACGGGGGAGCTCGAGACGTTCCGGGCATGACCCGAGTGGTCCGCACCTATGGCGGCGGACCACTCGGAGAGAACAAAGAACGAAGAACGAAGAGAGCAGGCGGGGGAGGGCCCCCGCACCCCCCATCCCCGAGTTGCACGCCGGGCAGGAGGGGTGCGGGGAGGCTTCCCCGCCCTCTTTCTTCTTTGTTCTTTGTTCTCCGTTCTTTCTAGCCTTCCCCAGTTTTCGGTTGACTTGCCGCGTCCCTTTTGTATAGTAACCCGCTCCCTCAGAGGATGAGTTTCATGGCGCAGAGGATCCGAATCCGAATCGAAAGCTACGACCACGAGATCATCGACACGTCGGCGATGGACATCGTGGGGACCGCGAAGCGGACCGGCGCGAAGGTGCGCGGCCCCATCCCGCTTCCCACGAAGATCGAGCGCATCACCGTGCTCCGCTCGCCGCACGTGGACAAGAAGTCCCGGGAGCAGTACGAGATCCGCACGCACAAGCGGATCATCGATATCACGGAACCGACGGCGAAGACGATCGACGAACTCCGCAACCTGAACATGCCCGCCGGGGTGGACATCCGCGTCAAGGCGTTGCTGGACGAGAAGTAGGACCATGGCTGAACTGCCTCTCTTCGACAAGGATGGCAAGAGCGCCGGCACCTTCACGGTGGACGAGAAGCTCTTCGGCGAGAAGATCAAGCGGCGCCTCCTGCACCAGGTGGTCGTGATGTACGAGGCCAACCGGCGGCAGGGGACGCACTGCACCAAGACGCGCGGCGAGGTGGAAGGCTCGACTCGCAAGCCGTGGCCGCAGAAGCATACGGGCAACGCGCGCGCCGGCACGGTGCGGTCGCCGATCTGGCGCCACGGCGGCGTGGTCTTCGGGCCTCGCCCCCGGGACTACCGCCAGACGATCACGGCGAACACGCGCCGGGCCGCGCTCGACTCGGCCCTCCTCGCCAAGATCCTGGACAAGGAGGTCTCCGTCATCGAGAGGCTGGAGTTCCCGCAGCCGAAGACGAAGTTCGCCGCCGCGGTCTTCCGGAACGCCGGCTTCAAGCGCACGGTGCTCGTCGGGTACGTCGCGGGCGGAGCGGAAGAGGGGCCCCGGCGCGCGAAGAACCGCGAGACGTTCCTCGCGGCGCGCAACCTCCCCGACGTTCGGCTCATGCCCGTCGAGGATCTCAACGCCTACGAGGTCCTGAAGCACAAGGACGTCCTCCTCACGAAGGAAGCCGTGGAGCACCTGGTCGCGGAGAGGAAGCCGAAGCCCTCCGAAGCCCCGAAGGGCGAAGGAGGGAAGTAGGATGCGCAGCCCCTGGACGATCATCAAGAAGCCCATCGTCACCGAACGCTCGATGGCGAACCAGCAGAAGGGCGTCTACACGTTCGTGGTCGACCGGAGCGCCAACAAGCACGAGATCAAGTGGGCCGTGGAGCAGGCCTTCAAGTCGAACAAGGTGAAGGTGAGGCACGTCCGCACGCTCGTCGTGAAGGGCAAGGCCAAGCGGATGAAGAACATGCTCCTCGAAGGGCGCCGGAAGGACTGGAAGAAGGCCTACGTCACGCTGAAGGAAGGCCGGCTCGATATCATCTAGCCGTCAGCTCTCAGCCTTCCGTCCTCAGTCGGGACCGAGGGACGGGGGACCGGCGGCTGAAGGCTGAGGACTGAAGGCTGAGGACTCCTATGCCGATGCGCGAATACCGACCCATGACGCCCGGGCGCCGCGGCGCGACCGTCTGCGACTTCAAGGAGATCACGAAGCACGAGCCGGAGAAGCGCCTCACGGAGCCGATGCGCAAGACCGGCGGTCGCAACAACGTCGGGCGCCTGGCGGTCCGGCACATCGGCGGAGGCGTGAAGCGCCGCTACCGGATCATCGACTTCAAGCGGAACAAGGACGACGTCCCCGCCGTCGTCGAGGCGGTCGAGTACGATCCCAACCGCACGTGCCGGATCGCGCTGCTGAAGTACAAGGACGGCGAACGACGGTACGTGATCGCCCCGCACAACATGGTCGTGGGCGAGCCCGTGGCGAGCGGCGAGAAGGTCGAGCCGAAGGTCGGCAACACGATGCCGCTGAAGAACATTCCGACCGGCATGCTCGTCCACAACGTGGAGCTCGTCCCCGGCCACGGAGGCGCGATCGCGCGCTCCGCCGGGACCTTCGCGCAGGTCATGGCGAAGGAGGGGAACTACGCGGACCTGCTGATGCCGAGCGGGGAGATCCGGAAGGTCCACGTCCGCTGCCGCGCCACGATCGGGCAGGTCGGCAACATCGAGTGGGCGAACATCGTGTGGGGCAAGGCGGGGCGGCGCCGCTGGCTCGGCATCCGGCCGACCGTCCGCGGTAAGGCGATGAACCCCGTCTCGCACCCGTGCGGCGGCGGCGACGGCCGCGGCGGCGTGGGCCGCCAGCCCTGCAACTGGAAGGGAACGAAGCTCGCGAAGGGCGGGAAGACCCGTCGGACGAAGAAGCCGTCCGACCGTTTCATCGCCCGCTTCCGGAAGGCCGGGAAACATCAGAATACGCGGAAGGTGACCTGGTGAGCCCCGTTGGACTCCTTGCGGGTCTGGACGAGGTCGTCGGTGTTGCCGGGAGCCGTGGATGAACCTGCACCTGTACCAGGTAGGAGTCTAACGGGGTGAGCCGCTCGCTGAAGAAGGGACCGTTCATCGACGCCAAGCTGATGAAGAAGGTCCAGAAACAGAAGCAGTCCGGGGGGCACGACCCCATCAAGACGTGGTCGCGCCGCTCGACGATCGTGCCGGACTTCGTCAACCATACGTTCATGGTCCACAACGGCAAGACGTTCGTGAAGGTGTTCGTGATCGAGGACATGGTGGGCCACAAGCTCGGCGAGTTCTCCCCCACGCGCTCGTTCCGCGGCCACCCCGGCACGAGAGAGAGCGCCGGGGGCACCCCCGAGAAGGGATCGTAGGCCATGGCCGAAACCGCCGCACCCGCGAAGGCCCCGGAGAAGAAGGCCGAGCCGGCGAAGCCGCGCTTCTCGGCGCGCCTCCGGTACGCGAGGATGTCCCCCCGCAAGATGCGGTACGTCGTGGACCTCGTCCGCGGGAAGGACTTCAACTCCGCCGTCGCCATCCTGCGGACCTGCTCGAAGCGCGGGGCGCCCTACTGCAAGAAGCTCCTCGAATCGTGCTACGCCAACGCGATGGACGAGGCGCGGCAGCGCAATATCGAGATCGACGGGAACAAGCTGCACCTCGTGGACGCCCGCGTGGACGGCGGCCCGATCATCAAGCGGTGGCGCCCCTCGTCCGTCCGGCGGCCCACCATGATCAAGAAGCGCACGTGCCACGTGACGTTCGTCCTGGAAGAGCGCGAGCCGAGGCTCTCGAAGAAGGAGCGGTCGAAGCAGCAGCGGCAGGAGCGCCAGAAGACCGCGGCCGCCGCCAAGGCCGAGGCCGCGAAGAAGGCCGCCGCCGCGAAGAGCGACTTGCCCGCCGGAGCGCGGAGCGCGAAGGAGGGAGCTCGAAGGGCGGAGGAGGGAGGCCCGGCGAAGGCGGGGGCGCCGCCCCCCGCGGAACCGAAGGCGCCGGAGGCCGGGCAGCCCCCGAAAGAGGAGAACAAGTAGTGGGACAGAAAGTCAATCCCATCGCGTTCCGCGTCGGCGTGACCGAACACTGGCGCAGCCGGTGGTACGCCACGAAGAAGAACTTCGGCGACTGGCTCGTCGAGGACCAGAGGATCCGCCGTTTCATCAAGAGCGAGTACGGGTTCGCCGGGATCGCGCGGATCGAGATCGAGAGGATCGGCGACCGCGTGAAGGTCCAGGTATGGGCCGTCCGTCCCGGTCTTATCATCGGGAAGAAGGGCGCCAAGGTGGACAAGCTGTCCGAGGACGTGGCCGCCCTCGTCAACCGCGTCGTCGACATGGACGTCAAGGAGATCGAGACGCCCGAGCTGGACGCCCAGGTCGTCGGGGAGGCCGTCCGGGAGCGGCTGGAGAAGCGCGAGCCGTACCGCCGGACCATGCGGCGCGCGGCCGAGATGGTGATGCAGCTCAGCGCCAAGGGCGTGAAGATCCTCTGCAAGGGACGCCTGGGCGGCGCCGAGATCGCCCGCAGCGAGAAGATCGTCATGGGCACCGTGCCCCTTTCGACGCTGCGCGCCGACGTGGACTACGCGACCTCGACCGCGATCCTGACCAAGGGCACGATCGGGATCAAGGTGTGGATCTACAAGGGCGAGAAGTTCAAGGAAGCGCGCAAGGAGCCGGCCCCGGCGGCGGCGCCGACGGCGTGATCGACGGGAGCAGACGCACATGCAGATGCCGAAGCGGGTCAAGTTCCGCAAGTCTCAGCGCGGGCGGATGAAGGGCGTCGCCACGCGCGGGAACACCGTGGCGTTCGGCGACTACGGCCTGATGTCGCTCGAGATGGGATGGCTCTCCGCGCGCGAGATCGAGGCCGGCCGGGTCGCCGCCTCCCACATGATGGGCACGGAGGGACGCCTCTACATCCGCGTCTTCCCCCACAAGTCGATCAGCGGCAAGCCCGCGGAGACCCGCATGGGCAAGGGCAAGGGCGAGCCCGAGTACTACGCCGCGTGCATCCGCCCCGGGCAGATCCTGTTCGAGCTCTCCGGGGTCGGCGAGGACTTCGCGAAACGCTGCTTCAACAACATCGCGCACAAGATGTCGCTCCGGACCCGGTTCTCCACGCGAAGGCAGGGATGACCATGAGCGATGCCAAGGAACTTCGCGACAAGCCGACCGAGGACCTCGAGAGGGATCTCGAGGGCCTCGTCGAGGGGCTGTTCAAGCTCCGATTCCGCAAGGTCACGGACGTCGTCGAGAACCCGGCCGAGTTCAAGAAGAGCCGCCGTCAGATCGCCCGGATCAAGACCATTCTCCGCGAGCGCGGAATCAAGAGGTAGCGCATGAACAGCGGCAGGGGGCTGAGCAAGAAGGAACTCGACGAGTTCAAGACCCTGCTGACGCTGCGCCGCCGCATCCTGCTCGGCGACGTCTCCACCCTGGAGGCGGAGGCGCTCAAGAAGGGCACGGACTCGGAACTCTCCACGCTCCCGCTCCACATGGCCGACCTCGGCACGGACAGCTTCGAGCAGGACATCACGCTCGGGCTCATGGAGACGGAGAGCGACGAGCTGCAGGAGATCGAGGAGGCGCTCGCCCGGATCAAGGACGGTTCCTTCGGCCTGTGCGAGTCCTGCAAGAAGTCGATCCCGAAGGCGCGCCTGAGGGCGATCCCGTACACCCGCCTCTGCGTGGAGTGCAAGAAGAAGGAGGAGGGCGCATCATAGTCCCGGCGGCCGCCGCCGCGAGCGCCCGTTTGGTTGCGGCGCGGACTCCCCTGCGGTAAGATCCCTCCATGACCCGCTGGCTCGTCTTCGTGCTCCTGGCCGCCGTGACCGCCGGCGCGGACCTCTGGAGCAAGGACGTCGTCCTTCGCAAGGTGCCCCCGAACCAGGAGCGCGTCGTCATCCCGGGCTACTTCGCCTTCGGCCACATCTACAACGAAGGCATCGTCTTCGGGAAGTTCCAGGACATGAAGGGCCTCTGGCTCGTCGTCTCCGTCGTCGCGGTACCCGTGATCCTGGCGATCTTCGCGTCGGTGAAGAACCCGCGTTGGATCCTCACGGTCTCTCTGGCGCTCATCCTGGGGGGCACGATCGGCAACCTCTACGACCGCGCGAAGTTCGGGAAGGTGAGGGACTTCATCAAGTTCTCCTACACCGCGGGCAAGGTCGAGCATCCGTGGCCGCTTTTCAACCTCGCCGACGCGTACATCTGCGCGGGCGTCCTGCTCCTGTCCGCCGAGATGGTCTTCTTCGACGAGAAGAAGAAGAAGAAGCTCCAGGAGGAGAAGGCGGCCAGGGCGGCCGCGATCGCCGCTCCGGCCGCGGCCCCGACCGAGCCGATGGCGAAGGCGGCGACGCCCGGGCCGGCCGCGCCGACCGAACCGATGGCGAAGGCCGACCCCGCGCCTCCGCCCGCGGCGGCCGATCCCCAGGCCCCGGAGGGCGGCGGCACGTGACGTCGAGGAGGCCAGCGTTCAGTCTTCAGCAGTCAGCCGTCAGCAAGAGGAGCCTGCCGTTGGCCCGGCTGAGAGCTGATCGCTGAGAGCTGATAGCGATCCGTGACCGCATACGCGAAGAGAAGACGCCCGGACGTCTCGACCTCCATCGGCCCCATCCGACTCGCCAACCCCGTCCTCGTCGCCTCCGGCACCTTCGGCGGGATCCAGGACCGCGTGATCGACGTGAACCGCCTCGGCGGCGTCGTCGCCAAGACGGTTACGATGGAGCCGCGCAAGGGCAACCCGCCGCCCCGGGTGTGGGAGACCGCGAGCGGCATGCTCAACTCGATCGGCCTCGACAACAAGGGGCTCGTCGCGTGGATCGACGAGGAACTGCCGCATCTCTCGACCTACCGCTGCCGCCTCATCGTCAGCGTCTCCGGCCGCACGGCGGAGGAGTACGGGGACCTTGTGGGGCGCCTCTCCGAGTTCCCCCGCATCGACGCGTTCGAGCTCAACATCAGTTGCCCGAACGTCTCGCACGGGATGGACTACGGGACCGATCCGGCGCTGACGGAGAAGACCTTGAATTGCGCCCGGGCCGCGACGAAGAAGCCGCTGATCGCGAAGCTCACGCCGAACGTCACGGACGTCACGAGGATCGCGGAGGCGGCGCTCGCGGGCGGGGCCGACGCGCTCTCGCTCGTCAACACGCTCAAGGGGATGGCGATCGACTGGCGCCGGCGCGCGCCGTGCCTCGGCGGCGTGACGGGCGGACTCTCGGGGCCCGCGATCAAGCCCGTCGCCCTCCGCATGGTGTGGGAGGTCTGCTCGAAGTTCCCGAAGGTCCCGGTCGTCGGGATCGGCGGGATCTCGACGGCGGACGATGCGCTCGAGTTCATCGCCGCGGGCGCCTGCGCGGTGCAGGTCGGCACGGCGAACTTCGCGGAAGTGAACACGCCGCTGCGGATCGTCGAGGAGATGCCGGCGAAACTCGCGGAGGCGGGGGTGCGGAGGCTGCGGGATCTCGTGGGGACGGCGAGGTAAGGCGCGGAGACGGACGCCCCGTCCACGGACGCTGCTTTCCAACCCGAGGAGACTGCGGAAAATCCCGCGGAGACAGCCTTCCCACCGGCAGAGACGGGCTCCCCATCGACGGACACCCCCGCCCCATGCGTGGACACCCCGGAAAACTCCGCGGACGGTGCCTCCCCACGCGCGGACGCACCCCTCCCACGGGCGGACGGTCGCTTCCCACGGCTGGACGGTGCGGAAAACTCCGCGGATAGACGCTTCCCAAGCGCGGGCGCCGGCGGCCCAAGCGTGGACGGTGGCTCTTCGCGGAGGGACGGGAGGGGCTGCTCGTTCGCCGCCGCGCGCTTGCGGTCCCGAGCGGAGTGGGCTATCCGCCGTCGGACCGCACGGCGGCCTTGTCGGCGAAGCGGCCGTCGCAAAGGCGAAGTTCCACTGGCGCACCCGCCCACAGTGCGGCGGACAGGTGCCGGCAGAGTCGTGCATAGTAGGCCCGCAAGCGGGCGTCGTCCCAACCGCCGTTTCGGATCATCGCCCGGATCACCCAACCCGTCCCGTCCTTGGCCACCTGAAACGTCCCGCCCGAGGTCCCATCGAGAAGGCCGTATTCCGTGAGCGCATTCCCAAGCGCGCGTGCGTCCTCTTCCGTGGCGCCGTTCGCGGCGTAGATCGTCTCGTTGTTCCCGATCGCCACCATCTTCCCCTCCGGGAGCGGCGTCCGGGATGAAAGCACTTTGTGCGCGGTTCCCTGACAGTCGCACAGGCGCAAGTCGACCGGGTGTCCCTTGCAGGCAGTCAACGACAGCCGGGTGCAGATCTGCTGGAAGCCCGCCACATGGTCGGGATCGTCCCACGCCGCCGTGTCGAAGTAGAAGAGGACCGCGAGCGAGTCTCCTTCCCGCCGGATGCAGATGCTCTGCCGGGAGTCCGGGTCGAAGTACCCGTCGTCCAGCAGGGCCTGTCCGATGGACCGGGCCTCGGCCTCGGAAGCCCCACCCGTGTAGTTGACGCAGTTGGCGCCGCCGATCATCACGTACGGGGTCGGGTGCAGGGTCATCGTCGCGGCGCATGGTAGCTTCGGGATGCCGGGAAGGTCAAGCCCGGTCGGGCCGCCTCGCGCGCAGGTGTTGCGGACAAAGGCGCCCTTTCCCTCACGGGATGGTTGTCCCCGCCCGCCGCGTTCCCTATAATGGCCGTTCGATGCTGACCCTTCTCCTCGCCGCCACCGTCGGCTGCGCGACGCCGGACGCGCGCTTCGTCGCCGTCCTCGCCGCGCACGTCCAGCAGCTCTCCGACGCGGCGCCCGCATCCTCCGAGGAGCCGCCCGTCACCGTCGCCACGATCCCGTACTACTACGAGCGCATCTCCGACGTCGTCGCGCCCGCGACGCCGATCCTGATCTCCTACGACGCGCGCCTCCCGATCTTCCGCGACCTGCCGTAGCCGCCTTCCTTCGCGTTCGCCCGCCTGCGTGTTCGTCCCGATTGGAGGCGCCGTGTCGCTCGAAGACTCCGGAAAGAAGAAAGAACGAAGAACAAAGAAGAGAGGAGGCGGGGGAGGGGTCCCCCGCGCCCCCTCTCTTCCCTCCGCTTCGAGGAAGCGGAGGGGGTTCGGGGGAGACTTCCCCCGCCTCTCTCTTCTCCGTTCTCTGTTCTTGGTTCTCTGAGGTTCGCTCATGGATTTCATGGAAGGTCTGGTCGAGTGGGTCGGCAAGGTGCTGGGCTTCGTCTTCGGCACCCAGAACGAGCGCATGCTCCGGCGCTACTGGAAGACCGTGCGCGAGCGGATCAACCCGCTCGAAGAGAAGATGATGGCGCTGCCGGACGCGGAGTTCCCGAAGCTCTCCGACGGGTTCCGCGCGCGGTTGAAGGCGGGCGAGACGCTGGACCAGATCCTGCCCGAGGCCTTCGCCGCGTGCCGCGAGGCGTCCCGCCGCACCGCCAAGATGCGCCACTTCGACGTCCAGCTCATCGGCGGCATGGTCCTCCATCTGGGCAAGATCTCCGAGATGGCGACCGGCGAGGGCAAGACGCTCGTCGCGACGCTCCCCGCCTACCTCAACGCCCTCACGCGCAAGGGCGTCCACATCGTCACCGTCAACGACTACCTCGCGCGCCGCGACACGCAGTGGATGGGGCCGATCTACGACCTCCTGGGCGTCTCGGTGGCCACGATCCAGCACGAGGAATCTTATCGGTTCGACCGGGCCTTCAACATCGATCCGAACGACCGGCTGCGCTTCCTGCGTCCGGTCACGCGTCAGGAGGCCTACCGCGCCGACA
>JACPRC010000204.1 GCA_016190175.1 Planctomycetota bacterium
CTACTACGTGATGGAATTGCTCCAGGGGCTCGACCTGCAGGAGATGGTGAAGCGGTTCGGGCCGCTCCCCGCGGAGCGGGCGGTCTGGCTCCTCGAGCAGGCGTGTCGGTCGCTGGTCGAGGCGCACGAGCGCGGCCTCGTCCACCGCGACATCAAGCCCGAGAACATCCTCCTCGACGCGAGCGGCCGCGTGAAGGTCGCGGACTTCGGCCTCGCGCGCGTCGCTTCGGCGGCGATGCCGGCGCTCACGCAGTCGGGGGAGATGCTGGGAACGGCGCGGTACATGTCGCCGGAGCAGATGGAGAACCCCGCCTCCGTCGACGCGCGCGCGGACCTCTTCTCCGCCGCCGTCGTCCTCTACGAGATGCTCACGGGCGAACGGCCGCTCGGACGGTTCGAGCCCCCGTCGAAGAAGGTCGCTATCGATCCGCGGTGGGACGACGTCGTGCTCAAGGCCCTCTCGCGGGAGCCCGACCGGCGGTACTCGACCGCGGGCGAACTCCGCACCGCGATCGCCCGCGTGGTCTCGGAGAAGGCCCTTCCTGCTCCGCCCCGCCGGCGGTGGTGGATCGCCGTGCCCATCGTGGCGCTGCTCGCGGTCGCCGCGATCTTCGCCCCGCGCGCCTTCCGAAAGGCGCCGGAGACCCGGACGGCCGCGAACCCTCCGCCGAAGACCGAAGCGGCCCCTTCGCTCGATGCCCTCGTCTTCGCCGACGGCGAGGGCCCCTTGGGCGACACGTTTGCGGGGGCCTGCGCGGAGCTCCCGGACAATCCGCTCTCCGCGCGGACGCCGGCCGAACTGGACCAGCTCGTGAAGTTCGTCCGCGGATGGAAGTTCTTCGAGGTCGACCGCTCCGAACTGGAGGCGGGCTACGCCGCGCGCTGGAGCACCATGACGCTCGTCGCGCTGGTCAGCCCGGCCGCCGAGAAGATCGAACGCAGGATCGGGACGGGCGGGAACCGCTGGACGCACCGTGACGGGCGGCTCCTCGTCGTCGTCCTCAGCGGCGTCGACACGCGCGAGGAGTTCGTCGATCTGGTGAACCGGACACGGAAGAAACTGGGAGTCCCCGAAACGCCCCTGCCGCTCCCGATCCGGAACCTCGAGCTCGATCGCAACGACCTGCCGAAGGGCTGGAGCTTCGCGGAGGAGGTGGAGGGGATCAGGTCGCCCGTCACCGGCCTTGCGCCCGACGAGCGCGCTCCGGTGCTCGCCTTCCTCAACGAGTCGGCCCACACGGCCGAAGGCGAGCTCTCGGCGGTCCACGCGGCCGGCTTCCGGCGCGGCGCCGGGGCCGCCGAGATCGGGCTCATCGTCGTGGAGAGCGACACGAAGGCGGCCGTGCTGGAACGGCGCCTCCCGGAACATCCCAGGCTCTCCGGAGCGAAGAAGGTCGTGACGATGAAGTCGGGCATCTCCGTCGCGGTCCTCTTCCTGCGCTCCGACGATTTCGGGGCGCTCGAGAAGCTGGCCATCCTCCTGCGGCGGAGGATGGGGCTTCCGGCGATGACGTTCGACACGATCGTGCCGACGGACGCGGAGTGGCCGCCGGAGTTCAAGCCCGAGCGGGTCGTCACCGAGGTGCGCGCGGTGCTGCGGGACGCGGGCCTCGCGGACGTTCGGGTCGACGACGTTCCGAGAGCCTGCAGGGCCGTCGCGCGCGGCGGAACCGTCCTGCTCCTGGAGGTCCCGGACTCCGACGCGCGCTCCGGGATCCAGCGCGCGCTCCGCTCGTCCGGGGAGGTGTGGTCCGAACGGAAGTGGGTTTGCGCCGTGTCGTCCCCGGACGCGGATGTGCGCAAGGCGCTCCGGAACCGGATGCACGAGAAGATGGGGCTGGACCCTATCCGCTGATCGCGCGCAACTGCCCGCGGATGATGGCGTTCTCCGGATCCAGCTCCGCCGCCTTCTTCAGCGCCGCGGCCGCGTCGTCGTGCCGCTTCCGCCCGAGGAAGTTCGTGCACGCCTGAAGCAGGATCTCGACCGAGAACTGGCGCTTCGTCTCTTCGCCGGGCGGTTCGGGGCGCGGTCTTCCCCGGCCGACCTTCGACCGCAGGGCCGCCGCGATCTTCTTCTCGTCGGGCGCGCCGCCGGCGAGGAGCACCGTCCCCGCCTCGTCCACGACGAGGGTGAACGGCAGGTCGCGCACGCCCCACCGGCGGGTGAGCGTGCAGGTCGCGTCGATGAGGAGGATGTGATCGGCGCCCGCGGGCTTCAGGACCTTCATCGCCGCGCCGGGGCCCGTGACGTCGAACGCGACGGTGACGAGCGCGACTCCGTTCCTCTCGCGCCATCGCTGGAGCGCGGCGATCTTCTTCGCGGAAGGGGACCAGCTTCCCCATCCGAAGACGACGAACCTCCGGCCGCGAAGTTCGGAGAAGGCGAAGGACGTGCCTCCGACGGTGGAGAGGCGGGCGTCGGGAAGGAGAAGGCCTTTCTGAAGAAGCATGGGGCGGGACTACGGTCCGGCGCTTCCGCCGTTGCCGGCGAAAGCGAGCGCCGTCACGGCGCAGGGATGGAAGGCGATGCTCTCCTCCTTCTCCCTGTCGTAGGCAATGATCTCGTGAAGCTTCATCCGGTTGGGGATGAAGAAGATGTCCTCCGGATGCCGCACCGTGACGTTGCGACCGTTGTCGAACTCGAGCCTGAAGGGGATGAACGGCACATGGTCAACGCGCTCGGTGATGCTCTTCAGCTCCACGATGGGATTATACCAGGCGAACTACCAGTCGTCCACGGCCTTCTCGCCCGTCATCTCGCGCAGCTTCTTCTCGATGATCGCCTGCTTGTTCTCCCGGCGCTTCTGGAGCGTCTTCTCGAGCTCCTCGACGCGCCGCTTCAGCTCCGCCAGATCCTTCGCGCGCATCTCCTCGCGGAGGTCGAAGAGCTGCCCGAGCGCCGTCGCGAGTTCCTTGCGGAGGTCTTCGGACTTGTCGCCGCGGCGGATCTTCTCGGCGAGTTCCCCGCACCGCCGCTCCAGTTCGCGCATCTTGAGGAACTTCGCGTATTGCTCCGGGTCGCGCTGCTTCAGCTCGTCCATCTCCTGTTTGCGGCGGACGACCTCGCGGAGCTCGTTGAAGAACTCCTCCATCCGCCGCTCGGCGCGCAGGCCCTCGAGCCGCCGCAGCGTCTCGGGGTCGTTCTCCTTGAGGTAGTCGCGGATCTCGAGGAACATCCTCTCCGCGTCTTCCGGTCCCATGTGGCCCCGGCGGCCGCCCGTCCGCCGGAGTTCGTCCGCCCGCCGCGTGAGCGTGGAGCGCTCCTCTTCCGAGAGGTTCGGGGAGCGCAGCTTCTCTTCGATCCGGGCCAGCTCGTCCTCCTCGGGTCCGCGCCGCCGCGGCGCGCGGCCGCTCTTCGCGTCCTCGACGGCCGTCTTCAGCTTCGGGTCGAGCGCGACGGCCTTCTCCCAGCTCGCCAGCGCCTCGTCCTTCCTCTTGAGGGCCATGAGGCTGACGCCGCGGGCGAAGTGCGCCTGGGCGTTGTCGGGTTCGAGACGGAGCGCGTCGTCGAAGTCCGCGATCGCCTTGTCGTGCTGGTTCATCCGCTGGTAGATCGTCCCGCGCTGCATCAGGGCCCGGGCGTCCTTCGGATTCTCCTTCAGGCGGGCCGTGAGACGGTCCAGCTCGTCGGCCGCCGGATCCTGCAGACACAGGAGGGCCAGCAGCAGCGTCATGAGTTCCTCCCCCGGACCTCGTGCTCGAGGCGCTGGACGCGCCGGCGCAGGTCGCGAAGCTCCTGGTCGAACGCCTCGTCGTCGGCGTCCCACGACGGGAGCGGCCGGACGTCCGCAGGACGCTGGGTCGGGGCCGACGTCGCGGGAACAGTCGCTTTCGGGGACGGCGTGCGGCCGCCGAGCAGCGCGATGAAGAGCCCCGCGATCAGGACGGCGGCCGCCGCGGCGGGAATCCAGCGGTCGCGTCTCCGGGGGAACCGGACCGTCCCGGGCAGCCGCTCTTGGGACGCGAGGCGATAGCCCTCGGAAAGCTCGCGCATCTCCTCGATCTCGCCGCGGCACTCGGGACAACCGTCGAGGTGCTCCGCATAGCCGTGCGGCGCCGCTCCCAGCTCGCCGTACGCGTCGAGGACCTTCGCATCCCGGAATCTCGAGCAGCCCATCACTGGTACGCCTTGAGGTTCTTCCTCAGGTTCTCCATCGCGTAGTGCATCCGGCCCAGGGCCGTGTTCAGCGGGCATCCGGTCGTCTCCGCGATCTCCTTGAAGGACATCCCCGCCTCCTCGCGGAGCAGGAACACCTGCTTCTGCTCCAGCGGGAGCCTCTCCACCGCCCGGAGGAGGGCGTCCTGCACCTCCCGGTGCGACAGGTCGTCCTGCGGGCCGCGGCGGTCCACGGGCTCCTCGCCCTCGCGGGCCGCGGCGGGGCGCCGGCGCAGCGCGTCCAGCGCCAGGTGGTTCGCGATGGTAAAGAGCCACGACTCGAACCGGCCCGTCGGCTGGTACGAACCGATCGACCGGTGGACCCGGATGAACGTCTCCTGCACGACGTCCTCCGCGTCCGCCGGCCCGACGATCCGCAGACAGAACCGGTAGAGCCGGTCGCCGTAATCCCGCACCAACCTCTCAAAGGCGCCCGTTCGGCCGGCCTTCAGGCCTTCGACGAGGTCGTCCATGCGTGCCGCCTCCATAACGCAAGCACGGAAGAACCTATTGTGGGAAAAAGTGCCGGGGAAAGTGCCCCGTTGCTATGATCCCGCGGTGCCGCGTCTCCAGGAATATCTACGCTTGCGGCCGCTCGTTTGGTTCGTCCCCCCGTTCGCCGCCGGGACCGCTCTCGGCGCGGAGATGCCGGTCGCCGGCGCCGCGGCGCTCGCCGGCGCGGCGCTGGCGCTGTTCATTCTATCGAGGCGCAACATCCTCGCCGGCGCGGCCCTCGGTCTCTGCGCGGGATTGCTGCGGGTCGCGCTCGCGCCTCTCCCCGAACCCGTGACCGAGGGACCCACCGTGCTGCGAGGTCGCGTCGTCGGGCCGTCGCACCTGACCCCCGCGGGCCGGAGCGCCCTCGCCGACACGGGCGCGCGTCACGACGCTCCCGCGCGCTGCGTCTTCACCGTCGAGAGCCGCGAGTGCGGCCGCATCCGGGTTCAGACCTCGGAGCCGCTGGAGCCGCTGCTGGGCGGCGAGGAGGTCGCGCTCTCCGGAAGGCTGCGCAACCCCCGCCCGCCCTCCAACCCCGGCCAGTTCGACCGCCGCGCGTGGCTCCGGCGCCAGGGGATCGCGGGAACGATGTACGCGCACGAAATCGAGGTGCTCTCCGGCCCGCGCGGTCCGCTCTCCCTCCTCTCCCGCGTCCGGAGATTCCTGCGCGGCCGGCTTGACGCGGCAAGTCGCCCCGAGGCGGCCGCCCTCGCCGCGGCCATGCTCTTCGGCGACCGTGAGGGGCTGGACGAACGGCTGACGCTCGACCTCCAGCGGACGGGGACGACGCACGTCCTCGCCGTGTCGGGCTTCAACGTCGCGCTGGTCGTCTTGGCCGTCTGGGCGCTTCTCGTCCTTGCGGGTGTGCGGGGACGGCTCCGCGTCGTCCTGCTCCTCGCGGCGACGTGGATCTACGCGCTCACTGCGGGACTCGAGGCCTCCGTGCTGCGCGCGGCGATCATGGCGTCGGTCTGGCTCGGCGCGGAGATCTTCCGCCGGCGGTCCGACCCGCCGGTCTCCCTCGCGGCCGCGGCGCTCGTAATCCTGGCTTTCGATCCGCACCAGGTCCGCGACGTGGGGTTCCAGCTCTCCTTCCTCGCCGTGATCGGCATCCTGGCGCTCGTGCCTCTCCTCTCGCGCTCCTTCGGCCCGCAGCGTCCGTGGATCCACAGGGTGTACGGCGCCGCCCTGGTCTCGCTGGCCGCCTGGCTCGCGACGGCGCCGGTCGTGCAGACGGAGTTCCATCTCCTGACGCCGTGCGTCCTCGTGACGAACCTGCTCTTCTCGCCGCTCGTCCTGGCGATCACCGCGCTCGGGGCCGTCTCGATCGCGGTGCCGCCCGCGGGCCTGCTGACCGGCGTCGTGTATGACGTGCTCGCGTGGCTCGCCCGGGCGATCACGTCGGTGCCGGGATCGTACTTCTTCGTCCCCGGCCTGCCGCCCGCGCTCGCCGCGCTCTACTACGGGGGAGGGACGGCGTGGGCCGCCTGGACGCGGGCCGCGCCCGCCGGGTGGAAGATCCTGCTCGTGCCCGTCCTGGTCGCCCCGCTCGCGGCGCCGGGGCTCCTCCATCGGAGGCCCGAAGACCTCCGGCTGGCCGCACTCGACGTGGGCCGCGGCGCGTGCCTCTACGTCGAGTTCGCGGACGGCCGCAACTTCCTCTTCGACGCGGGGAGCCTGGACTTCCGCGACGCGGGCGCTTCCGTCGCGGCGCCCTACCTCTGGTCGCGCGGCGTCTTCCGCGTGGACACCCTCTTTCTCTCGCATCCCGACGCCGACCATGCGAACGGCGCGCTGTCGCTCGTCGAGCGATTCCGCGTCCGCCGCATCGTCGTGGGGCGCCCGTTCGCGCGCGAGCCCGCGGGCGCGGAGCTCCTGCGCCGCGCGCGCGAGCGCGGCGTCGAGGTCGTCGAAGTGGAGCGCGTCGGGGCGCCCGTCCGGATCGCGCCGGACATCGAGCTGTTCGGTCCGCCGGTATGGGAGAAGTACGGAAGAGCGGTGCCGTCGAACGAGAGCTCGCTCGTCCTGCGGGTCGGGGGCCGCATCCTCCTGACCGGGGACATCGAGGAGACGGGCGTCGAGGCGCTCCTGGAGAATCCCGACGTGGCGGCCGCCGTGCTCGTCGTGCCCCATCACGGCAAGTCCGACCGGCGGAACGCCGAGCTGCTCGGCCGCGTGCGGCCCGATCTGGCCGTCATCCCCGGTGCCGAGCACACCGCCTCGCCGCGCACCCTCCGCGAACTGCGCGAGCGGTGCGCGACGTACGCGGTCGGCACGACCGGGGCGCTGGAGATCGACGTCACGAACGCCGGCGTCCGGGTGCTCCGGTGAACTCCCACATGGGCGACATGGCCCTCCTGTTCGCGTGGGGGATGAAGATCCTCCTCTGGACCTCGCTCGGATACGCCGCCCTCTACCTCGTGTGCCTCCCGTTCCTCCTCCTGGCGCGGCGGACCAAGGTCCTCCGGGTCCTGACCCTGCACCTCTTCGTGCTGCCCATCCTGCTGGCGGCGCTTCAGGCGACGTTCATCATCTTCGCATGGCAGGTCCGGATCATCTGGAGCGCGAGCCGCGGATCGATGCCGCCGCACGAGGCCCTGCGGGTCGGGCTCCGCGAGAAGCTCCGCCGCGAGGGGCTTGCCGCGCCGGGCAGCGGGGACGATCCGTACCGGATGCTGATCGACAGCTCTCCGGGGTTCGCGCAATCGGGCTACGCGGGGGCGGCCCGCTGGACCGTGCGCGCGGCCGGGCGGGCGCTGTCCGTCTACGACCTCGCGCTTCTCGCCGTTCTCCTCGCGTCGTTCCTGGCCGTCGTGATCCCGGTGAGCGTGGACATCCTCGGTCACCCGTGGCGGAGGGAGGGGTTCCTGCGGATGCTGTGGACCGTCTTCCGCCGCCTCCTCGCGATGCTCCTCTATCTCCTGCTCGGCGGGATCGTCTTCACGCTCTTCGCGCTCCTGTTCAACTGGTTGACCTACCTCATGACGGGCCTGGCGTCGGGCCTGATCGCGGACGTGTCGTTCGCCGCGGCCCGCGAGTCCGGGTTCTTCGTCTTCCTCCAGGTCCTCGCCGCGGCGGTCTTCCTCGTCGAGACCACGACGGTTCTGGCGCTTTCGATGGTGTCCCTGAGCCTCGCGACGAGCGCCGGGATCAAGCTGCGGTTGAACGCCTGGCTTTTGGGGGAGCCGCGTCCCGCCGCCCGCATGCGGGACGCCGTCGCGGGGTTCCTCAAGCTCGCGTTCAAGCTCGCCGTCGTGGGCGCGGTCGCCTTCCTCTCCGTCCGCACGGCGCTCTGGCTGCTCGGCTCGACGGCGCTCCCGCTGTGCGTCCTGATCGAGACGCTCGGCTTCAACGCGGCGCTCTGGCTCCTTCGCGCTCACCGGGACGCGAAGCGGCTCGTGGTCGCCTGCTGGCGGCTCAACACGTTCGGACTTCGGCGGGCCGCGTGATCCTCGGCATCAGATGCCGGCCCGCTTGCGCAACCGTCGGGCGAATTCGGCGAAGTCGCGGATGAACGAGGGCAAGGAGCGATGGAAGATCCGCAGATCCACCGCTTCGTACTCGTGAACGATCCTGTTCCGCAGCCCCGTGGTACGGGCCAGGCGCCTGGCCAGGGGTTCGGGAAGGATGTGAAGCCGCCCCATCGCTACGAAGGTGTCGAAGTACTTCTCGGGAGGCGGAGATCCGGACTCCAGAATCGCGTGGTTGTTGATGTCCACGGCCGAGTCCACGATGAGCTGAACGTAACGCTCCGCGAGATGGTGCCGATCCGGACGCGATTCGAATTCCGCCACGGGGATCCGCGAGAGGGGCTCCAGCTCGCGACAGTACTCGGCGATCCGCGCGAGCTTCTGGCCGACCAGGGAGACGTTCACGGCAGGACCCGGTCCAGGTACGCGCTCACCGCCCGAAGGTACTTCCGGCAGTCCTGCCACTCCTTGATCCCGCGCAGGCGCAATCGATCGAAGCGCGCACGCGATCCGAAGAGGAGTTTCCCTTCGACGGCAACGGTTCGAGCCAGCGACGGACCGATCCGCTCGAAGATGCACACGTCCACGTCTTCGCGGAGCGCCTCGGCAAGGTCTCCCACGAGCCTCCCCTCGTCTCCGCGCAGCCTCGGGGCCGATACGCACACGTCGTAGTCGCTTCCCCGGCGCGCATCCCCCCGGGCCCGCGAGCCGAAGAGGATCACGGCATCGAGGTTGTAGCGTCGCGCGACGGCGCGCAAGCGGGGGCGGTTCATGGACGGAGACTACTCGACGGCGGGTGGGGAGTCAACACGTTCGGGGCCGGGCAGGGGATTCCGGCGCCGGCCGACGGCGACCGCGTCCCGCGCGCTACCCGGCGGCTTCCTCGCCCTCCGGAGGCTTCGGCTCGGCGCGCCCCTCCTGCGCGCGGGCGTGACTCAGCGCCGCCATGCCGCTGATCGCACCGAGGCTCATCGTCTCCAGCGCGGAACTGGGGACGACGATCATCGACCCCTTCTCCTTGAGTCCCTCGAAGAGCATGTTCATCCCGCGCAGGTGCATCGCCTCCGGGTTCTTCTCGTACTCCACACAACCGCACGATAGGCCCAATTTTGCAGCCTCAAGCGACCTTCTTGTCGGGTGGAGCAAGACTCGGAAGCGACGGCAAAGCGAGGTGCAATCAATTGGTTCCCAAGTTGTTTCCGCACGTCGCCGCGACGGAGCGGCTGCGTCCTTGATCTCGTCATGGCACGCCCTTTGCACACGCCATCCCAGGAGGTGCTGTATGCGAATGGACCCGAAGACGACCGCGATCGTCTTCCAGGGGCTGCAGGTTGAGTTCTGCAGTCCGGAAGGCAAGCTGTACCCGCTCATCGCGGAGCAGTTGGCAAGCCGCCGGCTCGTGGCCACGCTGATCGATCTGCTGAAGGAAGCGATCACGCTGGGGGTACGCGTCTACTTCGTTCCGATCCAGTTCACGCCGGACTATCGCGAGATGCGGCAGGCGGAGGGGATCCTGGACGACATCCGCCGCGCCCGGGCCTTCCAGAAAGGAACCCGGGGAGCGGAACCCATCGAGGAACTGCGGCCCCTGTTGGGCGACATGCAGGTGCTGAAGGCCAAGCGCGGCCTTTGCGCATTCGGATCCACGGATCTGCATGAACGGCTCTCGCGCGACGGCATCGAGACGGTGGCGGTCTGCGGCCTGCTGACCAACATCTGCGTGGAGGCGACCGCGCGGTCGGCATACGATCTGGGATATCGGGTGGTCACGCTGGCGGACGTCACGGCCACGAAGTCGACCGAAGAACAGACGGCCAGCGAGCGATTCGTTTTCCCTCTTCTGGGACGGGTCATGACTTCGATAGAGTTCCTGGACGGGATCCGGCGGGCCGAGGAGAACGTGATCGCCCCGGCATCGTCGGACGAGCACACGAACTGAAGGCACACCGGAACCGGAAGAGGAAGACGTTGAAGCATGAGAGTCGACCGCCCCCGTCCGCGTGTCCTGGTGCTGAGCCGCCGCGATCTTCGACCCGCGCTTGAGGGGTGGGAATTCGTGACCTCGAAGGAGGTCACGGAGGCGGAACCCGATCTCGTCGTGCTCGATATTCCCGAAGCGGGCGCGGGGGAGATCTCGGTTGCCCTTTCCCTCTGTGCCGCCGGCAGTTTCCTCATGACGATCGGTCCCGAGGACCAGGCCCCGGCCGGACTTCATTCGGACGCGAACGTCCCCCTCCCGCTCGACATGAACGCGATCCGCGCGCAGTGCGAGCAGCTTCTCCGACTGAGGCAGTTTGAGCAGGCGGCGATCCGGAACAGCTCGATCGTCGCCGGCCTGCGGGGGGCCCGGAAGAACCGGAACACCCTCGATGCGATCGCCGGTCACTATGCCGCGCTCTTTCAGGACATCCGGCGCGCCGCGCACGACCGTGAGGAAATGCTGCGGGCCGCGCTGGAGAGAGAGCGTGGACTCCGCACGGGGCTGAAGGCGGAATTGGAACTGCGTCTGGAGCGCGAAGAAGAGCTCCGACGCAAGAACGACCAGCTCCTCCAATCCCAGAAGCTCGAGGCCATCGGGCAACTGGCCGGAGGCGTCGCGCACGACTTCAACAATCTCCTTACGGCGATTCTCGGGTACTCCGATGTGGTCCTCGGCAGGTTGTCGGCCGACGACCCTGCGCGGTCGGACATCGAGGAGATCAAGAAGGCGGGGAAGCGCGCCTCGGAAGTCACGCGGGGGCTGCTCGCGTTCGGCCGGAAACAGATCCTCTCTCCCGAAGTGCTCGACCTGAACGCCGTCGTAGCCGACATGGGCAAGCTCTTGCGGCGGCTCATCACCGAGGCGATCGAAATCGTCACCGTATCCAGGCCGGGACTTGGCCGCGTCAAGGCCGACCGCGTGCAGATGGAGCAGGTCATCGTCAATCTCGTCATCAACGCGCGGGACGCGATGCCGAAGGGCGGCAAGATCACGATCGAGACCGCGAACGCGGACATCGAGGAAGGTTCCGCCCGGGGGGTGGAGCCCCCGCGACCGGGCCTCTACGTCCTGCTCTCCGTGAGCGACACGGGGATCGGAATGGACAAGGAAGTGATCGCGCACCTCTTCGAGCCCTTCTTCACGACGAAGGAGCCCGGGAAGGGAACAGGGTTGGGCCTGGCTACGACCTACGGAATCGTCAAGCAGAGCGGCGGCCACATCTGGGTCGACAGCGAACCGGGGCGAGGGAGCACATTCAAGGTCCATCTCCCGCGCGTCGCCGAAGCGCCGGACGCGAACGGCACGACGGGGCCCGCTGCCGCGCCGCCTCGGGGCTCGGAAACCGTCCTGGTCGTCGAGGACGAAGACGCGGTGCGGAAGCTCACGTGCGGTCTGCTGCGCGCCTGGGGCTATCGCGTGCTCGAGGCCGACGGCGGCGCGTGCGCGCTACGACTCTGCGAGCAGCACGGGGAACCGATCCACTTGCTCCTGACGGATGTGGTGATGCCCCGGATGAGCGGCACCGAACTCGCGGACGTGCTCGTCCGCAAGCGACCCGGCCTGCGTGTCCTGTATTGCTCCGGGTACACGGCCGACGTGATCGTCGATCACGGCATCATCCACCCCGCGGTCGCATTCCTTCACAAGCCGTTCGCCCCCGACGCGCTGGCCGGCAAAGTGCGCCAGGTGCTCGACATGCCCGCTCTTGACCCGCCGCCCGGTCCCACGCCCTTGACACCCGGCCGTCCGGCGGAGCCGGACGGACCGCCGCGCGGTCCGTAGCCCGAAGGGCCGCTGCCGGGCGTCAAGGGCAAGGACCGGCCCGCCGGAGGCGCGGCGAGTCAAGGGCCCGCGAACCGTCGGGGTTGAGAAGGGGGACCCGCGGTTCTCTCTCGGGCCGCGGTGCGTGCCGCCCGCCCGCGCTCGTCTGCCGTGACCGGACGAGCCACCTATCGGGGCCGCAGAACCGGATGTCCGCATGAACCGGCGGGCCGGAATCCGGCATCCGGAATCGAGAGCTTCCCCACAGCAGGAGGACCCGACCCGGTCCCCGACGCGGTACCCGTGTTTGAACCGAATTCCTTCCTCCCCCGCCCTGCCTTGACTACCATGCCGTCCATGAAGATACCCCTGACCCGCGCCGAGCGCACCGACTACCGCGAAACCTCCCTCCACAAGGACGTGATCGAATTCGTCCAGTCGCTTCGGGCGCAGACGAAGGAGGTGCTCGTCGAATCCATGGGCCGCAGCGGCGAGGGACAGGACATGCCGGTGCTCGTCCTCGGCGCGACGAGCCCCGAGGACGCGCGGCGCCGCGGGAAGCCCGTCCTTCTCGTCATCGCCAACATCCACGCGGGCGAGGTCGAGGGCAAGGAAGCGATCCTCATGCTCGCGCGCGACATGACGCTCGGGCCGCTCGCGCGCTACCCCGAGAAGCTCTGCCTCGTTCTCGTCCCGAACTACAACCCCGACGGGAACGACCGCATCTCGAAGGAGAACCGCAAGCTCGATCTCGAGAAGCTCGAAGGACAGATCAACCCGGAAGGAGGCGTCGGCACGCGCTACACGGGGAAAGGAATCAACCTCAACCGCGACTACATGAAGCTCGAGGCCGACGAATCGCGCCATCTTGCGAAGCTCTACAACCGCTGGTGGCCGCACATCACGATGGACTGCCACACGACGGACGGCTCGATCCACGCCTATCATCTCACGTACGACTCCGCGAACAACGTCGCGAGTTGTCCGGCCGCGCCCGTCGAGTACGTCCGCGGCACGATGCTGCCGGCGATCTCGCGGTCGCTCGAAAAGCGGACCGGGCTGCGCACGTTCTTCTACGGCAACTACCGCAACCAGGACGATCCGGCGAGCGGATGGGAGACCTACTCGCCGCTGCCGCGCTACGGCTCGAACTACCGCGGGCTCACGGGGTGCATGGACGTCCTCCTCGAGGCGTACTCCTATGTCTCCTTCCGCGAACGTACGGTGGTGACCATCGAGATCCTCAAGGAGATCTTCGACTACGCGATCGCGCATGCGGAGGAGGTCGTCAGGATCAACGACTCCGCGACGCAGCCGAAGACCGTCGGCATCGAATACGGTCCCGCGGAGGACACGGGGGAGATCGAGATCCGCGCGTTCGACCTCGAGTCGATCCGGGCGCGCCGCTTCACGGGGACGGTCACGCCGTTCCGCTGCCGGTGGTATTCGCGTTTCGTCCCGACGAAGTCCGTGGAGCGTCCCGCGGCCTATCTCATCCGCAGCGATGAGTCCGCCGCGATCCGCAA
The DNA here is from genome assembly GCA_016190175.1 of Planctomycetota bacterium. GTDB lineage: Bacteria > Planctomycetota > MHYJ01 > MHYJ01 > JACPRB01 > JACPRC01. The sequence goes on from JACPRC010000204.1 coordinate 13,393, forward strand.
GCTCCGCGACCACGGGATCGTCCTCGAACCTCTGCGGCAGGAGGCGCTCGACGCCGAGGTCTACACGGTCGAGTCGGTCGAGAAGACGAGCAGCCCCGACGTCGGGAACGAGACGCGGTTCGAGACGGTCGTTCGCGCGACCAGGGCGAGGTGCCGCGTCGAGGTACGCGACGGCGATCTGCTCGTGCGCACGGACCAGCGGCTCGGGACGGTCGCGGTCTATCTTCTCGAGCCCGAGAGCGACGACGGTCTTGTGCGGTGGGGGTACTTCGACGGGTCGCTGGCGACGGGGCGGGAGTTCGGCGTTTGCAGGGTGCCGTAGCCCGGGTCGCGGAACCTCGTTCAAGATGCCTGGATTCCGGCGCTCAATTCCTTTCCTCCCGCTCCGCCTTCCTGTATGATCCCCCCGACGGAACATGCCGCGTCCCCGGCTGCAGGAGGTTCCCATGTCCCAGACGGCGCGCATCGAGGTGGACGGCAAGAGCGTCGAACTCCCCGTCGTCGTCGGCTCCGAGCAGGAGCGCGCCATCGACATCCGCCAGTTGCGCGACAGGACCGGGTTCGTGGCGCTCGACCCCGCGTTCGTCAACACGGCCTCCACGACGAGCTCGATCACGTTCATCGACGGGGAACGCGGGATCCTCCGCTACCGGGGAATCCCCATCGAGGATCTCGGCGAGAAGTCGACCTTCACCGAGACCGCGTACCTTCTGATCTACGGGAAGCTGCCCGCGCGGGCGCAACTGGATGCCTTCGAGACCTCCCTGTCCCGCCACTCGCTCCTCCACGAGGACATGAAGCAGTTCTTCGCGGGATATCCGCGTTCGGCGCACCCGATGGCGATCCTCTCCGCGATGGTGTGTTCGCTGTCGAGCTTCTATCCGGACGCGGGGGATCCCGCACGGCCCGACCTGTTCGACCTCACCGTCTCGCGCCTCATCTCGAAGATCAGGACGATCGCCGCGTTCTCGTACAAGAAGTCGATCGGGCAGCCGTTCATGTACCCGCGCAACGACCTGTCCTACTGCGGCAACTTCCTGCACATGATGTTCGCGGTCCCCGCCGAGCCGTACGTCCTCTCCGAGGAGGCGGCCCGCGCCCTCGACCTCCTGCTCATCCTGCACGCGGACCACGAGCAGAACTGCAGCACCTCCACGGTGAGGCTCGTGGGGAGCTCCAAGTCCAACCTGTTCGCGTCCCTGGCCGCGGGCATCTGCGCCCTCTGGGGACCGCTCCATGGCGGGGCGAACCAGGAGGTCGTGGAGATGCTCGAATCGATCCTGGCCGGCGGGGGGGACGTCCGCTCCTTCGTGGACCGCGCGAAGGACAAGAAGTCCGGCGTGAGGCTCATGGGCTTCGGCCACCGCGTCTACAAGAACTACGACCCGCGCGCCCGCATCATCAAGGCGACCTGCGACCGGCTGCTCACGCAACTGGGCGTGCGCGACCCGCTGCTCGACATCGCCTTGAAGCTCGAAGAGGTCGCACTGAAGGACCCGTACTTCATCGAGCGGAAGCTCTACCCGAACGTGGACTTCTACAGCGGACTGATGTACCGCGCGCTCGGCATCCCCACGCAGATGTTCACGGTCATGTTCGCGCTCGGGCGCCTGCCCGGGTGGATCGCGCACTGGAAAGAGATGAACGACATGCCCGAGACCAAGATCGGGCGCCCGCGCCAGATCTACACGGGCCCGACGCTCACGCCCTACGTGCCGGTCGAGCAACGAGGGTAGGGCTCGCCGCAACAAAAGTAGAGCAGCGTTCAGCCATCAGCCATCAGCCGTCAGCAAGAAGGGCGTTTCGTCGGCTGGGCCGAAAGCTGATCGCTGAGGGCTGATGGCGACCGGTGAACGGTTACAAAGTAGACTGTCCACTCTTACTGCGGGTCGGGAGGATGGGCGCCGGCGGTCCTCACCATCCTTCGCAATAAGAGCAGCCTGTCTACTTTTATTGTGCCGATCCACCCGCCGCCCTCACCATCCTCCGCAGCTCCTCGCGCGGCGTCGAGCGCGCGTCGTAGCTCAAGCGCAGGCAGGGGACCGCCCGCACCGCGCCGGCGCACAGGTCCAAGACGCGGCGGGCCTCCTCCGGGTCGTCGCGGAAGCAGAGGACGCACTCGAGGAGGCGCACCAGCGCCTCCGCGGCGGGGAGCGGATGGACGCCCCGCTCCGCCCGGCGGTCGAGAAAGACGATCGCCTCCAGCGGCTCGCCGCGGTTGACGATCCCCGGCGTGAAATTGCCCCAGAACGGCGTCCCCCAGACGCTCCACCGCCCGCGCCGCCGCACGAGACCGGTCAGCTCGTCCGAGAGGATCGCGTGCGAGCCCAGCGTCGCCCCGAACGTGCTCTTCCCCGCGCCCGAGCGCCCCGGCAGGAGGCGCCTCTCCGCGCAGGCGGCATGGACGAGGACGCCGTCGCGGACAACCAGGGAGACGAGCGTCCGGAGGAACGAGTCGAACGCCGAGGCCACGCGGTGGACGGCGAGGGTGCCGCCGCGGGGGCCGAACTCCGAACGGAAGTCCGGCCTCCATGCACGGATGCGCCGCCCGTCCATCTCGATCCGGGGCGCGACCCTCCAGCGCGGCTCGAACCGTTTCTCGACGACGGTGACCTCGAAGCGCATTCCCGGCCTCCGGCTCAGGAAGTGCCGGTAGCGGCGCCGCGCCTCCACGACGAACGCGGCGTCTCCGCACTCGAACTCGAACGGCCTGCCGACGATCTCAACGCCGAGCCGCATGGGCGAACCCGTGAAGGGAGACGGTGGCCGGGACGAGGAGCGCGGCCACGATGCCGCCCTCCAGCAGCCGCCCGGACCACAGAACGACCGACGCGTCGAGGAGGATGATCGCCATCACGCCGTCGCGCACGAGGCGCATGATCCGCGCCCGGACCAGGAGCCGGGCCGCGTCGACGATGCGGAACCCGACCCACGCGACGAGCAGGGCCGTCACCGCGACCGCCGGCGCGAAGAACGTCCAGACGACGAACCAGCCGATCGCCCCCGCGCCGAGCGCCGCCGCCAGCATCCCCGCCGCCGCGATGGCGAAGAGGCGCCGCCGCGGAGGGCCCTCCTCCAGCGTGCTCGCCAGCGCCAGGCACATCACATAGACGAAGCTTGCCGCCGCGAAGAGCGCCACCCCCTGGTCCAGCTCCAGGGTCGTCGGCGAGTAGACGAGCCCCAGGAGGAAGTTGCAGGCGCGGATGAGCCCCATGAGGATCGGCCCGCCCAGGGCGAAGACCTTCCCGCCGAAGTCGTAGAGGAAGATCATCCCCACCATCGCCCCCCAGAGGCCGACGCGGCCGATCCCGATCGCCTCGGGCGCGCGCGGCGCCAGGATGGAGAGCGTCCCCAGCGCACCGCCCGAGACCGCCAGAAGCGCGAGCACGCACGTCCACGCCCCACGCAGGGAAACCGCCCCCGTCGGCAGCACGCGGGCGGGATGGAGGAGCTTGTCCCGGTCGCGGTCCGCGATGTCGTTGCACGCCATCCCGACCGCGTAGAGCGTCGCCGAGACGACGACCAGCAGCGCCACGACGCGCGGCTCCACCGGGTCCGTGCCGCGCCGCAGCCCGATGAGGTACCCCGCGAGGCTGTCGGCGACGGCGGTGAAGATCAACGGGAAGCGGACGAGACGCAGGTAGGCGAACACGGCGGGGGGATTCTAGCCCGGATTATTCATGAAGGCGAGAGCCTTCATGAATAATCCGCCCGCGGCGCGTACCGCA
>JACPRC010000201.1 GCA_016190175.1 Planctomycetota bacterium
ACTCCGTGTCTCGCGCGACGGGCGGCCCGCGGCGCACTATTGCCGTCAAGGTGGCGCCGCGGGCGGCTTATTCACGAGTTCTCGGCCTGCGGCCGAGAACCTTCGTGAATAAGCCGGGCTAGCCGCTCACGGTTGCGTTCGGGCGATCAGCCTTCAGCGGTCCGCTCTCAGCCGGACCGAAGAGACGATTTTCCTGCTGACGGCTGATGGCCGAGGGCTGAACGCTTGCCGAATCTACGGCGTCCGGAACGCCCCGCCCTTCTTGAACGCGTCGATGAAGCCGTCGATCGTGAAGGCGTCGCCCATGAAACCCTTGATCAAGCTCCAGTCCTTCTGGAACTGGTCCCCGAGCGTCCACTTCTGCGGGACGTAGACCACGTCGCCGGGGAAGAGGGGAATGTCCTGCCGCACGTCCGCCAGCGCGATGAAGTTCCACATGTCGCAGATGATGACGCGGCTCTTGCGCAGCGGGTCGATGGCGTCGAGCCGGATCACGCGGATCTGGCGCCATTCGGCCTGGCCCGGCAGCCCCGTCCGGCCGAGGATGCTGACCAGCGTCTCGTTGCCCGTGTAGCCGAAGGTGGTGTAGAAGTTGCTCGTGCTGACGATGCCGAGGACGATGATCGAGCCGTAGTTGCTCCCTTCCGTCGACTGGATGTTGCCTCCCGGGGCGGCGTACACCCGGGGACTCCCGGCCAGCAGGTTGACGGTCACGGCCGGCTTCTTCAATCCGTACGCCCGGAGGCGTTCCTCCAGGTGGGCCTTGAGCCCGTCGATCGTCATCCCCTCCAGCCGGACCTTCCCGAAGGGGAAGTACCACTCCCCCGTCGGAGGGACGTCGATGGTCGTGGACAGGTCCTTCTCGTCCTCGATGTAGATCGCCAGCCTCGCCCCCGGTGCGATGCGGTACTCCAGGATCGACGAACCTTTCGCCTCGCTCTCCTTGCGCAGGCGCTCGAACTCCTCGATGTACTCGGGCGCCGTCATCACGATCCCCTTGAGCTCGGGGAACTCGGCCTCGATCGCCTTGATGTCCACCGGGTTCCCGGAGGACGGGAACGCGAGGAACTTGTGATAATCGTCCGGCCGCGTGACGAGCCGCTTGTTCGTTCCGGAACCGCATCCCGTCACGACCATGGCCCCGAGAACCGCCGTCGCGAGCGTCGCCTTCATCTTCCACCCCCATTCAGCATAAGCGTTCAGCCGTCAGCAGTCAGCCGTCAGCAGGATGGGCGTCTCGCCGGTCCGGCTGAAAGCTGATTGCCGAGGGCTGATAGCGACCCGTGAACCGTCACCCTTCAACTTTCCCGATAGTACCGATACGCGTCGTAATAGTGGTAGTAGTAGTAATAGTATCCCCGGCTCTGGATCGTCATCTTGTTGAGGATGCAGCCGACCATCTTGCCCTTGGCCATCTCCAGCAGGCGTTTGGCGAAGCCGACGTCGTCCTTGTTCGTCTCCCCGGCGGACACGAGCAGCACCACGTTCTCGACGATCGGAGCGAGCACGAGCGTGTCGACGGCGATCCGGACGGGCGGGACGTCCACCAGGACGTAGTCCGCGCGCGACTTCAGCTCCTCGATCGCCGCCTTGAACCCCTCGGACTTGAGGAGGTTGACGGGGTTCTTCGGGTGGAATCCGGCCGTGACCACGTTGAGGTTCTCCACCTGCGTCGGGTGGATGATCTCGTCGATCGTCGTCGCGGGTTCGCCTTCCTCGGCGGCGCCGGCCCGGTGGGCGAGGTAGTTGGAAAGCCCCTTCTGGGACTGCACCCCGAAGAAACGGTGGAGCACCGCCTTGCGGAGGTCGGCATCCACGAGGAGGACGCGCGCCCCCCCGCGCGCCAGGGCGATGCCGATGTTCGCCGTGACGGTGGACTTGCCCTCCCCCGCGTTCGAGCTCGCGACCATGAACGTGCGCGAGCCGCTGTCGCGCGCGTGCGCTTCGATCATGCTGGCGATCGCGTTGAACACCTCGCCCAGGGGGGATTTCGGGGACGCCTGCACGAGGAGCCGCTCCGCCTCGTTGCGGATCCGGGGGACGGCCCCCAGGAGCGGGAGGTTCACATATCGCTTCACGTCGTGCTCCGTGCGGATCGACGTGTTCAGATGCTCGATGAGGAACGCCGCGGCGATGCCGAGGATCAGGCCCGAGAGCGCCACGAGCGGGAGGTTCCGGAACCCCCGCCGCTCCGCCGGCACGGCGTGGTGGGCCGTCTCCAGCCTCTCCGCGGCGGAGACGATCTTCTTGATGCTGATGACGAGGCTGTCCCTCGTGCGGCCCAGGGACTGGATCCCGTCCTCGAGGGCCTTGATCTGCGTCGTGAGGTCCGACCTCTCCGCCTCGCGCTTCAGCTCCTCTTCGACCCTCGGATCCGGCTTGCGCTGGAGCAGCTCCTGGTACTTCGCCCGGGTCGCGGCCTGCGCCAGCTCGTTCTGGGCGACCGAGGCCTCGATCTTGCGCTGTTCGAGGACGTTGCCGCGGATCCGCTCGATGAGCGCCTGCTGGGCTTCGAAGAGGTCCCGCCGGACCTCCCGCTCCAGCGCGTCGGCGTACTGCGTCTCGAGGACGGCGATCTCCTCCAGGAGCCGACGGACGACGGGGTTCGAGTCCTCCCACTTCCGGCGGAGGGCGCGGAGTTCGGACTGCTTCCGGCGGAGCTGGTCGCGGAGCTCGATCAGTTCCCCGTCCCGGGGCTTCTCCTCGCCGCGGGCCGCGGGCGGCCGGTCGAGCTGCGAGGAGAGGATCTCGTTCTCCGAGCGCAGTCCGTCGATCTTCGATCGCATCTCCGTCGCCCGCTCCTGGAGCCAGTTCAGCTCGTCGAGCAACGCCTTCTCCTCGCGGCCGAGGAGGGATTCCGTGGGCGGCGGACCCAGCGCCCGGAGCCGTTCCGCAAGCCGCTTTCGCTGCACCTCGCGATCTTTCAGCGTTTCCCCGATGAAGCCGATGGCGTTCTTGACGCCCTCCTCCTGCCGCTCCCGCGAGACGACCTCGAAGGACAGGACGACCGCGTTCACCACGTCTACGGCCCGCTGCCCGTCGAGGTCGGTGTAGGAGACCGTGATGATCTCCATGTCCTTCTCCTGCGACACGGCGAGGGAGGTGCGGAGCGACAGGACCGCCTCCATCATCGCCTGCCGGCCGGCGGCGTCTTCCGCGAGGGCGCGGGGGAAGTACCGCTGGAGGTGGTTGCGGACGGCGTGCTCCAGGATGGGGCGGTTGCGCAGGAGCGCCGTGCGGGTCGCCTTGGAGAAGTAGTCCGGGAAGAGCGCCTGGTATTCCCCCGCCTGGAAGAAATACGGGTTGTCGCGGATGAGGATCTCCGCGCGGGCCGTGTAGACGGTGGGTTCGCGCTGGACGTAGTAGTAACCGATGCCCGTGACGCCCGCCGTCACGACGACGACGAGCAGCCACCGGCGCTGGAGGACTCGGAGGTAGTCGCGCAGTTCCACTTCGGACTCCCGGTCTATTCTATTATGTCGGCCTGCGCGGCGCCCGCCCTGATTTGGATTTTTCTTCCGGGGCGCCCGCGGGTATCATCGTCGGCATGGAGGAGAACGACCCGCGCGTGCGTCTGTCCGCGGCCGCGCCCGCGGCGGTCCTCCTCCTGCTCCTGGGGGCCGCGGCCCTCCATCTGAAGATCTCCAGCCGCCGCATCGAGGAGGCGCGCAAGGTCAGGCGGTGGTCGCGGCCGCGGCTGCCCGTCCATCCGCCCGACCCGTCGATCACGCCGGAGCATCCCGCCTACGTCGGGACGATGGAGGCCGTCGAGGAGATCCGCGGGTACTTCTCCGATCCGGCGAACCATCCGGCGAGGATCGGCCCCGGGTCGGCGGCCTACGAGGGGGCGCTCGCGCGGCTCCGCCGTCACGCCGCCGCCATGCTCCACCCGCTGGAACTCCTCGCCCTGGACGAGAACGAGGCGCCGTTCGTCCGGGGGGCGATCCTCGACGTCATCGCCCTGCACGGCGAGGAGGCCGTCCGGCAGTTCCTCGCCGGCCTCCTCGCCGATCCGCGCGAGCACGAGTACGTGCGCTCCAAGGCGCTGGATCTCCTGGCGGCCTACGAGGGAACGGCGAACTTCCGCGTGCTGCGCGAGGTGTACGACGGGGAACCCGAGTTTCCGGGACGCGCCCGGCTCGTGCTCGCCATCGCCCGAACGCGGAGCCCCCGCGCCGTGCCCGTGCTCCTGGGCGCGCTGGAGCCGGAGCATCCGCTCGACGTCCGCTGCTCGGCCGCCCAGGGGCTGGAGCCGTACCTGGACCGGCCCGAGGTCCGGCAGCGGATGACGCGGGTCGCGCGCGGCGGCGATCCCGTCCCGCTCCGGCGGGCCGCGATCGGTTCCCTGGCCTCCCGGCCCGGGGCCGATGTGGACGAGCTTCTTCGCGCGCTTGCCGAAGGGCCGGGCGAACCGGAGGAGATCCGCGCGATCGCGCGCGAGTGGATCGCGCGGCGCAACCGATGAGCTGGATCGAGCGCTGGAGTCCGGAACTCCGCGCGGTGGCGGAGCTCTCCCGGTGCGCCCCGGGGCCGGGCCCGGCTTCCTGCGACCGGGATCGCCTGGTGGCGTGCGCGGTGCGGGAGCGGACGGCGGCGATCGTCGCGCACTCCGTGGACGACCCGCGCCTGCGCGCCCTGGCCGACGCCGTGCTCGCGCGGCAGGTCCTTGCGCTGACGCAGGCCGCCGTCCTCGTCTCGAGGATCGGGCCCGACGTCATCCCCCTCAAGGGACTTCACCTGATCGAGACCCACTACCGGCCCGGGGAACGGGACCTGGGGGACCTCGACATCCTCGTGAGACGCGAGCGTGCGGCGGAGGCGGACGCGGCGATCCGCGCGCTGGGGTACGAGGCGGAGGTCGCGGCCTCGACCGTGCTGGGCGCGACCGGCTCCTGCCTGAACTCCGCGATCTACCGGCGCGGGGGCGACTTCCACGTGCACCTGCACTGGCACGTCGTCAACGCGTCGCTCCCCCTCTCCATGGTGCGGATCCGGGCGGAGGAGATCTGGGAGGAATCGACTCCGGGCACGGTCGCCGGGATCCCGGCCCGCCGCATGGCGCCGCATCACCTGCTCGTGACGCTCTGCGAGCACGCGCTCAAGCACTCGTACGACGCGCTGATCCACGTGGCCGACATCGACCGCGCATGGCGCGCGGGCGCGGACGCGGACCTCGCGTTCGGAGCCGCGAGGAGGTGGGGGATCGAGCCGGCGCTCCGATGGGGGTTGTATTTCGCGAAGGAGATCCTCGGGACTCCCGTGGACGTCCGCGCCCCGGCGGGGGCCCTGGAACGCTGGGTGGCCCGCTGGGTGCGGGAGGACCGGCGGTGGCCGGGGCTGGGGGCCGTGGGGTACCTCTCGATGGCGCGCGGCTGGCGGGAGAGGGCGGGCTTCGTCCGCGGCTCGTTCGCGCCGCCCCGGCGGGACGTGGAGGGCTTCGGGAAACGTGCCGGTCCCTGGAACGTGGCGCGCCGGATATGGGCCGCCCTCCGAGCGATGCGGGTCGGGGCGAGGTAGAGGGACTATCCGAGGGCGGCGACGCGGACCGACAGGCGCGACTTGTGGCGGGAGGCGTTGTTCCGGTGGATGACGCCCTTGGCGACCGCCTTGTCGAGGAGCCGATAGGCCTCCTGAAGCTCGCGCTTCGATGCGTCCTTGTCCTTCTTCCCGACGGACGTCAGGACCTTCTTCATCTGGGTGCGCAGGGCGCTCTTGACGGTCTTGTTGCGCAGCCGACTCTTCTCGTTCCTCCGGATGTTCCGGACGCCGCTCAACGTGTGGGCCAAGTCCTGTCTCCTTGCCTGACTTATTCATCCGGGCTCCGCCGCCCGGATGAATAAGTCACCCTCCGGGCAGCTTCATCGGCCCTCCCGGCCGATTCCGCTGGAC
>JACPRC010000197.1 GCA_016190175.1 Planctomycetota bacterium
GCGCATGCGCGTCGACGTCAAGGCGCCGGGCATCCTGCCGCGCCGCTCGGTGCACGAGCCGATGGCCACCGGCCTCAAGGCCATCGACGCGCTGATCCCGATCGGCCGCGGCCAACGCGAGCTGATCCTCGGCGACCGCCAGACCGGAAAGACCGCGCTCTGCCTCGACGCGATCATCAACCAGAAGGGCCAGAACGAGACTTGCATCTACGTCGCGATCGGCCAGAAGGCGTCGACCGTCGCGAACGTGGTGGACACGCTCCAGAAGAACGGCGCCATGGACTACACGATCGTCGTGTGCGCCACGGCGAACGATCCCGCGCCGCTCCAGTTCATCGCCCCCTACTCGGGCACGGCGATGGGCGAGGAGGTGCGCGACGGCGGCGGCCACGCGTTCGTGGTCTACGACGACCTCACGAAGCACGCGTGGGCGTACCGGCAGATCTCGCTCCTCCTGCGGCGCCCGCCGGGCCGCGAGGCCTACCCCGGCGACATCTTCAACCTCCACTCGCGGCTCCTGGAGCGCGCCGCGAAGCTCAACGACAAGCTCGGCGGCGGGTCGCTCACCTCGATCCCGATCATCGAGACGCAGCTCTCCGACGTGTCGGCCTACATCCCGACGAACGTGATCTCGATCACGGACGGGCAGATCTACCTCGAGCCGGAGCTCTTCAACGCGGGCGTGCGTCCCGCCATCAACGTCGGCATCTCCGTGTCGCGCGTCGGCGGCAACGCGCAGACGAAGGCGATGAAGAAGGTCGCGGGCGACCTCCGGCTCAAGCTCGCCACCTTCCGCGAGCTCGCGGCCTTCGCCCAGTTCGCAAGCGACCTCGACCAGGCGACCCGCGACGAGCTGACCCGCGGCGAGCGTCTCGTGGAGATCCTGAAGCAGAACCAGTTCGAGCCGATGCCGTTCGAGCACCAGACGATGGTCATCTACATCGGCACGCAGGGTCTGCTCGACGACGTCCCTCTCGCCGAGGTCCGGCGTTTCGAGCGCGAGTTCCACCCGTACATGAAGGAGAAGCACCCCGCGGTCGGCGAAACGATCCGCCAGTCGAAGCAGCTCGACGACGCGACCGCCGAGCGGCTCAAGGCGGCGGCGCTGGAGTTCAAGAAGGGGTTCCTCGCGGGGGGGAAGAAATAGATGGCCGCGGTCCTCTCGGCCCGGGTCCTGAAGCGCAAGATCCGCGCGGTCGGCAACATCAAGAAGATCACGCGGGCGATGCAGATGGTTTCGGCCGCGAAGCTGAAGAAGGTCCAGCAGCGGCTCCTCACGATCCGGCCGTACGCGGACAAGATCCGCGAATTCATGGAGAACCTCTCCGCGCAGGTCGCGGAGCTGGAGTACCCGCTTTTCGTCCCGCGCAGGGAGGTCCGCTCCGTCTGCGCCGTCGTGATCGCCGCGGACAAGGGGCTGTGCGGGAGCTACAACGCGAACCTTCTCCGCCACGCGGAGAAGTTCCTCGCCGAGAAGGGCGCGCCCGCGAAGATCGTCGCCGTCGGCCGCAAGAGCGTCGAGCACTTCCGCAAGCACGGCGCGGACCTGAAACAGACGTACGCCCAGCTTCCGACGGAGATCCCGTTCGCCCAGATCAAGTCGATGACGAAGCTGCTCGTGGACATGTTCGCCGGCGGCGAGGCCGACGAGGTCCACCTCGTCTTCACGCGGTACGTCAACGCAATCACGTTCCGCCCGGGCCACGTGCAGTTCCTCCCGATCGTCGCCGAGCCGAAGAAGGACGGGGCGCCCAGGCGGGAGGTCCTGTACGACTTCGAGCCGAAGCCCGCGGAGATCCTCGACAGGCTGATCCCGCGCTACGTCGAGATCACGTTCCACCGCCTGCTCCTGGAGTCGATGTCGAGCGAGCACGCGGCGCGGATGAACGCGATGCAAAACGCGACGGAGAACGCGAGCGACCTGATCCAGTCGCTGACGCTCCAGTACAACAAGTCGCGCCAGGCGGGGATCACGAAGGAGCTGCTGGACATCGTGGGAGGCGCGGAAGCGTTGAGAGGATGACGATGCTCTGGTTCCTCCTGGGGCTGTTCGCGCTGAATCTGGCCTCGGCGATCGGGACCCGTCGCGCCACCGGTCAGGCCCCCGACATGCTCTCCTCGGCCTTGCTGATGGGCGCGATGAGTTGCCTGGGGCTCGGCTTCGGGACCTGGCTGCTCGCCGAACGGAACTTGATCTCGCCCTATGTCGGATTCGGTCTCCTGGTGCTGAACGCGGCGCTGTTGTCCTGGTTCGTCGTAAGGGAAGTCTGCATCCTGAACAGAGTCCACGCGGAGGAGTAGATGCCCGACAACATCGGTCGAATCGCCCAGATCATCGGTCCCGTCGTCGACGTCGCCTTCGACACGACGCTGCCGCCGATCTACACGGCGCTCAAGATCCAGGATGCGCGGCAGAATCGGACGATCACCGCCGAGGTCGCGCAGCACCTCGGCAACAATCTCGTCCGCTCCATCGCGCTCGCGCCGACCGAGGGGCTCGTCCGCGGGATGCCCGTCGTGGATACGGGCTCGCCGATCAAGATCCCCGTCGGACGACCCACGCTCGGGCGCGTCATGGACCTCCTCGGGAACCCGGTCGACGACGGCGGCGAGGTGAAAGGCGACGATTATTTCCCGATCCATCGCAATTCCCCGCCCCTCTCCGAGCAGGAGCCGACGCCGAAGGTGTTCGAGACCGGCATCAAGGTCGTCGACCTCCTCTGCCCTTTCCCCAAGGGCGGGAAGGTCGGCCTGTTCGGCGGCGCGGGCGTCGGCAAGACCGTGCTCGTCCAGGAGCTGATCCGGAACATCGCCGTCGAGGCGGGCGGCGTCTCCGTCTTCGCCGGCGTCGGGGAGCGCACGCGCGAGGGGAACGACCTCTGGCTGGAGATGCAGCACGCGAAATTCAAGGATGCCTCCGGCAAGGAGATGCGCGTCCTGGACAAGACCGTGATGGTGTTCGGCCAGATGAACGAGCCACCTGGCGCGCGCCTGCGCGTGGGGCTCACCGGTGTGAGCA
>JACPRC010000027.1 GCA_016190175.1 Planctomycetota bacterium
CCTCCTGGGGCCGGAGGAGTGGCAAGCCCGCGGCTCAGAGTCGGCCGCCCCCCGCGCCGGACCGCGCGGCTTCGACATCCTCCACCCGAACGACTGGGATATCTTCTATGTCGACCCCTCGCGGCCCGCGGCGTTCCAGACGCTGGGATTCTCGGCCACGGCGCCGGCGCGCTGGTTCGTGGACGGCGAGGAGGTCGCGGGGCGGTGGCCGCTTCGGCGGGGGACGCACGATCTCACGGCCGTCGGCCCGGGCGGGGAGAGCGCGCGGCGGAGATTCCGGGTCGAGTGAAAGGCGGCACGTTCGCCCGGCCGCGGTTCTCCCGTGGCCATGAGAGACACCGGCAGAATGCGCCCGGCGATCGTGCTTCTGATCGCCCTGACAGGATGCGGAGGAGGAGGCGGGGCGTCGGGAGAACCGGCGCCGGCGCTCACGGGCCGCTACGTCATGGCCTTCCACGCCTACGACGGCACGACCGGCGAGGGCGCCGATCCGCGCAATCATGTTACATACATTGCGCAGTCGGACGACGGCGCCTCGTGGACGCCGGTGTCCGGCTATGTCGCGGATTTCGGAAGCGTGCCCGACCTCGTCCGGCGCGGCGACACGCTTTATCTCTATCGGGGCCGGCACGTCGTCCGCTACCGCATCAACGAAAACCGCTGGGGGGCGCCCGAGCCCGTGGCGATCACCGATGCCGACGGGAACGGGCAGGCCACGACGGACAACAGCTTCATCGTGGACGAGGCCGGGCGGATCGCGACGTTCTACGTCCGGGGCATGGTGACCGAAATAGCGAAACAGCCCGGAGGGACGATGCCGTTCGGGAGCGCCACCGAGGTCGAGGGCAGCGACGGCGCGATGTTCGTCACGGACGAGGGGATGCGTCTCGAGATCCCCCGTTCCGGAACCGAGCTCTATACGGACCCGGACATCTTCCGGGGACCGAACGGATATGTCCTCTACGTCTCGTACGGGCCGAGCGTCCTGGCCTTCACCTGCTCCGCGTTGCGCGGGACGTACGCTGCGGTCGCGGCGCTCCCGAATGCGTATCTGGCGCGGAATCTCGGGGGCGTGCCCTCGGGCCACTATGACGCGACGAACGGGACCTACTGGACCTACGTGCACACGACGCTCGCGAACGGCATGACGGTGATCCGGCGCGCGGTCCACGCGACGCTCGACACGCCCCTCGCGGAGTCGGATTTCGCCACGGTCCTGAGCGGCGCGGGCTTCCCCGGTCTGGGCGCGGCGATCTCGGTCGAGAGCCCGGGGGTCGCGCCGAACGAACCGTAGGCCGGCATTGTGTTCGGCGGCCCGGCGCGCTATCGTGACTCGGCATGAGACGCGCGCTTTCCGTTCTCCTGCTCCTGGTCGCCGCGTGCGGGAAGAAGCCGCCGCCCGCTCCGGAGGCGGCCCCCGTCGTCTTCGGCCTCTACGGCGACTGCCGCACCGGCGACGCCATCCACCGCGAGATCTGCGCGAGTCTCGCGCGCCGGAACCCCGCGTTCGTCATCGTCACCGGCGACCTGGTGGACGGCGGCGACGATCCGAAGGCGTGGGAGCGGTGGCGCGACATCACAAAGGAGCTGCGCGCGAAGACGCCGTACTGGGCGGTGCGGGGAGACCACGACGGGGCGGCGGGCGTGATGGAGCGCGAGCTCGGCCTCGACCGCGCCTGGGGCGAGCGCGAGGCCGCGGGGATCCGCTTCTTCTTCCTCGACTCGACCTCGGGCCCCGATGACGCGCAGCTCCGGTGGCTCGAGGATCGCGCCGCGGCGGCGAAGGAGGTCCACAAGATCGCGGTGCTGCACCATACGCCCTTCACGATCAAGGAGGGGCGCGAGGAGGGGGCGGATCGGGTGCGGGAGAAGCTGCACGACCGGCTCCGGCGGCTCGGGTTCTGCGCCGCCTTCTGCGGCCACGACCACCACTTCTACACGACGAGGCGGGACGGCGTGCGGTACGTCGTGACCGGCGGGGGCGGCGCGCCGCTCTACAGCCTGAAGGAGAGACGGGCGGGCAAGGAGGATCTCTACCTCAACTGCCACCACTTCCTGACCTGCACGGTGCGGGCGCGGCGCATCGACGCGAACGTCTATGCGCCGGCGGGGCAGTTCCCCGAGGCGCATTTCAACGTCTGCAACCACGAGCCGGATTGATCAGGCAGGGCGAATGAAATGGCTGCATCCCTGCGCCCCGCTTACCCCGCCTGCAAGGAGTGCAAGATGCCTATTCGGGCCGCTTAGCCCTGCGGCGCCGGGGCGGGCTCGGCTTTTTCCTTCGGCTTCGGTCGCGCGAAGAGCCACGAGAGGACGACGCCCACCTCGTAGAGGAAGAGGAGCGGCACGACCATGACGAACATCGAGATCACGTCCGGCGGGGTGAGGACCGCCGCCACGACGAAATTCCCGACGATCGCGTAGCGCCGCCACCGGTGGTACATCGACGCGGTGCATACGCCGATCTTCGCCAGGAAGAACATCACCAGCGGCATCTCGAAGATGACGCCCATGATGAGCGTGAGCTTCATCACGAGGTCGAGGTACTCGGAGAACGTGTAGGTCGGCGAGATGACGTCGATATTGAGCCCGCTCGAGAGGCCGTAGAGCGCGTAGGGGATCAGCACCAGGTAGCCGAAGACGCATCCGCCGATGAAGAGGAGGAACGAGGCCGGACCGAACTTGAGGACCCAGCGGCGCTCGCGCGGGTAGAGCCCCGCCCCCACGAAGCGCCACGCCTGATAGAGGATGACCGGGGACGCGGCGAAGCAGGCGACGATGAACGAGAGCTTGATGACGGCCGCCCACGGCTGCGTGTAGCTCCCGGAGAGGAACGGGGACGGCGGCCTCTTGGGGTCCAGGAGCGTCATCGCCTGCTGGTGGGGCCGGGCGACGAACGCGACGAGCTGTTTGTAGTACACGAACGCGACGAGGAAGAACAGCAGGAGGGCGACCAGGGCCTTCCAGAGACGCCGGCGCAGCTCATCGAGGTGCTCTCCGAGGGTCATGCGCACCTCGGTCGCGTCGGTCGGCGGCTTGGGCTCGGGAGTCATCGGTGGGAGTATAGCAGATGGGAAGCCGTCAGCCGTCAGCCGTCAGCCATCGGCAGCAGGGGCGTCTGCACCGGTCCGGTTGAGAGCGGATTGCTGAAAGTCGAACGCTTGGACCGCGCAGATCGCGCGGGGTCTTGTGTGCCGGGATCAGGCTACTTCACGCCCAGGTACTCGTAGAGCGTCCGCTCCAGGATGATCTTCACGCCCCAGTCGCGGGCGAGCCTGAAGTTCGGGTCGTCGTCCTCGCCGGACGTGTCCGCGTCCCCCGTGCCCGCCCTCCCGTCCGGCCCGTCGTACCCTTCGCCCACGACGAGGAAGTCCGTCCGCTGGTCCACGCGGTCCTGGTAGTGGTCGCCGAACTTCCGGATCAGGGTCGCCGCCTCGTCGTTCGAGAGACGCCCCGTCAGCCGGCCGGCGATCGCGATGTATCTCGGACGGCCGCGCTCGAACACCTCGTTGTAGATGCGGTCGCCGACGCGCAGCGGGTCGGAGGCGTCGATGATCCGCGTGACCGCGCACACGCTCGTCCCCGACTCGCGCACCTCGACCACCTCGATCTCGGCCTTGTCCACCTTGATCCCGCCGCGCTGCGGGGAGTAGACCCGGAACTTCGTCCCGCGGAACAGCCGGTCCTTGTGAAGGAGGTCGATGTAGGCGATCTGCCGCCCGTTCTCGACCCCCACGATCTCGCCGTCCGGCTCGCGACGTTCCCGGGCCTCCTCGCGGCGGTGGCGGAACCAGTTGATGCGGGACTCCAGATCGCGAACGCGCAGGTCGTTCTCCGTCTTGAATTGCTGGAGGCGCTTCGACTGCTCTCTCTGCTCCGCCAGCTCCTTCTTCAGCTCGATCTCCTTTTCGGCGACCGACTTCGGGCCGTCCTCTTCGGACTTCCGGAGGTCGGACAGCAGCCCGCCGGGCTCCTTGGGAACGGCGTCCCCGCTTTTCGCGTCCCGGTTGCCGCCGACGAGGTCCGTGATCGTCTTGAGGAGTTTCTTGCGCGCGTCTTCCACGGCCGCCTGCCCGTCGGCCCCCAGCGTCTTCTCGGCCTTGGCGACGGCGTCGAGGCGGTCCTGGAGGGCCTTCGACAGGGCAAGGTACGCCGCCTCGAGCTTCTCCAGCTCCTCGAACAGCTTGCGCAGCACCATCCCGTCGGTCCGGTCGGTCCAGAGGGGCATCTCCGGCGTCTGATCGAGCCCCTGGGAGGCCGCCTTGACGGCGTCGATGCAGGCGGTGAGGCCCGCCACCTCGTTCTGCCAGAATTTCTTGTCCGCCTCGGTCGCGGCGGCGGTTTCCTTGTCCCGGGCCCCCGTCTTGAGCTTCTCCAGCCCCGGGAAGCCGACGCCCGGCCGCTCCGGCCCGTCGAGGAGGAACTTCACGCGCTTCAGGAACGCGTACTTCATCGACTCGCGCTCGCCCTCCTTGGGCGCGCGGGCGTTGAGCTCCGCCGCCCATTCGTTGAGGAAGCTCTTCAGCTCCTCCGGATTGAGCGCTCCGGTGACGAGGCGGTCCGTCGTCCAGCTCGCGTGGGTCCTCCACCCGATGGGCTGGGCGAACTCGATCACGTTCTGCTCGGACGCGCGGTTCGCATCCTCGAGCTCCTTCACCTTCGCCTGGAGGCGCACGATGCTCTTCGAGTTCTTCTCGCCGTTCTCGATGTCGGAGGCGTTCTTGAACCAGAGGATGCCGCCCGCGATGAACAGCGTGTCGAGGATCACGCAGACGACGATGACGATGAGCCGTCGCGTGTTCTCCGCCCGCGTCACGAATTCGGCCATCGCTAGTCCTCCAGGAACCGGTAGACCTCGGAGGCCTCCTCGATCGGGATGCCGAGGAGCACGGCCCGCTTGTACTCCTCGTCCTCCTTGGCCGCGGCCGCCTTCGACCAGGTGAAGATCACGAAGTCGACGTCGAGCGTGAGCCTCTCCCGGACCTCGCTGCCGATCTCGGCGATCCGCCGGCCCGCCTCGGCCGTGGTCCAGCTCGGCCGCAGCCGGCCCGCGTCCTTCTCGCCGAGGAAGTGCACCACGACGGGGCGCCGCGGATGGAAGAGCGGGTTGACGATGAGGTCCCCGTCCACGAGGGGCACCTTGGGGTCGACGATCTCCGTGATCGCCACCTCGGCGTACGTCATCCACACCTTCTTGACGAGGACCTTCCCCTTGTACTCGAACCTCCCCTGCGCCCCCTTGCGGGCGACGAGGAACTTGAGGCCGGGGACGATGCGCTCGCGGCTCCCGCGGTCGATGAAGGCGACCCGGTTCGGGATGTCCGGGCTCAGGAGTTTCCCGTGCGCCTCGCTGATCTCGAGCCGGATGACCTCCTTGACCTTCAGCTCCTCCAGCTCGGCCCGGAGCTTGTTGACCCGGTTGCTGAAGCTGATCGTTTCCTTGTTGTAGTCGATCTTCAGCGTCTCGATCTTCTTGCGCGTCTCGGCGATCTCCTTCTCCAGCCCCGCGACGCGGTCCTTGGAGTGCGTGTCGATGTCGTTCTTGGCCTTCGTCACCTCGGCGATCTTGCCCTCCAGTTCCGCGTTGTACTCGACGGCGCTCGTCGGAAGGTTGTTCTTGTTCTCGGCGGCGGCGTTCTTGCGCTCCTCGGCCAATTCCTCCTCCACGCGCCGCTGGTCGGCCAGGTTCATCGCGACGATCACGCGCGTCGCGGCGATGCCGACGAGTTCCTCGAGCGTGTTGAAGGCGCGCTCCCCCGTGGCGTTGCGGGCGAGATCCGCGTATTTCTTGTCGAAGTCCTGGAGGTTGGAGGCGAGGGCCGGATCCCGCCCCGGATCCTGCTGGGTCGGTTTCTCGAGGAGCTTCTCCCGCCGGTCCTTCAGGTAGCTCTTCGCGGCGTCCACCGGAAGGTGCTCGGCGGGCGGCGCTTCGGAGACCTCTCCCCCCTCGGGGGTCGTCGCCGGCGCGGCCTGGGTGAAGCCCGTCGGCGCGAGCGAGCCCTTCCTGGCCTTCGTGATCCGCGCCTGATCCGCGTGGAGATTCTCCAGCCGCTTCTCGAGCGCCTTGGCCGTCCGCTCCTTCGCGACCACGTCGGCGAAGAGCAGGACGGCGACGAAGGCGAGGACGATCGTGACGAGGGCGAGGGCCACGACCACGATCGAGGAGATGCCCCGCTGCGCGGCAACGCGGCGGCTTCGGGAGCCGTTCATAGGTCGCTCCGAATCTCGGGACGGGAACAGCCCGCCATTGTAGTGCCCCCCGGCGGGGGGTCAACCTTTTGCTACGTACTAGACGGATTGGCGCGCGGCGCTCCTTCAAAGATTCGGGCTGTCGGCCGCACGATCCGCCGAGAGGTCGCACGGGGCGCGAAGCGCCATCTTCCAAATGCGCGGGGCGCGGCGGCGCTGCGGCTCTTCCTCGGGGCCGCAACGAGACGCGTCCCGGTTCGCGTCCCTGGGGTGAGGACGAGGGCACGATTCGACGGAGGGAAGCGTGATTCGCCCGCAACAAGGGCTTCCTTGCGGGCGAATCACCCTGAGCGAGCCGCAGGCGAGTCGAAGGGTTCACAACCCGTTGCGTCCCAAGGCGCACGAACCCCTCG
>JACPRC010000199.1 GCA_016190175.1 Planctomycetota bacterium
AACAGGTCCTGATGAACCTCGCGGCGAACGCGCGCGACGCCATGCCGCACGGCGGCCGGCTCGTCATCGAGTGCGGGAAGGTGCCGCACTCGGGCACCTGGCCGCTGGGCGTCCCCATGGGCCGGTACGTCCACCTCACGGCCTCGGACACGGGGACCGGGATGGGCCCCGAGACGCTCTCGCACGTGTTCGAGCCCTTCTTCACGACGAAGGAGCCGGGCAAGGGAACGGGCCTGGGCCTGGCCTCGGTGCACGGGATCGTCAAGCAGAACCGCGGGCACATCTGGGTGGACAGCGCGCCCGGCAAGGGAACCTCGTTCCGTATGTGGTTCCCCGCCTGCGAATCGCCCGCGCCCGCCTCCCGGACACCGACCCCTCCGCCGATGAGGCCCCGCCCCGGGGCGGAGACCGTCCTCCTCGTGGAAGACGACCCCTCGGTCCGGTCGCTCGTCTCCCTGGGCCTCCGCGAGGAAGGATATCGGGTTCTGGAGGTCGAGGGGCCGCACCTGGCGATCGGCGTCCTGGAGCGCCACGCCGGCCCGATCCACCTCCTGCTTTCCGACGTCATCATGCCCGGGATGACCGGTCCCGAACTGGCCGAGAAACTGCTCCAGCTCCGGCCGGACCTGAAGGTGCTTTTCATGTCCGGCTACACGGGGAGCGCCTTCGTGCGGGTGGGGGCGACCAAACCCGTGGACGTGAAGCTGAGGAAGCCGTTCGCGCGGGAGGATCTGCTGCGGGTGGTGCGGGAGGTGCTGGGATAGCCATTAGCCATTAGCCACCAGCACGCCGACAATGGCCCCGCCGCGGGTGATGTTGACGATCGGCTCGGCGGACATGCGCGCCAGGAAGGCCGATTCGTCGTCCCCCGCGTGCACCCCGGTGACGATGTAGCGATCCTCGAAGCGGACGCGCCCTCCCTCGAGGACGGGATACACGTCCGTGTTGAACTCGATGCGCTCCTGGGCCACGACGCCCCCCGGAGCGGCGAGCCCCTTCTCGATCGCGCGGTCCCACTCGGCCGCCCCCACGGCGTTCCCGATCGTGATCCCGCTTCCGCCGTAGTCGCGGTTCGGTTTCAGGATCAGCCGCTCCCGGCGCGTGCGTACGAACCCGACGAGGTCCACGTCCCGCCCCGCGGGATCTTCGGTGCGCGTCCCCCGCAGAAGGCGCGTCCAGGGGACGTGGCGCCGGAAGACGGCGCGCTCCGCCGGCGTGAAGAGATCCCGGTACTTCGCGGACGAGAACAGCTCGAAGAGGGACTTCTGATCCGCCTCGCCACCCAGGGAGGAGACGACGCGGTTTTCCCGGAACGCGAACCGGACGGCGCGCAGGTCGTCCCCATCCTCCTCCATCTCCACGAGTTCGAGCAGCGTCGGATCCCGATAGAGGATGTCCACGCGCGTGCCGCCGAAGCAGATCTCGCCGCCCCTGCGCCGCAACTCGACCGGGTCC
Source organism: Planctomycetota bacterium (assembly GCA_016190175.1). GTDB lineage: Bacteria > Planctomycetota > MHYJ01 > MHYJ01 > JACPRB01 > JACPRC01. The sequence goes on from JACPRC010000199.1 coordinate 1,456, forward strand.
GCGACGACGACCTTGCCGCCCCGCTCGCGGAAGATCCGCTCCATCGTCTGGTACTCGAAGGGGCCGTGCTCCACGCGCTTGTGTTCGAGGAAGGCGACCGTCGGATCCGGCCTTCCGATCCGGGCGCCGTGCGCGCGGCAGCGCCGGAGGATCATATCGAGGATGTCGTCCTCCGCGCGGAGCCGCAGCCCGAGCGCCTTCTCCAGACGGGGCGCGAAGAGCTCCGCCGCGATCCGCCCCGCGCACCACGAGTAGTAGGTCGCTCCGATCCCGACGAGGTTCGCCTCGAGGAACCTGGCGCGGTCGAGCCAGTCCGCGCGGCCGAGGTCGGTCGCGACATCCATCCTGGAGAAGCAGGTCTCCGGCCGCGCGAAGTCGCCGCGATACGCGTCGTGCATCCACCGCTCCTCGCCTTCGGTGAAAGGAAGAAGCTCCCGGACGTCGCGACGCGTCGCGCGGACGGCCAGGACCCGGCGCGCGGCGTGCTCCAGGACCATGCATCGCCGGCGGAGTTCCCGGCGCTGCTTCTCCGTGACGATCCACGGCTTGAGCGCGACGGGGATGTACCGCTTCACGCCGGGGCGGAAGTGGAAGAACATCGCCAGATCGACGGAGCGGCGGCGGACGCGCCGGGCGAGGTCGGACAGATCGGTCCATCGGCGCACGGCCGCGTTCAGCTTTCCTGCGGGAACATGGTCCATGAAGGGGGCACATTGTACACGCGCGCCGATCCGGGAGAAGGGAATTCCGCGGGCCGCTTCGAGGTCCGGGGCCGGGACGATTCCGACCTCTGGATCGTCGTTCACCGCCCGTCCGGCGCCACCTTCCACCGCCTCGTCCCCGATGCCCGCGGCAAGTACGGGAAGCAGGAGACGCGCGGCATGTCGATCGAGGGCCGGATCGAGGGACACTACGCGACCGGCAGCAACAACGGGAGCGGGTACGAGTACTGGAAGCCGTACAAGTGAATGGTGGTGGGAGCGCCCTCTTCACCAACCACGAACCACTCTCTTGAGGTGATTTCCTTGACCCCGTCCGTCCAGTACATATAGGATCGCACCGCCCCTTCGGGAGAGAATCCGGCATGATGAAACAGGCCGTCGCCTCCGTCGCGTTGCTCCTCGGCCTCCTCGCCGCGGCGCGGCCGGCGGACGCGCTGGCCCTTGACTCGGCGCGGCCGCGCTTCGCGCAGCCGGCGCTCTGCGCCGGTCGGCCGCAGGCCGTCGCGCCGTGTCAAGGGCAGGTCCGCAACCGCTGGCGGCTCGACTGGGACAGCGAGAAGCCCGAGATGTTCCTCGTCCGCTCGGCGGGCGGTCAAGTGGAACCCTACTGGTTCGTCCTCTTCGAGGTCCACAACCCCTCCGAAGAGACGATCCCCCTCATCCTCGACGTCGTCCTCTACGTCGAGACCGGCAAGGAGCTGATGAGCGACGTCCGGAAGGTCGATTCCGAGACGATCAAGGACATCAACGCCTCGGACAAGTACGACATCCTCGTCCTCAAGAACGGCACGAAGGTCTACGGGCTCGTGACGCTCCGCGACGACAAGTACTTCGTCCAGACGGCGAAGGGCACGCGCGAGATCCCGGCGACCGACGTCGAGAAGTGGGTGAAGCGGTCCGCCGAGGTCGGCGAGCTCCTCAAGTACGGCCGCTACCATCCGAGCATCGTCCACCCCGAGGCGGAGTACAAGATCATCGAGTACGCCGCCGGGCTGGGGAACCGCTCTCCGGGGATCGTCCTGGAGTCGATCGAGGCCCTGAAGAAGGGCTTCGACCGCGACCCGAGCGTGGACGATCCGAACGAGAAGGTCTATCTCACGAAGGACCGCTGGCTCAAGGGGCGGTGGAAGAAGGGGGACCGGCTCTTCCTCAACTCCCGCGAGATCCGTGACCAGAAGTTCATCCGTCCGGGGCAGCGGCTCGGCGGCATCGCCGTCTTCAAGAACGTCAATCCGCGCGCGCAGGTGCTGGAGCTCCAGGTCTCCGGCCTCATCGACATCATCAAGGTCGAGGCCTACGACGCGAAGGAACTGGACGACAATCCCGACCTCGCCATGCCTCGCATCGCGTACGAGAACCGCGTGCTGAAGATGCGGTACGAGTTCAAGGGGGACGAGCACTCGCGGATGGAGGACGCGGTCGCGTTCAAGAGCCGCGAATGGGTGGTGAAACGCCTCGGGCCCGTCGCGGACAAGGAGACGCTCCAGGCGCTCGTGGACACGATGGTCGCGGTGCTGCGCCGCGAGAAGGAGTGGAAGGAGCAGGGGAAGAAGCCGGAGGAGGTCGACGCGCTCCGCCACAAGGACGGGATCGGGGCCATGGACCTGCGGATCATGGCGCAGGCGATCCGGCTGGCGACGGGGAAGGAGTTCGGCTACGACGCCGCGAAGGAGATCCTGGAGAACGAGGCGGCGATCTGGCGCATCCACGAATGGTGGGTGACGAACAAGTCGCGCCTGGCCTACAACGAGATCACCAACCGGTACGAGGTCGTCGCCGAGAACCTGCCGGGAACGGTGGAGCCGAAGGACAAGTGAGTCGCCCGTGACAAGTCCGTTCCTTGCAGGCGACTCACCCGCCGAAGCGCCGCGCGGAGGCGGGTAGCCCGCGACCGCCGCGTTTCGAGGGCCGTGTCGTTGCTCCCGGCCCGCCGACCTGATAGGATCACGCCTCAATGTCGGGAGCGCCGGACGGGTGCGGGCCGTGAGAATCGTCGTCAAGGCCCCGAACTGGCTCGGCGACGCCGTCATGGGCCTCCCCGCGCTGCGGAGCCTGCGCGCGATGCGACCCGGCGCCCGCATCGCCGTCCTCACGAAACGGGGCCTCGCGGACCTCTACCGCTGCGTGACGGGCGCGGACGAGGTCCTGCCCTACGATACCTGGCTCGGGGCCGTGCGAGCGGTCCGCGGGCGGTTCGACGTCGCCCTCCTCCTGCCCCGCTCCTTCAGTTCCGCGCTCCTGGCCTTCACGGCACGCATCCCGCGCCGGATCGGGTACGCCGGGGAGGGCCGTTCGGCGCTCCTGACCGACCGCGTTCCGCGCGACCCCGATCTCCTGCGGCGCCATCGGGTCTACTACTACCACCGCCTCCTCTCGCGCCTCGGCACGCCCCCGGATCCGGAGCCGCCGCGGCTGGAGGTGCCGGAGGACGCGCGGAGCTGGGCGGACGAACGCCTCCCCCGCGGACCGCTCGTCGCCGTCAACCCCGGCGCAACCTACGGGGCGGCGAAGCAGTGGCTCCCGGAGCGGTTCGCGGAGGTGGGCCGGCGGATCGCGGCGCGCGCGCGCGTCGTGATCGTGGGCGGGCCCGCGGAGGCCGCCCTCGGAGCGCGCATCGCGGCGGAGATCCCCGGCGCGATCGACCTCTCGGGACGGACGTCGGTGTCGCAGCTCGCCGCCGCACTCGCCCGCTGCCGCCTCTTCGTCACCAACGACACCGGCCCCATGCATGTCGCGGACGCGCTCGGCGTCCCCGTCGTGGCGATCTTCGGCCCGACGGATCCCGTCACCACGCCCCCGTTCGGGCGCGGCCACGCGATCATACGCAAGGAGTTGGAGTGCAGCCCGTGCCTGAAGCGGACCTGCCCGCTCGGCCATCATCGCTGCATGAAATCGATCGCGACGGACGAAGTATGGGAGGCGTGCCGGGAGCGGCTCGACCGATGAGAATCGCCGTCCTGATCTACACCTACTCGGAGACGCACGGCGGCGCCGAGCGCGCGTGCTCGTACCTGACGCGCGGGCTGCTCGCGCGCGGCCACGAGGTGCACCTCTTCGCCCGCCGCTTCCACCGCGGGGCCGCCCCCGCCGGCGCCATCCTCCATGAGGTTCCCGTCACCGAGGCCTTCTCCGCATGGAGGTACCTCGCCTTCGCGGCCAACGTGAAGGCGCTCATCGAGAAGGGGGATTTCGACGTCGTCCACAGCTTCACCCGGACGACCTCGCAGGATGTCCTTCGTCTCGGGGGCGGAACCCATCGCGAATACCTTCGCCGCATGGCGCCGACGCGGAGCCTCGTGGGACGTCTCTGGGCCCGGATCAACCCCAAGGAGCTCGTCCAGCTCCGGCTGGAGAAACTGGGCTTCCGTCCGGGCGCGTACCGCAGGATCGTCGCCGTCTCCGAACGCGTCAAGGAGGAGGTCGTCCGCGCATACGGGGTCCCTTCCGGGGACATCGTCGTCATCCCGAACGGCGTGGACACTCAGCGGTTCACGCCCGCCCTCCGGGAGCACCGCCCGCGGGTGCGCCGCATCTTCGGCATCCCCGATGCCGACCCCGTCTTCCTCTTCTGCGGGAACGGCGCCCGGCGCAAGGGGCTGGCCTTCGCCATCGAGGCCGTCGCGCGCCTGCGCGGCGCGCGCCTCATGGTCGTGGGCGACGCCGGCGCCGAGTACCGCTCCCTGGCCCGCAGGCTCGGCATCGCCGAACGCGTCTATCTCCTGGGCCATCGGGACGCCGTCGGCGAGTACTACGGCGCCGCCGACGCCCTCGTCCTCCCGACGTTCTACGATCCGTTCCCGAACGTCTGCCTCGAGGCGATCGCGTCGGGACTCCCCGTCATCACCACGGCGGTCACGGGCGTCGCGGAAGTGCTGACGGACGGGAGAGACTCGTTCATCGTGCCGGACGGAGGCGACGTCGACGCCATGGCCGCCCGCATGAGCGAACTGGCCGACCCGGCCCGGCGGGAGGAGATGTCGCGGGCCGCGCGCGAGACTGCGGAGCGGTACACGATCGACCGGATGGTCGAGGCGAATCTTGCGGTGTACGAGGAGGTGCTGCGGATCAAGGGCGCAACGGCTCCGGCTCCTCGCGCGGACCCAGCCGCAGGCCCGTGACCGCACGGGCCCGCTTCGCCGGCGCAACGTCGGCGTCCCAGTGAATCAGACACTACGGTATGGGTAACCGGAGGCCGCTGGCGGGCCGGTGAGGGGCCAGGATTCGTGGGGAGGTCTTCCGGGTCGTAGCGGGCTGGCAGGGGGCCCGTAGGGGC